>JASHOV010000291.1 GCA_030038495.1 Streptosporangiaceae bacterium
GCTCGGCCGAACCGGCCGGTTCTTCTGCCACGAGCACTGGGGCCTGAAGCCCGACATCATCACGCTGTCCAAGGCCCTGTCCGGCGGCTACGTGCCCATCGGGGCGATGCTGACCACCGAGAAGATCTTCGCCAGCGTCTATGACTCGATGGAGGACGCGCTCAAGCACTCGAGCACGTTCGGCCGCAACCAGCTCGCCATGGTCGCCGCCCTGGCCACCCTGGCCGCGTTCGACGACGAGGACATCGTCGCCCGCGCGCAGCGCACCGGCCTGGCCCTGCAGGACGGCCTCAGGTCCCTGGCCGAGCGGCACGAGCTGATCCGCGATGTCCGCGGGCTCGGCCTGATGCTCGGCATTGAGTTCGGCGAGCCGGACGCCAAGGGGGCCGCCCGCAGGTTCCGCACCGTCGAGCGGCTGCGGTCCGGCATGTTCACGCAGCTGGTGGTGGTGCCGCTCTTCCACCGGCACCGGATCATCACCCAGGTCGCGGCCGACAACGTGAACATCATCAATCTGCTTCCGCCGCTGATCAGCGGGCCCGAGGAAGTCGAGTATTTCATCGCCGCGCTGGACGATGTCATGACCGACGCCCAGAAGGGAACGGGCCTCGCGCTCGAAGTCGGCGCGACGATGGCGCGCGGCGCCCTGGGCCGCAAGTCGGGCCGCACCCGCCCGTCGGCAGGCAAGGGCTCGATCACCGCCGAGGACAGGCCGCGGGACCAGCCGCCGGCCGCGTACTCGGAGGCCGCGGCCGCGCCGATCGAGCCCGGCGACAGGATCGTCATCACCGGCGCATCGGGCTTCATCGGGTCGGCCGTCACCCGGGCCGTGCAGGCCACCGGCGCGCACGTGGTGGCCGTCACCGAGCCCGGCGCGGACAGCCGCAACCTGGCGGGCATGGATGTCGAGGTCGTTACCGCGGACGTCAGGGACGCCCCGGCCCTGCGATCGATCTTCGCGGGCGCGCGCTACGTGTTCCACCTGGCCGCCATCTACCGGTTCTGGGCCCGCGACCCGCGCGTCTTCCAGGCCGTCAACGTCGGCGGCACGCTGAACGTCATCGACGCCGTGCGGGCCGCCGGCTGCCAGCGGATGGTCTACACCTCGACCGTCGGCGTGATCGGCCTGGACGGGACCGGGAACGGGGCACCGGCCGACGAGACTTCCTATGCCGACATCGCCCACATGTTCGGCCACTACAAGCAGACGAAGTTCGCGGCCGAGCATGAGGTGCTGCGGGCCGCGGCCGAGGGCCTGGACGTAAGCCTGGCGCTGCCGACGTTCCCGCTCGGGCCCGGAGACCTGGCGCCCACCCCGACCGGGAAGATGGTCCTGGACTTCCTCAACGGCCGGATGCCGGCATTCGCGGACACCGCGATGAACGTCTGTCATGTCGATGACCTGGCGCTCGGCCATATCGCCGCGCTCGAGCACGGCCGGAAGGGCCGCAGCTACATCCTCGGCGGCGAGAACATGACGATGCGGGAGATCCTGCGGGCGCTGGCGGACTGCGCGGACCTGCCGATGCCCAGGTTCGAGGTGCCGAAGTCCGTGCTGCTGCCCGCCGCCGTTGCGTCCAGCCTCATCGAGGGCCGCCTGCTCCGGCGCGAGCCGCACGTGCCGCTGGAAGGCGCCCGGATGTCCACCACCAAGATGATCTTCAACGATGACCGCGCCCGGGCGGAGATCGGGCACAAGTCCCGGCCGGCCAGGCTGGCGATCGAGGACTCAGCTCGGTGGTTCGCCGACAACGGCTACGTCACGCCGAAGCGACTGGCAGCAATCCGGTGGCAGCGCTAGCCGGGCCGACCGGCACAATAGCTGGGTGCCTACCCCCGAGTTCGTGCTGAACCTGCGTGAGAAGATCGGCCACGACCTGCTGTGGCTGTCGACGGCGATAGGCGTTGTGTTCGACGACGGCCGGGTGCTGCTCGGCCGCCGGGCCGACAACGGGCGCTGGACCCTGCCCGGCGGCATCATCGACCCGGCCGAGCACCCGGCCGACGCGGCGGTGCGGGAGGTTTTCGAGGAGACCGGGATCGTCGCGGTACCCGAGGTGCTGACATCCGTCGGCGTCTCGCCGCAGATGACCTACAGGAACGGGGACCAGGTCCAGTACCTGGAGTACTGCTTCCGCTGCCGGCCGACCGGCGGCACCGCCCAGGTCCACGACGGCGAGATGTCCGAGGTCGGCTGGCACCCGCTGGATGACCTGCCCGAGATGGACCCGTACATGACCCGGCTGCTCAGCACGGCCGTCAGCGCGGACCGGGCCGAATTCACCTTCTCCGGCCTGGCCGAGGTCCTGGGCACGGGAAGCTGATCAGGAGATCGTCGAGCCGAAGCCTGCGGCCACCAGCTGGCCAGTGCGGCCCCGCCGGCCCGTCGGGGAGCGCGCCCCTGTCTTAACCGGCCAGTAGCGGGCACACCTGAGGTATGGCCGGATCGGAGGCCGAATTCCCCGTGGTGGAGATAACGGTCGCGGCCGAGCTGGAGATGTTCCGTCGGCGCAGTCGTTCTGGTCAGCACGGGCGCCCTGCACACATCGCCTGTGACGGAGTCTCCACCCTCGGCCACGTCGTCGAGTCCGTCGGCGTGCCGCTCACCGAGGTCGGCGAGCTGGTGGTCAACGGCCGGCCCGCTGCCCCCGGTTACCGCCCGCGCGGCGGCGACGTCGTGCGGGTGCAAGCCGTCCGCAGGCCGCAGCGGCCAAGCCCGCACCGGTTCGTGCTCGACGTGCACCTGGGAACGGTGGCCCGCTGGCTCCGGCTGGTCGGTGTCGACGCCGCATATTCGACCGATGCCGACGACGACGAGCTGATCGACCAGGCCAACGCCGGCCGGCGGGTGCTGCTGACCCAGGACCGCGGGATCCTGCGCCGCCGGAGCCTCTGGCTGGGTGCCTTCGTGCGCGGCGCCCGGCCCGCCGCGCAGTTCGCCGACGTACTGGACCGCTTCGCGCCACCGCTCGCACCCTGGACTCGGTGCACCGCCTG
This sequence comes from Streptosporangiaceae bacterium, assembly GCA_030038495.1. Classification (GTDB taxonomy): domain Bacteria; phylum Actinomycetota; class Actinomycetes; order Streptosporangiales; family Streptosporangiaceae; genus JAJYUU01. Next base: position 2,998 of record JASHOV010000291.1, read on the forward strand.
CAACGGACTGCTGGCTCCGGCCACGAAGGCCGAGGTCTCGCCGCGCCTTCAGCCCGGTACCCGCCGTTCCTATCAGGTCTTCTCACGGTGCCGGGACTGCGGGCACGTCTACTGGCGGGGCGCGCACAGCGGCAGGCTCGACGCGATCGTCGAGTCGGCCATGAATCGCTAGCGCTCCGCGCCACTGTGCTCCAAACTTCTGTGCGCGGCCAGGAGGTCGGCGCCGAAGTCGCTGCGCGGCCGTCGCAGCACGGTGTGCGCGTGGTTGCCGTCGTCGGTCGTGTTGTCGTACTCGATCAGCAGGTCGTCGCCCTGGATGCGGTAGTAGTGCCGCAGGCCGGGCCCGGCCGGGCCCTCCCAGGCGAAATGCAGCTCGCCCGCGCGCGCCAGCTCGGCGGCCGCCAGGTCAGGGGAGAGCCGACCGAGATACAGGGCCATCAGCTCGGCCAGCAGCTCCCGCTGCCCGCGGTCGAGCGTGCCTGCCGCGATGCCGAGCGGCCGCAGCGAGTCCTGTGCGCGCGGGCGGGTCGCGCTGCGGATGTCATAGGGGGCGCGGTCGGATACGGTCGCGGTCGCGCGCTGCTCGGGATCCAGGGACTCCAGCAGGTCCCGCCCGAGATCCTCCTCCGGGCCCAGAGGCCGCGACACCGGGCGCCCGGCGTACCACACCGCCGCCGGATTGGCGCCGAGGAACACCGGCGCCGGGGAGATCTCCTCGTCCCGCACCGTCATGGTCACGGACAGGTGATGGCCCTCGAACCGCCAGGACCACGTGCCGTCACCGGACGGGTCGCCGAATACGCTCACCCAGTAGTCGCCGCTGTGCCTGCCGCGCTGCCAGCACTCCTGCCGGTCCAGGACTTCCTCTAGGGCCATGATGACCGCCGCCTGGGCGTAGCCGTGATCGCTCAGCGCGGTCGAGAGAAGCCGATGCGCCGCCTTCCGCGCCGTCGGGCTGGCCAGGGCCAGGCACGCGCCCGGTCGGCTGAGCGGGCGGTACTCCAGCCACCGCCTGGCCGCATCGTCGGCGAACGGCAGCGCGGCCTGTGCCCGTTGCTCGCCGTCCAGCGCGCCCAGCAGTACCGTCGCCCACCGGCGCATCTGCCCCGCGGCACTCTCTGCGGTCATGGTCCCGGTATATCAGCCCTCGGCCCGATGATCGCCTGCTCAGGGCGGCCGTTATCGTTGGGCAGGTGATTCCCACCCGAAAGGTAGCTGACCTGCCGACACCGGCGCTGGTCGTCGACGCCGAGGCCCTCGATCACAACATCGAGACGATGCGGGCGGCGCTTCCCGGTGCCAAGCTCCGGCCGCACGTCAAGGCGCACAAGTGCACAAGCCTGGCCCGCCGCCAGGCCGAGGCCGGTCATCACGGCTTCACCTGTGCCACCATCCGCGAGTGCGAGGGAATGGTCGCGGCCGGCCTCGGCCAGGACCTGATGCTGGCCAACGAGGTTCTGGACGCCAGCAGGCTCGGTGCGCTGGTCGCGGGCGGTGCCAGGGTCACCCTGGCCGTCGACTCCGTCGAGACCGTCGACGCGGCCGCGCGCGGCGGGGTCCGCGAGGTCATTATCGACGTGAACGTCGGCCTGCCGCGCTGCGGCTGCCCACCCGACCGCGCCGGCGAGCTTGCCGACCTGGCACGGGAACGGGGCCTGCGGGTCCGCGGGGTCATGGGCTACGAGGGCCACGTCATGATCGTGGAGGACGGCGCCGAGAGGGCCGCCCAGTGTCGCCAGTCGATGGAACTGCTGGTCGCGGCGGCTGCCGATGTGGGCGGCGAGCTGATCTCGGCGGGCGGGACCGGCACCTACGACTGCAACCCTTGGGCGACCGAGATCCAGGCCGGGTCCTACGCGCTTATGGACGCGCAGTACGGCCGGCAGGGCCACCCGTTCCGGCAGGCGGTGTTCGTGCTTGCGAGCGTCATCTCGTCCGCCCCGGAGTGGTCGGTGGCCGACGCGGGGCTGAAGGCGTTCGGCATGGACCACGGCAACCCCGAGCTGCCCGGCTCGGACGTCTGGTTCTGCTCCGACGAGCACACCACGTTCTCGCCCCCGAGGAAGGTCGGGGACCGCGTGCTGCTTGTGCCCGGGCACGTGGACCCGACGATGGCCTATCACGAGCGGCTGTACCTGTTCTCCGGCGAGGACGTAGTAGACACCTGGCCCATCGACTTGCGCTGGTGGTAGCGACTTGTCTCTCCCTCGGGGGGAGCGTCCAGGCTGGTCCTCATGAGCCACCGCCCGGTCCGGCTGTCCATCGGCGACTTCGCGAAGATGACCTACCTCAGTCCGCGGTGCTGGAGCGGCCGGTTGACGACGGCGCATCCGCGCGGACGCCCCGGATCACCCCCACTGACCGGGCTTGTAGTCGCCGGCAGGCTGACGGGTGATGACGTTCAGCCGGTTGTAGGTGTTGATGAGAGCGACCAGGCACACCAGGGCCGCGAGCTGGTCCTCGTCGTAGTGCTTCTGAGCGTTCGCCCAGACCTCGTCACTGACGCCGCCCGCGGCGTCGGCGATGCGGGTGCCCTCCTCGGTGAGTTCCAGCGCGGCCCGCTCGGCATCGGTGAAGACCGTCGCCTCCCGCCAGGCCGCGACCAGGTTCAGGCGCACCGAGGTTTCCCCGGCGTGCTCGGCATCCTTGGTGTGCATGTCGAGGCAGCCCGCACAGCCGTTGATCTGGCTGGCGCGGATCTTGACCAGTTCCTGGGTGGCGGATGGCAGCGCCGATGCGGACACGACTGCGCCGGCCGAGTTGATGTACTTCGCGAACTTAGTCGCGACGTCGTTGCCGTAGTAGCTGAGCCGGGCTTCCATGGTGACCTCCTAGTCGGGTTACATCCCTATGACTCGTGGGCCGGGAAAAATGTGACAGCCCGCCCAGGGACCCGGAACGAGGCTGCCCGCTGGCCGAGGCCGGCCAGCGGGCAGCGCGTGGTGCTGATCGGCGGGCTCATCCAAACTGGCCGGGCTCGTAGTCGCCGGCGGGCTGACGGGTGATGACGTTCAGTCGGTTCCAGGTGTTGATGAGGGCGATGATGCACACGAGGGCGGCGAGCTGGTCCTCGTCGTAGTGCTTCTGAGCGTTCGCCCAGACCTCGTCACTGACGCCGCCCGCGGCGTCGGCGATGCGGGTGCCCTCCTCGGTGAGTTCCAGCGCGGCCCGCTCGGCATCGGTGAAGACCGTCGCCTCGCGCCAGGCCGCGACCAGGTTGAGCCGCTGCTGGGTCTCGCCCGCGTGCAGCGCGTCCTTGGCGTGCATGTCGGTGCACTGGCCGCAGCCGTTGATCTGGCTGGCCCGCAGCTTGACCAGCTCCTGCGTCGCGGGCGGTAGCGCCGACGCGTGCAGGGCCATGCCCGCCGAGTTGATGTATTTCACGAACTTGCCCGTGATCTCGTTGCCGAAGTAGTTGAGCCTGGCTTCCATGGTGGTCTCCTGCCATCCGAACCGGTGTCTCACCCCTATGACGGCGTAGCCGGGTCAGTTGTGAGGCAGACCGGCGAGCGTCCTGACGAAGTCCCGCTGAGCCTGGGTGTCGGGTACCGGGAGGCCGCGGGCCACGGAGATCCTGGTCCAGGCATTGTCGGGATCGGCGCCCTCCAGCACAAGCACGGCCGCGGCGAGCGTGGAGGACCGGCCGATCCCGTAGCGGCAGTGCAGCGCGACGCTGGCACCGTGGGCCAGCCGGTCGCGAAGCCTGGTCGCCATCGCCAGGGCCGCGTCGCGACCGGGCACCTGCCGGTCGGCGGTGGGCAGCCGGCCGAACTCGACCCCGGCCGCCTCGGCGGCGGCGGCCTCGTCCAGCAGCCCGAGTTCGGCGGTCTCGGCGTCGGTCAGCATGCTCACCACGATGTTCACGCCCGCCAGCGCCAGGTCCTCGAATTCCTCCGCCAGCCAGTCGCCGCCGCGGGGCCGGGCCATCGTCGCCAGCCGGCCGGGACCGGTGCGCCAGATCGTGAACAGGGCCGGGTGCATCTAGGCGCGGAGCGCGGCGACCAGTGCCGCGACCTCGTCGGGGTCGGCCCGGTAGGGCGCGTAGAACGACAGCCGGGTGATCACGTCGCCGAACCTGGAGTTGATCTCCGCGGCAACGGCCGCCGGGGTCTCGCCCGTCACCGCGAACGCACCGAGCACGTCGTCGTCGATCAGGGCGGCCATCTCGGCCCAGGCCTGCTGACGGGACAGCTCGTTCAGCCGGTCGGCCAGGCTCCCCCAGCCGTGCAGTTCCAGTACCGGCTTGTAGGCGGGGGTGGAGCCGTAGAACGCGATCTGCCCGCGCACGCCCCTCTCGGCCGCGACCCGTGCCTGCTCATCCCTCCCGAACACGATGAAGACGGGCAGGTTCACCTCGAATCCCTCCAGGCTGCCGCGGGCCTCCCGGAGCGCAGGCAGCGTCCGCTCGCGCAGGTAGGCCTCGGTAGTGAAGCCGTGGCACAAGATCCCGTCGGCCACCCGGCCCGCCACCTTGGTCATCAGCTCGCCGACCGCCGCCAGCAGGATCGGCGGGTCGCCGTGCGGGTTCGGCCCGGGGTTGAAGAAGTCCGTCATCAGCGTGTGGTGGTAGAACTGGCCGCGGAACGCCAGCCTTTCGCCGCTTGCCCAGCAGTGCCAGATGGCCTTGACCGCGGCTATGAATTCCTCCATCCGCGCGGCCGGATGACTCCAGGGCATGCTGTAGCGACGCTCGATATGTCCCCGCACCTGGGACCCGAGGCCGAGCCGGAACCGCCCGCCCGAGATCAGCTGGATGTCGTTGGCCTGAACCGCGACGGTCATCGGGTTACGCGCGAACGCGACCGCGATCGCCGAGTGCAGCGAGATCGTGCTCGTCGCGCGCGCCGCCAGCGACAGCACCGTGAACGGGTCGTGCCTGGTCTCCGGCACGCCGAACCCGTCGTACCCGGCATCCTCGGCCGCGATCACCGAGGACTCGACCTCCAGCAGCGAGGACGTGACCTGCGCGCCCGCGTCAATCTGCATGCCGCACCTCTCATTGCGATCCGGCCAGGCTCATGCCATCCTCCACCAAATGACACGGGAGGCCGCTAGATGGTGAAGATCGTAGATCACGGGACCTGGATGCCGTCGGCTGCCGACGAGCAGCCGCATCCGCCCGGCCACGAGCAGCTCTGGAACGAGTCCTGGTACTACGACTTCGCCGCGCCCGACGGCTCGGTCGGCGGCTACGTCCGGCTCGGCCTGTACCCGAACTGGGAACGGGCCTGGTACTGGGCTTGCCTGGTGCGTCCGGGGCAGCCCACGGTGCTGGTGGCGGACAACGCGGCACCGCTGCCCTCTCGCACCGACCTGCGGACCGACGCCTACGCCGCGAGCCAGGGCATCACCACCCCGTTCGAGACCGTCCGCCTGCACCTGGACGCGCCGACGGCGGCCGTGCTGCCGCAGGCCAGCGCGGCCTACGGCGATGTCGCCAGCTGCGATACCGTCCCGCTCACTCTGAACCTGAAATGGACCACGGCCGGCGGTGTGTACCCGTACAAGGACCTGCCCAGGTACGAGGTGCCGTGCCGGGTCACGGGCACGGTGACGGTGGACGGCCGACCGATAGCCTTTGACGGCCACGGCGAGCGGGACCACAGCTGGGGTGAGCGCGACTGGTGGCGGATTTCCTGGCTCTGGTCATCGGGGCGGCTCGCGGACGGTACGAGCTTTCACGGCATGCAGGCCAACATCGGGTTCGCGATCCCGTGGCCGTCCTTCGAGGTCACACCCGCGGGCGAGCTCCGCCACCTGGCCGGCTTCTGCGCCGAGACGACGTTCGGCGCGGACGACCTCCCGGCCAGTTCCCGGCTGCTGCTGGCTACCGCCCCGATGACGGCCGAGCCGCTGGCGTTCGCGCCGGTGGCGATGACCTCACCCGATGGCAGGCTGTCCCATTTCCCGCGGGCCCTGTGCCGCTTCACCGCCGACGACGGCAGGACCGGCTATGGCTGGACCGAATGGAACCAGCCGCCCGGCTGGCGCGAGCACGGCTGGTCATTTCTGGGGGCGGGCCAGTGACCGGCCCGATGACCAGCACGGGCGTCTCCGGCGGTCATGACCTCACGGCCGAGTTCCTGACCAGGGCCCTGGCCGACCGCCTGCACGGCGGCGAGGTCACCGCGGTGGTGACCGAGCCGGTCGGCACCGGTCAGGTGTCCGACACTTTCCGGCTGCGGCTGACCTACGATCGCGAGGCCGGGCTGCCGCCGACGCTGGTCGCCAAGGTGCCGGCCGCGGACGCCGCCAGCCGCGGCGCCGCGCGGGCCTTCCGCACCTACGAGATCGAGGCGAGCTTCTACGGGCAGGTCGCCGCCGGCCTCCCCGTCTCGCTGCCGGGCTGCTATTTCGCGGCCTACGATCCCGAGCCGGACGAGTACGTGGTGCTGCTGGAGGACCTTTCGCCCGCGCAGCCGGGAGACCAGCTAGCCGGGATCGGCGTGGACGAGGCGGCCGCGGCAATCCAGGAGCTAGCGGCGCTGCATGCGGCGGGCTGGGGTAGCCAGGACCTCGCTCGCCTGCGCTGGCTGAACCGGTCCAGCCCCGGCGGTGCGTCGTTCCTGGCATCCGTGCTTCTCCACCTGTATCCCGGCTTCCGCGACCGATACTCCGGCCGGGTGGAGCCGGGCACCCTCAGCCTCATCGAGGACTTCCTGCCGCACGCGCCGGGTTATCTGGCCCGCGGCGACGGCCAGCCGTCAACGATCGTGCACGGCGACTTCCGGGCCGACAACCTGCTGTTCGGCGGGGCCCGGCCAGTGGTGCTGGACTGGCAGACCTGCGGCTATGGTGCCGCCGCGGGCGACCTGGCCTACTTCCTTGCCTCCAGCCTCCCGGTCCGGCAGCGGCGGCGGCACGAGGAGGCGCTCGTCCGCGAGTATCACGACGCGCTCACCGCCCGAGGGGTCACGCTGAGCTGGCACGACTGCTGGAACGGCTATCGCAGGCACGCGTTCAGCGGCATCGTGATGGATATCGTGGCCGCCATGGTGGTCCAGCAGACACCGCGCGGCGACGAGATGTTCGCGGCCATGGCGTCCCGGCATGCGCAGCACGCGATCGACCTCGACGCGCTGGCCCTGCTGCCGTAGCCGGGCTGCCGCCGCCCGGATGCGGTGATATACAAGCAGGCGGGAGGCGTCGATGCCGCACAGTCTGGGTGAGAAAGCGCGGGCGGACAATAAGTGGTGGAGTGACCTCAGTGAGGGTCAGCGGAACGCGATCAAGGTGCTCGCGCTGACCGAGCTGGCACTCAAGATCGCGATGCTGATCGACATCAGGCGACGGCCAGCGAGCCAGATCCGGGGACCGAAGCGGCTCTGGCGTGCGGCCGCCGCCGTGAACATGATCGGCCCGGTGTCGTACTTCGCCTTCGGCCGCCGCCGCGCCAGGTAGCTCTCGGCCAGCCCGCTCATCAACTGAGCCGGCGGTCGCGGGTCCAGGAACCGTGCTGCGGAACTGCCGCCTGCACGGTGTTCTGGGGCAGCTGCCGCCACTGACTACGCCCGCCGGAACACCCAGATCACCTGCCGGCCGGAGCCTAGCCGGACCGGAACCTGCCGGCGCAGCCGCAGCGCGGGCGGATGCTCGGCGATGTCCGCCGCGAGCACGACCACGGCGCCGCCGCCGCGGGTAACCCGGCTCATCTCGGCCAGCGCGGGCGCGAGGTCCTCGTCGGGCCCGAGCCTGGTCACGCACGCGTCGACGGAGCCGTCGGGCTCGAGGATCGCGCTGGCGTGACCTTCCGAGCCCTCGGCCGTCCAGCCGGCGGCGACCGCCTCGGCCACGATCGTGCCTGGCCCGCAGCTGGGATCGAGCAGCACACCGCCGGCCTCGCCGGCCAGATGCACCATCGCCGCGGCCACGGCGGCCGGCAGGGCCGCCAGGCCGGCCCGGTTCCCGCCCAGCCGGAGGCCGGTCACCAGCTCGCCGTCGCGCCACTCGGACAGCCAGATCTCGAGCTCACCCGAGGCCGATGGCTGCCACCGGGGCCGGTAGCGCGTGATCGCCTCGATCATCGCCCGGCGCAGGCCGGCCCGCGGCGCTTGCGGGCCGGTCCGCACTCGCGTCGTCACCTGGAAGCTCATGACCGCGCTCAGCGGCCGCACCTGCTCCGCCCAGACCGACAGCGCCCGCTGGACCGACTCGGGCTGCCAGCAGCGCGCCGCCTGCGCCACCGGGTCCGGGCTGCGCTTCGCCCGGCCGGCCTCCGCGAACACGCCGTCGGCCAGCCGGCATCGCAGTGCCTCCGCGCGGCCCGGCCGGTCGGCTTCGAATAGCACGTAGTCAGACGCTCCGTCGCTGCCGCGCGCGGTCACATCGATGCCCGTCACCGTGGCCAGCTGATCACGCAGAATCCGGGCCAGTCCGGCCGGGCAGGTGGCAAGGAACTGGCTGTGTCCCCGCGTTCTGGGCCCGCGCACGGGTGCGAGAGTAGCGGGTGACCAGGCGGGTCGCCTGGCCACCCGCATGTTCGCTTACACGTTCCCGATAATCGGTCCGACCGAGGCGCAGGTCGGCTGGAAGTCCGGGTTGTCGGCGCCCAGCGCGTTGACCATGTCCTGAAGCGCGTTCGAGTCATAGGCGATGGACAGATGATCGCTCGCATCCTGCGGGCACTGATTCTGCAGGGTTATGTTCTGCACGTTCGGCCCGGCGGGCAGGAAGGCGTTCGTATAAGGGGTGACCACCTCGTCATCCTGGGTCTCGATGACCACGTACTGCACGCCAGGAACAGTGGGCGTCGCGTTGAGCTGGTCAAGGAACGACGATCCCTGGATCTGCTGGACGCAGGCATCGCAGGTGAGCGAGAGCAGCGCCGTAGCGAGCCCGAGCGCGCCTAGGTCGGAAATCAGGTACACCAGGCCGTCGAGCGTGGTGCCGTAGTTCGACGGGGCGAAGCCGACCAGCATGTTGACCTTGGACGCGCCGCCCAGGTTGTTGATGTAGTAGCGCGGCATCATGCCGCCCTGAGACCAGCCGACCAGGTCGACCTTGCTGGCGCCAGTGGCGGCCAGGACGCTGTTAACCTCGGTCGCCAGCTCCGATGCGGAGGTGGCTATGTCGCCCGTCGCGAAGATTCCGGTCAGCGGGATGGTCTGACCGTAATTGAACGCGTAGACGCAGTAGCCGTTATTGACCAGGTCCGGTGAGATCGCTCCGAACGAGTTGTACATGCTGGAGAAAGTTCCTTCCACCAGCACGACGGGATAGGGATGCTCGGCGGACGGAGTGCAGTGCTGATTGGCGCCCGGCGGCGACGCGCCGTAATTCCAGAAGAACGTCGAGTTGATGAAGGCGGATGCCTCGCCTTCCAGCGGCAGCGTCGCTGCCTGGGCCGGTACCGAGCTGACGACCAGCGCGATCGCGGCGCCAGCCACGACCGCGGACATGCCGAAGATGCGATGAAGCCGGGGACGTTTCATTTTCCCTCGCAGGCTCGTGACTACTGCAGGCGTGAATCACCGTGCCGCCTCGTCGCGGCATTTGCGGAAATGCCCGTGACCGGTCACAAACCTCGAGGTTACTCGCCAGTATGATCCAGCGGATTTTGGCTGTCAACGACGGAAAGGTCCGGTCACCTCGGAGGCGGCCGGGCCTTTCCGTCGTGCTGGCTAGCTACCCGCGCGCTCTACTGCACGGCCCACTCACCGCCTCGGTCTTCACATTGCCGCCGAAGTCGCTGAAGTTGCCGGCGGAGCCGGGCAACAGCACCGCGTAGAAACCGGCCCGGTACGTCACCCGATCGCGCGGCTCGCGCTGCGCCCGGCGGTCCGGCCGGAGAACAGGCAGCCGCCGAGGAACGTGCCCTCCAGCGAGCGGTAGCCATGCATTCCGCCGCCGCCGAATCCCGCGACCTCGCCCGCCGCGTACAGGCCGGGCACCGGGTCCCCGCCGGGCCGCAGAACCTGGCCGTCCAGGTTCGTCTGCAGGCCGCCGAGGCTCTTGCGGGTCAGGATGTGCAGCCGGACCGCGATCAGCGGCCCGGCGGCCGGGTCCAGGAACCGGTGCGGTCTGGCCACCCGGATCAGCTTGTCGCCGCGGTAGCGGCGGGCCCCGTGAATGGCGGTGAGCTGCGCGTCCTTCGTATACGGGTTGGCGACCTCGCGGTCGCGCGCCTCGATCAGCCGCTGCAGGCGGGCCGGCTCGATGAGATCCTCGCCAATCAGCTTGTTCATGCCTGCCACCAGGGCCGCAAGGTCATCCTCGACGAGGAAATCCGCCCCGTGCCGCATGAAGGCGGCCACCGGCCCCGGTGCGCCCGGCTTCACCCGCTGGAGCAGCTTGCCGATGCTCTTGCCGGTCAGGTCCGGGTTCTGCTCCGAGCCGGACAGGGCGAACTCGCGCTCGATGATCTTCTGCGTGAGCACGAACCACGTGTAGTCGTAACCCGTGCTCAGGATGTGCTCGAGCGTGCCGAGGGTGTCGAAGCCGGGGAACAGCGGCGCGGGTAGCGGCTGGCCGGTCGCGTCCAGCCAGAGCGAGGACGGTCCGGGCAGGATCCGGATCCCGTGCAGCGGCCAGATCGGATCCCAGTTCTGAATCCCCTCGGTGTAGTGCCACATCCGGTCGGGATTGATGACCGACGCTCCGGCAGCCTCGCCGATCGCGAGCATCCGGCCATCGACGTGGCCGGGCACGCCGCACAGCATGTGGCCGGGCGCCGCGCCCATCCGCGCGGGCCAGTACTTGCGTACGAGCTCATGGTTGCCGCCGATTCCGCCCGAGGTGACCAGCACCGCCTGGGCATGAAGCTCGAACTCGCCGATCACCTCCCGCGAGCTCTGCTCACCCCTGGCCGCGTGCGATGGCGCCAGTATGCTGCCGCGCACGCCGTCCACGACGCCGCCGGTCACCGTGAGCGCATCGACCTGGTGCCGGAACTTCAACTGCAGGTCGCCGGTTCTGACCGCGGCCCGGACCTCGCGCTCGAACGGCGCGACCACGCCGGGGCCGGTGCCCCAGGTGATGTGGAACCGCGGCACCGAGTTGCCGTGACCCTGCGGCCCGTATCCGCCGCGTTCCGCCCAGCCCACTATCGGGAAGAAGCGGACCCCCTTACTGTGCAGCCAGGCTCGTTTCTCACCGGCCGCGAACCCGACATATGCCTCAGCCCACTTGCGTGGCCACTCGTCTTCGGGCCGGTCGAACCCCGCGCTGCCCAGCCAGTCCTGCAGGGCCAGGTCGTAGCCGTCCTTGATACCCATCCGCCGCTGCTCGGGAGAGTCCACGAAGAAAAGCCCGCCGAAGGACCAGAAGGCCTGGCCGCCGAGCGATGCCTCGGGCTCCTGGTCGAGCAGGATCACTTTCCGGCCCAGCGCCACCAGCTCAGCCGCGGCTACCAGCCCCGCGAGCCCGGCGCCCACCACGATCGCGTCTGCCACGCGGTCAAGCCTGCCACCCCGGCCCCGGCCTCCGGTGGCCGGGCAGGTCAGGCCTGGCAGACCGACGGCACGGCCCGCCGCGGATCGAGCAGGCCGGGCTCCGATGCCATGAACAGGTCGATCTCACGCACCCGCCAGCCAGCCCCGAGCAAAGCCCGTACCGCCGGATGCGGCGCGGGCAGGTAGACGGTCGTCGCCGGGCCCGGCTGGGTCAGCCCGGCGAGCGCCGTCAGCACGGCCGCCACGGCGGCCTGATCGTCGGCGTCAGGATTCATCGCCAGGCGCACGAGCCCGAAGTCGTCAGGCGGTCCCGCTGCCGTACCCGCCGCTACCGGTGCGCCCCCGTGCAGGACGACCACGCCGGCTCCGTTCGGGCGGGCAGCCCAGCAGTGACAGTCTGCCGTCCTGTCGATGCCGGTCCAGGCGAGCACCAGCGCGCTGACCTGATCCGGGGCGGCCGGTGCCGCGGTCCAGCCGGGCGGCAGCGGCAGGGCGCGAACATCGCCGTGCAGGTACAGCAGCGGCCACCAGGCATCGAGGCCGAAGCTGGTGTACAGCGGCAGCGCGTTCGAATGCAGGCTGCTGAACAGCATCCGGCGGGTCGCGTCAGCCCACAGCTCAGTCAGGATCGAGCGGCCAATGCCCGATCCGTGCACGGCCGGGTCTATGAACAGGTCGCCGAGCATGCTGACCGACCCGACCTGCTGGGCCGCGCCGAATCCGACCACCCGGCCGTCGGCCTCGGCCACCAGCACCCGGCCGACCTGCAGCATGTGCCGGACATACGCCGGGTTCCGCCCGGACCAGTCGTCCTCCAGGCCCGTCGCCGCGACTACCGCGGCAATCGCGGCGGCGTCGTCCGGCCGGGCCGCGCGGATCATGGCTGACGCTCCAGGACGAGTGTCCCGGCCCCGCTGCCCAGCGCATGCCCCGCATGCCATACCAGCGCGCCGGCCAGGCCCTGCCGGCGCGCGTCCGGATGCGTCTCGACGTTCTGATAGCGGGCAAGGCCCGACCCGTCGGTCACCACGCCGACCTGGGCCGCGAGCTGACCGTCGACGAACGCCCCGAACCACCAGCCGTGGCCCGCCTCGGTCAGCGCCCCCTCGGCGGCGAGCCTGGCAGCCAGGAACTCTGGTTCCGCGCCCGGACCGCCTGCCGTGAGCTCGTGCAGGCAGTCCGCGGCCAGTACAGCGAAGAACCCCGAGCGCATGTCCGCCAGAAAGTCGCCGGCTTTTGCGTCGATGGCGTCGATGCCCAGCGTCACGTGCCCCACCAGTAGTCCGGGCTCTGCGGTGTCCGGATCACCAGATAGTCACCGCGATCGGTGACCTGGCTTCCCTCCAGAACCCGGATCATCAGGTCAGTGCGGTATCCAAGCGAGCGAACCTCCACCCGGCGAAGCGTAGTCCCCGATCCGGCCCGGATGCCGCGGCAAGTGTCCCGGCCTGACCGCGGCGCGCCGGTAATCCGTTTGCCTCCGCCGCGGCTGCGTGATCGGGTAAGCCCCGTGATGGACATGACCAAGCTGCGCGCCGACTTCGATGAGCAGGTCAGGCGCAACCAGACAGTGCTGAGGGCCGGCGTGGCCGAGGTTCGGGCGGCTGACGCCGTGCTGTGCGAGATAGCCGTCCAGGGCCAGGGGTTGTCCTGCGTCTGCTGGTCGGACCTCGACGACGGCAGCGCGGATGAAGCGATCGCCGCCCAGGTGGACTTTTTTCGGCGCCGGGGCGAGGCGTTCGAATGGCAGCTCCTCGGCTACGACCAACCTGGCGACCTGGGGGATCGGCTGGTCAGGGCCGGTTTCGTGCCGGACGAGGAGGAAGTGCTGCTGTTTGCAGAAACCGCCGCCATAGCCCGCGATGTGCCGCCGCCGGCCGGAATACGGCTGGTCGAGGTGCACGATGAAGCCGGAGTCGAGGCAGCCGCGAGCACTCAGGAAGATCTGCTGCCCGGCAGCGCGCGCCGGGCCCGGCACGTTAACCGGCTGCTGGCCGGGCTGGCCGCTGAGCGCTTCGCGCTCGTCGTCGCCATGGCAGGTGACGAGCCAGTCTGCTCGGCCGGGATCTCGTTCGGCCCGGGCCCGGAGTTCGCCGGGCTCGGTTCGGCCGCGACCAGGACGGAATGGCGCGGCCGCGGGATATACCACGCGATCGTCGCTTACCGGGCCAGGCTTGCCGCGGCTCGCGGGCTGCGGCACCTGCGGGTGGAGACCACGACAATGAGTCGCCCGATCCTGCGCCGCCTCGGTTTCGAGCCGGTCACCACCACCACGACGTACGCCTGGACCCCGGACCGGGAGAATTGAGCCAGCCGGGTCCGCTGTGCGAGCACTGCCGGGCAGATGCCACCATGGAGCGGTGGTAGAGCTGAAAACGCCAGCCGAAATCGAGGCGATGCGGCCCGCGGGCCGGGTCGTGGCAACCGCGCTGCAAGCGATGCGCAAGCACGCTGCCGTCGGCGTGAGCCTGGCCGAGCTTGACCAGGTCGCCCGCGACGTGCTGGCCGAGTATGGTGCCACCTCGCCGTTTCTGGGCTACCAGCCGAGCTTCGCGCACTCGCCGTTCCCCGGCGTGATCTGCGCCTCGGTCAACGACATCGCCCTGCATGGCATCCCCGGGCCGTACCGGCTCGCCGACGGCGACCTGCTCAGCCTCGACTTCGGCGCGACCCTGGGCGGCTGGACCGGAGACTCGGCGATCTCATTCACGGTCGGCACGCCACGGCACGCGGACCTGAAACTGATCGAGACCGCCGAGCGTGCCCTGGCCGCTGGGATCGCCGCCGCAATCCCTGACGGGCGCCTCGGCGACATCTCCGCCGCCATCGGCGCTGCAGCCCGCGCCGGCGGCTACGGGCTGCATACCGATTTCGGCGGGCACGGGGTCGGCCACACCATGCACGAATCTCCTTCGGTGCCCAACGACGGCAGGGCGGGGCGGGGCCTGAAGCTCGCCGAGGGCCTGGTCATCGCCATCGAGCCGTGGTTCATGGCTGGTGGCCGGGATAGCTACCGGATCGACGACGACGGCTGGACCCTGCGCAGCGGGGACGGTAGCCGGGCCGCGCATGTGGAGCACACGGTCGCCATCACCGCTGACGGCCCTCAGATTCTGACAACGCTGTAGATCTGGGCGCGTGGCCCCCGCTCGAGCCAGGCCACCCGGGCTTGACCCGTACCGATGTGCCCGGCATCCGATGGGCACTGCACTCGATGGGCACCGTATCTCATTTGCACAGGACCAGCGGAACTGACGATCATGACCCGATGACGACAAGTGCCCCGCCCGCCGAGGGGAAGCGCCTGCCCTGGTCGGCTATCCCGGCCGGACTGCGAGCCGAGATAGAGCGCCAGCTTGGCGGCCGGGTGATCGATGCCGTGACCCAGCCGGGTGGGTTCTCGCCTGGCGTCGCCGCGAGGCTGACGCTCGGAAATGGCGACCGGGCCTTCGTGAAGGCCGTCGGGGACCTCAACCCCGAATCACCCGGCATCCACCGCGCCGAGGCGAGACTGACGGCGACGCTGCCCGCGGGCACGCCGGCACCGCGCCTGCTCGGGTTCATCGACTCCGACGGCTGGGTGATCCTGCTGCTTGAGGACATCGCCGGTCGGCTGCCGGCTATGCCCTGGCGGCCCGACGAGCTCAACCGGGTTCTCGCCGCGATGACGGATCTGGCCGACGCGCTCACGCCCGCTCCGATCAGCGCGCCTCCAGCCGCTTCCCGCTACGAGGATCTCGGGCGCGGGTGGAGGGCACTCGCGTCGAGTCAGCCTGCCGATCCGTGGACGGCCCGCAACCTGGACCGGTGCATCACCGTCGAGACGGGCTGGAACGAGGCCGTCAGCGGTGGATGCCTGGCGCACGGCGACGTCCGGGCGGACAACGTTCTGCTCACTGCCGACCGCGTGATCTTCGTTGACTGGGCGTGGGCCTGCCTCGCGCCGCCCTGGTTCGACCTGGTGACGATGCTGCCCAGCCTGTCCTTGCAGGGTGGCCCCGAGCCCGAGCAGGTACTGGCACGGCACCCGCTCGCGCGCCACGCCGACCCCGATGCGGTGACCGTCGTAGCGGCCGCTCTGGCCGGATTCTTCCTGTGGAAGGGAACCCAGCCGGACCCGCCAGGCCTGCCCACCCTGCGGGCCTTCCAGCGTGCCCACGCCGAGGTAGCGCTCCGCTGGCTGCAGGTCAGGACCGGGTGGAGCTGACAGCTGGCTGAAGGGCACGGGCTGGCGGAGCGCAACCATCAGCGCGACCTGCTCCTACGCACCTGTGTACGTCGATTACCGGCCACCGGACCCGATATCTTGACAGCCATGGCTGATCCAGGACGCACGCCGCGCCGTGCCGGACGGGTACTGGTCCTGAACAGCGCCGACCGGGTGCTCTTGCTGCATGGATTTGATCCAGTCCAGCCCGATGAGCCCTACTGGCTGGTCCCAGGCGGCGGCGCCAATCCGGGCGAGAGCCTGGCCGAGGCGGCCGCGCGCGAGCTGCGCGAGGAGACCGGGATCTCGGCCAGTCCCGGCGAGCTCGGCGAGCCGGTCTGGCATGAGGTAACCGAATTCAGCTTCGCCGGGATCGCCTACCGGATGGAGCAGGACTTCTTCCTGCTCAAGATCGCAGCGGCCGAGGTGTCGACGGACGGGATGGAACCCGACGAACGGGAGTACAACATCGGCCACCGCTGGTGGTCTGTGGCCGAGCTGGCCGCTGCCTCCGAGCCGTTCTACCCCGTTGCACTACTCGACCTGCTCGCACGGATCAGCTGACCGAGCGAAGTTCATGCGAGCCGTGGCGGCCCGTATGGCACCACCGGCCATGGTCACACCGCGGGCTACCGCCGCACCCGCCGCTTGTCGTCGATGACGGCCTGGTAGGCGGCCGCCGTGTGGCGCATTCTGCCGGGTGTGGCGCATTCTGCCGGGCGGCGCGGAGGCGGCGAGCTGCGCGAGGCCGGCGCGCAGGACTCGGTCGTTGAGGCGGGTCAAGGAATATCGCGGTGTGCAGGCCGGTGCCGGCCTCCGGCGCGTGATGTCCGGAGCGGCGATCTTGCCGAATAGCGTGTGTGAGCGAGCGCATGCCTATGCATCGTTCGACTGCGCCGCGAAGGTTCTCCGGTGCTTAGCGAACTCAGCGCTCCCGGTCCTAGACCGGCTTGCCGTTACGCTATGCGTCCTGGGTAACGGTGCCCTCGCCTTCGCATGCTATGTATGGATCATCCCAGCCACCCCGATCATGACCGAGAATCACATGCTGCGAGGCTCTGACGCTCATGCCACATGCCGGGCACCGGACTAGCTCGCCGGCGGCGATCCTTCGCTGCCGGTCAGCTTCTTCACGCTCTCGCCTGATATCGCCTTGGTACCACTTGCGAGGAGCGGGCTGGTTCTCGCGGAACTGCTTGTTCGCCATGGCTCGGGCCGCGGCCTGATCGAATCCCTGAGCACGGAATACGGCCTCCGACTTAGAGACGGCCTCGTGCTCCCGGCGTTCATCGGCAGCAGTTCGCCGGTCTGCCTCCACCCAGTCCTCTACATCGGGATCTTCCCAGCGGCACAACGGGCATCGCGGCTTGCCGATCAGCCGGACGTGCGGTTTATGACATTCCACCCAAGAGCCGTGCCGCGAGCACTGCCCGGAACTGGAATCTGCCGACGACCTGACTAGTGCCTCACAGTCCGGCCAATCACACTGGCGTCGAAACAGTCCCACCGTCACCCCTATATCGCTGGCTGGATGGAGCCATACGCTGTCACGGTACGACATGACTATCCCTACATCCACCGCAACGCCATGGATGTGCTCAGCGGCCGGAAACCCTGGGGTACAGCAGAAAGTGCCAGCCGAGTGGCAGGTCGACCCCTTCCCGGCTGAGGCTCGGCCCGTGCGACCAGGCTAGCTCTCGGCTGCGGTGGCCTGCCGGTGCCGGTAACGCCGCACCTTGGCGATTGTGCCGCAGGCCCGCCCTCCGGGACCGCCTGCGTACATCAGGCACCAGCGCTTGCCGCCATTACGGGTGTTGTCGTAGAAGACCCAGTGACAGTCAGGGCAGGCCTTGAGCCGTCGCCAGCTGCCGTCGCCGATCGCGCCGACGACCGCGGCCAGCAGGTCCCCGGCCATTCCGCCGTGATGGCGGTAGACGAGCTTTCCGTCATCGACCGCGAGGCGGAGGTCCAGCCGGGCGATCCAGTCGTTGAGGTCACTGGTGTCGCCGGTCTCGACAACCTGGCGCAGGTCATCGCGAAGCTCCCGCATCAGGCGTGCCGTCTGTCCGCGCCAGCGCTGGTCGCGGGCTAGCTGGCCGAACTCGTCGGCTGGCTGCCGGGAGTCATTGGGTATGAGCCAGCTGTTGAGCAGGGTCCTTACCGGCTCCAGGCCGGCGGGCGCGACCTGGCCGGCAGAATCTGGCCTGGTAACCATCAAACCAGTATAGCGGTTGCACCCGGCTCGGCTTTCTCTGTAACCTTCAAAATTAGTAGCCAGTTACATCGATGACCGGGAGGCACGAGATTGGCAACAGAAGCCGGATGGGCCGCGATCCAGTGGCCGGGCCTGGAACACGTGGTGGTGTCGGCAGACGCCGGCGGATGGCAGGCCCGCAGCCAGCTGATCCTGACCCGGCCGGGACTCGCCAGCGTCAGCTATCAGGTGTCGTGCGACCCGGAATGGCGGTTCGCTGAGCTGACGATCAAGGTCGGCAGCGCTACCGCACAGGCAGCGCTCGTGCTCACCTCAGGCCGCGGGGGGTGGCTCGCGGACGGGCAGCCGCGGCCCGACCTCGACGGATGCACTGACATCGACATCAACGCCACCCCGCTGACTAACACGCTGCCGATCCGCCGCCTGGACTGGTCGGCAGCCGCCACGTACGAGATCGACGTCGCCTATGTGACCGTGCCCGAGCTCGCCGTCCACCGCGTCCGGCAGCGCTACACGCGACTGCGAGGCAGTCAGCCGGGCACCAGCCCGTTCCGGTATGAATCCGCATCGTTCCGCACCGAGCTCCGGGTAGACGACGACGGCCTGGTCCTCGACTATCCAGGAATCTGGCGCCGGGTCAGCGGGCAGAACGGGTCCGCGGCGTGAGCGCCGGTGACTTCCCGATCCTCAGCGGGCTGCGCGCCGCCGGGCCCTGGCCGCCGTGGCGCGCGCAACTGGTGACGTTCGGGCAGTTCGTCGGCAGCTGGGACATGGACGTGCGGTACTACGACGACGCTGGCCGGTGCACCTACCACGGGAGGTGGGAATGGTCGTTCGCGTGGATCCTGGATGGGCGCGCAATCCAGGACGTGATCGTCAGCCTGGGCCCGGCCGACGGCAGCGCCCCGGAACGCGCCGCCGGGGGCACGACGATCCGGTACTGCGACGCCGCTTCCGGCCAGTGGACCGTCTACTTCCTCGGCGCAGTCAGCGGCATCACTACCGTGCTGCACGGCGGCCCGGCCGGCGGCAATATCGTCCTGGAGGGCCCCGATCCGGACGGCACGCACAACCGGTGGACGTTCAGCGACATCACCCATGACTCCTTCACCTGGACGGGCCTGGAGTCGCCCGACGGTGAGAAGTGGTGGCGCAACCAGCTCATGCTGGCCACCCGGATCTCCTAGCCGCCAGCCGGCCCGCCAGGGCAGACCGTTGATGATCTGGGCCAAGGCCAAGTCGCTCGCTCGCGTACGGAACGGAGAGGTGTCGCGAGCAGCGCTTGGCCTTGGCGCTGAGGCAGGCTGAGGGGTGATTTCCGCCACCCATCCGGCTAGAGCGCACGGCCGCGCGCCGCGAGAACCCGGGTGACGTCTACCTGCCGCGGCGGGGCGCCATTGGGGTCGAAGCGGGTGACCGTATCCGGGACGCGAAGGCCGTCACGCGCGCCCAGCGCCGCGACGACATCCGGGGACACCGTGGGATCGGCCGTGCCGGCGCAGATCTCATCGAGTATGGCTGCGTCCGGTTCCGGTATCGGGCCGGGTGTCATCCATCCGGGAGTCACCAGCATGCCCCAGCCGTCCCACAGCAGCATCTCGGTCTTGTTGAGCGCGGCCAGGTCGTGGACGACGTGGTCGGCGATGATGGGCCAGCCGCGCAGCGTCGGAAGGTCCGCGTCCGGGTGGCCGTGGCGGTCCGGTTCGGACGTGCCCGCGCGTGCGGCCTGCCAGGCCCGCGGCCCGGTAACGAACTGATCGTCCGCGAGATCCCGCCAGCTGACCGGCCGCCCGTTGACCTCCGGGGTCCAGTCGCAGTCCATCTGCGGGTCGATCAGCCGCCAGCGGCCCTCCCCATCGTCCCAGACCTCCGCGACCACGTGGTCGATCAGCCAGCCGGGGACGATATAGGCGGCGAACCCGACCCGTGCCCGCGCCGGAATCCCCTTGTGCCTGGCCAGCGCGAGGAAGAGCACCGTCGCGTCCCGGCAGCACCCGACCACCCGGTCGGCAGCCGGCCGGTCCCGCATGAGCGTCGGCTCGCCCCTGTCCATCAGCAGCGCGAGCATGGCGTCCGCGTACCGCGTGTTGATCTCGGCCATCCGCCCGGCGGGCACACCGTTCTCCGCGAAGTCGCCGCCCGTCTGGAAGTGGAAAACCAGTTGCGAGCTCGCCTCGCGAAGCGCGGCAGGATCCGCGGGCAGCGCATCCATCACGGCGGCGGCGGGACCGGGATCGGTCACCGGACTCTGGCTCGCCCAGTACGTCTGCATTGCTCTCCTCGAATCGGCCACGAGTTCCGTCGCAGCGCAGACGATCCGCGAGCCGGATGCGCACAGCCGGCTCGTGGATAGCTCCCGTTCCGCGTGGAGTTCGCGTCCCATGGAAGCAAAATTCGCATAGGAAGCGAAACCCCCCGCGCTGAATTGCCGGGTTAACGGGGAACGTATGACCAGCACCGGCCTTAGCCTGGCTCGCCAGGCGGTTCGGTGCTCTGTTCGGGTATGGCGGGGACGATGAGTTCGGCGGGCTCGAACCCGCCTTCTTCGGTCACGGCGGCCAGTTCGTAGCCCAGTGACTTGCCCGGCGCAGGTACCGGCGTGCGCCGG
>JASHOV010000026.1 GCA_030038495.1 Streptosporangiaceae bacterium
CTCGCCACGCTTGATAACGTCGCGCGGGCATCCTGGCTGGCGATGATGGCGGGCGCGGACTTCATCAAGACCTCGACCGGCAAGGTGACGCCCGCGGCGACGCCCGCGGTCGCGCTGGTCATGCTGGCCGCGGTCCGTGACTTCGAGCTGGCCGTCGGCCGCCGGGTGGGCGTGAAAGTGGCCGGCGGGATCCGGACCGCGAAGGACGCGATCCGCTACCTGGTGCTGGTCAACGAGACCGCCGGGCCGTCCTGGCTGTCGCCGCGGTATTTCCGCATCGGCGCGTCGACGCTGCTCAACGACCTGCTCATGCAGCGCAGCAAGCAGCGCACCGGCCGGTACGCCGGCCCCGACTACTTCACGATCGACTGACGCCGGCGTCAGCCAGCGGACTGCTTACTTGGACTTGGTGTAGTACCAGATCTCCGGATTCAGCGTCGCCGCGAACGG
Organism: Streptosporangiaceae bacterium; assembly: GCA_030038495.1. Classification (GTDB taxonomy): domain Bacteria; phylum Actinomycetota; class Actinomycetes; order Streptosporangiales; family Streptosporangiaceae; genus JAJYUU01. The sequence continues at coordinate 451 of JASHOV010000026.1, forward strand.
GCTCGCCGGGAACGCCCCGGCCAGATCCTTGAGGTACACGATGACGCCGGAGGGGTTCGGCAGCCACAGGAACGGCAGCTGGTCCGCGGCGTAGTTTTCGTAGGCGTAGAACGCAGACTGGCTGGAGCCGTACTCGGTCTCGTTGATCAGCGAGTTCATCTCCGGGCTCGAGTAGCCGCCGTAGTTGTTGATGCCGCCGGTGTTGAACAGGCCCGCGCCGGACGGGTCGAGCGAATACGGGTCGTACCCGTACTCCAGCATCTGCCAGCCGCAGGTCGCGGCCGGGTGTGCGCTCGCGTTGCAGGGTCCGGTGGTGGCGGTGATCGAGTTGAACGGTTCGGGCTTCAGCGTGATCTTGATGCCCGCCTGCTCCTCGGTGGACTGGATGTCGGCGTTCATCTCGTCGGTGGTGGTCGTGCCGGAGGAGTAGATCAGGGTGAAGCCAAGCCCCTCGCCCGCGGTGATCCCGGCGCCGCAGTCCCCGGACCCCGAGCCCGCCCGCTGGCAGGTGGACTCGCCGCCCGGCGCGACCTTCCAGCCGTTGGCCTTGAGCAGCGCGATCGCCTTGGCCGGATCGTAGGGGTACGGTCCGCCGGCCTTCTCCAGCGGCGAGTCCCACTGCTGCCCGTAGGTGACCGGGACCGGGCCGTTCCCCGGGTCGGCATACCCGGCGAAGATCTTGGACACGATCAGCGGCCGGTCGATCAGGTCCTCCATGGCCTGGCGCATGTAAAGGGGCCGTACCAGCGGTCCGGTCGCCGAGTTATAGAGGTTGGGCACGATCTCGGCCACTCCCGGCGTGGCCACGCTGGCGGCCGCGTATCCCTCCGCCTCGAGCGCGGGGATCTGCTTGACGTCGTTCAGCGGCAGCGCGGCCATGGTGAGCGAGGTGTTGGCGCGCAGGGTATCCATCGTCGCGGTGTCTGTGGTGAACGGCGTGAAGACGACCTTGGACAGGATCGGCTTGTCCTGGCCCGAGTAGGCGGTGTTGGGCGTCCAGACGTAGTAACCATCGCTGTCGAAGGTCAAGATGCGCCACGGCCCGACGACCACCTTCCACAGCGGGCTGGTGGTGAACGTGCTCTCGTCGGCTCCCTGCTTCTGCAGGAAGCTCCAGACGGCCTTGGCCCCGGCCGTCGTCTCGTCGTAGTTGCCCACCTTGCCGGTCAGCGACTCCCGGTCCATGACGTGCTGCGGCAGCAGCGGCACGTCGTACAGCTCGTTGTCGACGTAGTACGCCGGGTTATAGGAGCGGTTCAGTGTCAGCACCACCGTGCTCGAATTCGGCGTCGTCACCTTGGTCACGTCGGTTGGGAACCCGCCCGCCGAGTAGTCGATCCAGTCGCTGTAGTTGGCCTTCAGCAGGTTGTAGACGAACGTGAAGTCCCGCGAGGTGATCGGCACCCCGTCCGACCACTTCCACGGCTTGAGCACCATCGTGAGCACCGTGTCGTTGTCCGACCAGGTCAGCGAGCTGAACAGGCTCTCCTGCGGGTTCACGATCGACTGCGCCCCGTCCCCCTCGACGACCAGGCTCGGCCACGAGCCCATCGTCAGGTTGACGTTGTAGCCGTCCTCGTTCGTGGCCGGGCCCAGCGGGAAGATGTCGTTGGGCGACGACCCCGGCAGTTCTGCGACGGTCACGGTGCCGCCGCGTATCGGCTTGCCATGGGTAGCGCTGCCGCTACCGACGTGCGGCGAGGAGCCGGCGCAGGCGGCGAGCAGACTAATGAGGGCCAGGGCGGCCCCCGCGACGGTAAGTCGGCGGGTCGAGGACATGGCGACTACTCCCTGTAATTCCAGTCGGTTATAGCGATAATACGCCCGACATTACTCGATAAGGCGCCGCAGTCGGCGTACGGGCGGCCCAGTCCGGCGAGCCGCGGACCCGAGCCGGTCGTAGCCGGTCGTAGCCGGGCGTAGCCGGGCCCGTTGTACAACCGGGGCGGCGCAGGCAAGACTGGCGTTCATGACGGCCAGCCAGACCCAACCGGCAGTTGGCATGTGGGAGTACGCGCCCGCGCCGGAGTCACCGGATATCGTGACGATCGCGCCCGAGTACGGGCTGTTCGTGGCCGGCGAGTTCCGGCCCGCGGGGGCGGGCGGGACATTCGCTACCGTGAATCCGGCCAGCGAGCAGGAGCTGGCACTGGTCGCGGACGCCGGGCCGGACGACGTGGACGCCGCGGTGGCCGCGGCCCGGCACGCGTTCGAGCACGTCTGGGGCCCGATGCCGGGCAGCGAGCGGGCCAAGTACATCTTCCGCATCGCCCGGATCCTGCAGGAACGCTCCCGTGAGTTTGCCGTGCTGGAGAGCCTGGACAACGGCAAGCCGATCCGCGAATCGCGTGACGTCGACATACCGCTGGCCGCGGCGCACTTCTTCTATTACGCGGGCTGGGCCGACAAGCTCGAGTACGCCGGCTTCGGGCAGGACCCGCGTCCGCTTGGCGTCGCCGGCCAGGTCATCCCGTGGAACTTCCCGCTGCTGATGGCCGCCTGGAAGCTGGCCCCGGCGCTGGCGGCGGGCAATACCTGCGTGCTCAAGCCCGCCGAGACGACCCCCCTGACCGCGCTGCTGCTCGCGGAGGTCTGCCAGCAGGCAGGGCTTCCCGCGGGCGCGGTCAACGTGCTGACCGGCGACGGCGAGACCGGCGCCGCGCTCGTCCGCCATCCGGGCGTGGACAAGATCGCGTTCACCGGCTCGACCGAGGTTGGCAAGCAGATCGCCGGGACGGCCGCGGGCACCGGCAAGCGGCTCACCCTGGAACTGGGCGGCAAGGCGGCAAACATCGTGTTCGACGACGCGCCGATCGAGCAGGCGGTCGAGGGCATCGTGAACGGCATCTTCTTCAACCAGGGACACGTGTGCTGCGCGGGCTCGCGGCTGCTGGTCCAGGAGTCGGTCGCCGATGTGGTGGTCGACCGGCTGCAGCGGCGGCTGACCACGCTGCGGCTGGGCGACCCGCTGGACAAGAACACCGACATCGGCGCGATCAACTCACGGCAGCAGCTGGACAAGATCACGCAGCTGTCGGCGGCGGGCGAGGCCGAGGGCGCGCAGCGCTGGTCGCCGCCGTGCCCGCTGCCGGACAGGGGGTTCTGGTTCGCGCCCACCCTGTTCACGGGCGTCAGCCAGTCGCACCGGATCGCGCGCGAGGAGATATTCGGGCCGGTGCTCTCGGTCCTGACGTTCCGCACCCCGGAGGAGGCGGTGACGAAGGCGAACAACACGCCCTACGGACTCTCGGCCGGGGTGTGGACGGACAAGGGCAGCCGGATCCTGTGGATGACGCAGCGGCTGCGGGCCGGGGTCGTCTGGGCCAACACCTACAACCGGTTCGACCCGGCCAGCCCGTTCGGGGGGTACCAGGAGTCCGGATTCGGGCGGGAGGGCGGCAGGCATGGGCTGGCCGCGTACCTCAATGTCTGAACGAACACAGCCTGAACGAGCGAAAGGCGCCGGCCCGGCCCCGCGGGAGACTGACGGTGCTGGGGTCTCGGACCTCCACGGCGGGGCGCGGGCCGATCGCAAGGTAACTCCCAGGCTTGCGGTGCGCAAGACCCACAAGCTATTTATCGGCGGCGCGTTCCCGCGGTCGGAGTCCGGCCGCTCCTATCCGGTGCACGACGCGCGAGGCCGGCTCCTCGCCTTCGCGGCCCAGGCGTCGCGCAAGGACCTGCGCGACTGCGTGGTCGCGGCCCGCGGCGCCTTCGCCGGCTGGTCCGGCGCGACCGCGTACAACCGCGGTCAGGTGCTGTACCGGGTCGCGGAGCTGATGGAGGGCCGGGCCGCGCAGTTCGCGGCCGAGGTGGCGGCCGCCGAGGGGCTGCGCCGCCGCGAGGCCGAGGCGGTCGTAGCCGCGTCGGTCGACCGCTGGGTCTGGTACGCGGGCTGGAGCGACAAGGTGGCGCAGATCGCCGGCGCGGCCAATCCCGTCGCCGGGCCGTACTTCAACTTCAGCGTGCCGGAGCCGACCGGCGTGGTGGCGGTGCTCGCGCCCGCGCAGTCCAGCCTGCTCGGCCTGGCGAGCGTGCTCGCGCCGGTGATCGTGACCGGGAACACGGCCGTCGTGCTGGCGAGCGAGGGCCGGCCGCTGCCGTCGGTGGCGCTGGCCGAGGTGCTGTCGACCTCCGACGTGCCGCCGGGAGTGGTCAACCTGCTGACCGGCAGGCTGGCCGAGCTGGCTCCGGTGGCGGCCGCGCACATGGACATCAACGCGATCGACCTGACCGGCGCGCCCGATGCCGACCGGGCCGGGCTGGAGCGGATGGCGGCGGCCAACCTCAAGCGCGCGTACGGACGCGAGCAGCGCTGGGAGGATCCGCCGGGAACGCGACGGCTGCTGGCCGCGCTGGAGACCAAGACGGTCTGGCATCCGGTCGGGATCTGATCCGCGGGGTTCAGCGGCGGGCGTCGATCTGCCGCTGGGCCTCGGCCAGGACGCCGGTGACCGCCGCGCCGAAACGCACATCGCACGGGTGCGCCCGGTCGGCCGACGCGGCCCGCTCGCCGAGTTCGGTCAGTGCCAGGCGCAGCGCGACGACGGGGTCATCGGCCAGGTCCGGCATCACCGACCGGCCTTCGTTCCCCCACAGATACAGATCGAAGCGATCCAGGTCCGCGGGCGCGCGGACGGTCAGCGTGACCGAGCTCGTCGCGCCGCCGTCATGATGCAGGATCAGGTGCGAGACGTCGTCAGGCCCGCGGTCCGCCAGCACCGATACGACCGGCCCGAGACCGGCCGACAGGACCGACAGGGCGTGCGGACCCAGGTCCCAGAGGCCGCCCTTCTCGCGCCGCCAGGGCGTGTTGAAGGGACTAGAGCCCGAGACTGCCGACCCGAGCCACACCGCCTGTCCCGCCGTCCACGGCGTGCGGGATGACTCGTCCAGCCAGGAGCGGATCGTCGGCTGGAAGCGGGCGGTGAAGAAGACGACCGACGCGACGTCGGCGTCCGATACTGCCCGGGCGAGCCGGTCTGCGCTCTCCGTGGTGAGGGCGACCGGCTTCTCCAGCAGCAGGTGCTTGCCGGCCGACGCCGCCCGCGTTGCCAGCTCGCTCTGCACGTGCGGCGGGACGGAGAACGCCACCGCATCGACCCCGGAGAGAAAGGCGTCGAAGTCGGTATGGGACGCGGCGCCGTGCTCGCGGGCCAGTGCCGCGGCGGCGCCGGCGTTGCGGCCCCAGACCGCGGCGAGCTCAACGTCTGGGGTCGAGGCCAGCGCGCGGGCATGGGCCACCCGCGCCCAGTAGCCGGTTCCGGCCAGCCCGAACCTCATGCCGGTCACCCTAGCGCGGCAGCCTGACTCCCCGGCGAGACCACGGACCGATATGGTCGGGATCGTGACTGCGATCGAGTTTGAAGAGCGGGATCTTGAGGCGCGCGTGCCCGATCTGTCCGCCGGCGGGACGTGGATCACCACGCGGCTGCGCTGGCGGCGCGATCCGCTGACCGGGGCCAGCGCGCGCATCCTGACCGGGGAGAAGCTGCAGCCCGAGACACGGCCCGACCTAACGGCACTGACGGCCAAGTCGGGCTTCTGCCCGTTCGACGCCGAGGTACTCGAAAAGTTCACGTTCCCGTTCCCGGCCGAGCTGACGCCCGAGGGCCGCATCCGGGCGGGCAAGGCCGTCGTGGTGCCGAACATCATGGCGTACGCGACGCACAGCGCGGTCGGCATCTACGACGCCGACCGCCACTTCATCGACCTGGACGAGCTGACGGGCGGGCTGGTCGGCGATGCGTTCGTCGCCATGGTCCGGCACGCCAGGGCCGTGCGCCGGTTCGACCCGGCGGCGGTATGGAGCTCGATCAGCGCGAACTACCTCCCGCCGTCGGGCGCGTCGCTGGTGCATCCGCATCTGCAGTCCGCCCACGATGCCTGCGGGACGACCAGCCAGCGGCTGCTGGCCGAGCGAGCGGGCGAATGGCACGTGCAGCACGGCTCGTCGTACTGGTCCGACCTGATCCGGCAGGAGGCCGACGGCCCGCGCTGGCTGGGTCAGACCGGCCGGGTGTTCTGGCTGACGCCGTTCGCCCCGGTCGGGTTCCACGAGGTGTGGGGCGTGGTCGCAGACGTGCCTGACGTCACCGAGCTGAGCGAGGAAGACTGCCAGGCACTGGGCGAGGGCCTGTCCAGGGTGCTCGGCGCCTACAAGGAAGCTAACCTGGCGTCGTTCAACTTCGGCCTGATCGGCGGCGGACCGGTGGCGGGCGAGCACGGGCACCGGGTTGTGCTGAAGGTCGTCAGCCGGTCCAACCCCGAGCCGGCGTACCGGAGCGACGCGACGTACTTCGAGCGGCTCCACGGCGAGGCAATGATCGACCTCAGCCCCGAGGAGATTGCCGACAGCATCCGGCCCAGATTTTAGGAAGCACAGCGTTAAGGAAGCACAGCCTCTAGCGCGGTGCCGACGTCCCCCGCTTAATAGAGATTAAATTACGCTAGCAGCATCCCCGAGCCGCGACCGGATCTCGTCTGCCTCCGGCGCGCCGAGCTGGCGGTACAGGTACAGTGCCTGCTGCCAGTGATAGCGGGCGAGCCCGCCGTCCTCCGAGGCGTGACTTTCGGCGAGGTCGCGGTGCGCGCTGGCC
>JASHOV010000292.1 GCA_030038495.1 Streptosporangiaceae bacterium
GTGCTGGCTTGGTGACAGCCGAGGCTACTGGCTGGGTGCTGCCACCGGGCCGGCTGCCCGGCTGCTCACCAGGGACGATTCCCTGGCAGAAGAGAAAGTGGCAGCCGGGGAACTGGCACTGGCCGACGTGGGGGCCTCATCGTACGCGCATGTCCCGACGGGCTGGGTCGGCCACGGCGCTGATCCGTTCGAGCCTCACGTCACGACCTTCGAGCCACCCGGCCCCGGCGCCTTGCTGCTGTGCTCGGACGGGCTGTGGAACTATCAGCCGAACGCGCGCGGGCTCGCCGAAATGGCCCTGCCCGCCGCCTTGACTGACCCGCTCGCGGCCGCGCGCACGCTCGTGAGCTTCGCGCTCGAGGCCGGCGGCAGTGACAACATCACGGCCGTGGTCATGCCATGTCCGCCAGCCCGTGCCGCCCGTCACTCGCACTTCCCGGCCGGCCAGCCCGCCGCGGTGCGGCCGCCCGCGCCCGTACACATACCCCAGTGCACAGCGGCCGCCAGCCACGGCATTCGTCATATTCCCGGAGGCAGCTACCGATGAGCGACCTCGGCTTCACCATTGACGTCCACCAGAACGAATACCTCCCGGACGGCGGGCGGGAGATCAGCGCCATCATCACGGTCACGTCGGGTGGCACGCAGCCGGCATCCCCGGCCCTTGCCTCCGCGCTGGGCCGCGCGGAGATCATCATGATCGACCGCTCATCGTCGATGAGCATGCCGTCGGACAAGATGCGGGCAGTCCTCACGGCCACCTCGGCGGCCGTGAACAAGATCCCCGACGGCATGGCCTTCGCCCTGATCGCGGGTAATGAGCGAGCGCGGCTCGTGTTTCCCGATGACGGCACCATGACCATCGCCAACCCGCGGACCCGGGTGGCGGCCAAACGGGCTGTAAACGGGCTGCGGCCCGCGGGCGGGACGGCGATCGGGCAGTGGCTGCGGCTGGCACGCGAGGTCTTCGACTCCCGGCCCTCCGAGCTCCGGCACGCCATCCTGCTCACTGACGGCAAGAACGAGCATGAAACGTCAGCCGAGCTCGACTCCGCCATCGGCTTGTGCACCGGACTGTTCACCTGTGACTGCCGCGGCTTCGGCACCGACTGGGAGGTGGCGGAGCTGCGCAAGATCGCGAGCGCGCTACTCGGCACAGTCGACATCGTCCCGGCGCCTCAGGATCTCGAGTCCGATTTCGCGGCCATGCTGCAGACGGCCATGGGCAAGCAGGTCGCCAACCTGGGACTGCGCATCTGGACGCCCGACCATGCCAGCATTCGATTCCTCCGGAAGGTCGCGCCGTTCATCGAGGATCTCACCGGACGCCGGGCGGAGTCGGGGCCGCAGACCGGCCACTATCCCATTGGCGCATGGGGGGCCGGCGAGTCACGCGACTACCACCTGTGCGTCCGCGTCGCTCCCGGCGCCCTCGACCAGGAGCTGCTGGCCGCGCGGGTGCGGCTGGCTACCGCCACGGCCGATGGCCCCACGCTGCCCGACGAGGGACTAGTTCGAGCGGTCTGGACCGCGGACGAAGAGCTCTTCACGGCCATCGATCCGGAGGTCGCACACTATACCGGGCAGGCTGAACTCGCTCGGGCTATCCAGGAGGGGCTGGCAGCCCGCAAGAACGGCGATGAGAAAACGACGACAGCCAGGCTCGGCCGGGCGGTCGCGCTCGCCCGCGAGTCGGGCCACGACGAGACCGCAAGGCTGCTGGCCCGCGTGGTCGACGTGGTGGACGCGCCTGCCGGAACGGTGCGGCTGAAGCGGACGGTCGAAGCGGTCGACGAGATGACCCTCGACACCAGGTCAACCAGGACGGTCAGGACCAGGAAGTAAGCGCGAAGGGGCGAGGCTGATGCCAACCTGTTCAGCCGGACATCATTCCGGGAGCAGCGATTTCTGCGACACGTGCGGGACCCGGCTCGGGGCGCCGACCGGAGCGACGCTGACCATCACAGCCGGACCGCCAGATAGCCCGTGCCCGCGATGCGGGAACGTGCGAGCAGGGCACTTCTGCGAATCCTGCGGATTCGATTTCACCGGCATAGCCGACGGCGGCGGCCGGGCCCCGTATCAGCCGGACGGCATGGCAGCCGACCTGGCCGCCAGCGGCCACCTCACTGGTCTCGCCGATCCGCCCAGCGGCTCAGTGCCGCGGCAGGCCGCGACGGGGACGTGGACCGCGGTCGCGACCGCCGACTGGCTGCACTACGAGCGCGTGATCGCTGGAGGCAGCGCGGAGCTGGCGGCTGTGCAGTTTCCCGGCTACTGTCCCGAGCGCCGGTTCCGGCTGACCGGGCCGGAAATGCGGATTGGCCGGGGCAGCGTGACGCGCGGGATCGATCCCGAGATCGACCTGACCGGCCCGCCTGCCGACCCGGGCATCTCCCGCTTGCACGCGGTGCTGATCGGCGGACTGAGCGGCTGGTCGATCATGGATCCCGGATCGGCGAACGGCACCCAGGTCAACGAGGACGAGATACCCCTCGGCGTGCCGGTCCCGCTGTCTGACGGGGACCGCATCTACCTCGGCGCGTGGACCAGGCTCGTGATCGAGGAATCGTAGCTGCTCAGGGAAGGAGATGTTCTGGTGGCGACGAGTCGAAGGAACCTGCCGGCCCTGGCGGCCTGTGTCGCACTTGTGCTCGTGGCGGCGTGCACCGGAAACGGGAACGTGAGCTCGGCGGCCCGGCCCGTCGCGACGGGACGTGGCAGCAGCGGTCCGGGCGCCTCATCGGGGCCGGCACCACAGCGGGTATCCATCTCCGAGACCGGCAGCAACGAGCAGTACCCGCTGCTGAAGATCTGGTCGGCCGCCTACAGCCGGCAGTACCCGCAGGTATCCGTCACGGTCGCCGACACAGACTCCAGCGTCGGCATTGATGCGGCGGCCGCCGGGACCGTGAACATCGGCGCGTCCGACGCGTACCTGTCCAGCGGGACGCTCGTCAAGGATCCGGAGCTGCTTAACGTGCCGCTGGCCGTATCCGCACAGCAGGTGGACTACAACCTTCCCGAGGTCAGCGCTGGCACCCATCTCCGGCTGAACGGCGCGGTGCTCGCACAGATGTACGAGGGAAAGATCACCGCGTGGAACTCGCCGGCCATCGCCGCGCTCAATCCCGGTGTGGCCCTGCCCGACATCAGGGTGATACCACTGCACCGCTCCGACAGTTCCGCCGCCACGTTCCTGTTCACCGGCTACCTGTCGGTCAGTGATCCCGCCTGGAGCAACGGCATCGGCTACGGCACGTCCGTGGACTGGCCGGTCGCCAAGGGCCCGGTCGCCTGGGCGAAGAACAGCGGGATAGTCGCCGGGTGCAAGGCGACGCGCGGCTGTGTCGCCTACGTCGGCATCAGCTACCTGGGCCTCGCGCTCGCGGACGGGCTCGGCGAGGCGCAGCTGGAAAACGCGGCCGGCCAGTACGAGCTGCCGACGGCCGCGTCCATTGCCGCTGCCGTCGCCGCCTTCACCGCCGCGACTCCGCCCAGCGAGACGATCTCCATGGTGGACGGCCCGGCCGCGGGGGGCTACCCCATCGTCAGCTTCGATTACTCGATCGTCAGCATGAAGCAGCCAAGCGCGCTGCAGGCGCGCGATATCCGGGCGTTCCTGGACTGGGCGGTCACCGTCGGCAACTCCGCGCGCTACCTCGGTCAGGTCAGGCTGCAGCCGCTGCCGGCCTCGGTGGTGACGCTGTCCAGCGCGCAAATCGCGAGGATCAGGTAGCAGCACGCTGGCCCCCGGCCGCCCGCGATACATGCGGCACCGCAGTCAGGGGCCTGGCGGGAAGGACTAGCATGTCAGCTCTTCGGTATCCCTCTGCCGGGCAGATCGCGCGTAAAGCGGCGGGCGTTCACGCGGCTGCGGCACCGCGACGCGAGCAGCCCGGGCGCTTCACGGCTGGCTCTACTCCGGGCAAGCTGCGCCTGCTCATCGTTGTCCTCGTCGCGGCATCGATATCCTGGGGTGCCGTCGCCGCCTGGACGGTGACGCAGCACGCATCGGCGGCAAGCGACGTTGTGTCCTCTCTGGAGCCGCTCAGCCTGG
>JASHOV010000293.1 GCA_030038495.1 Streptosporangiaceae bacterium
GTGGTCGCAGATCCGGGCCAACAGATTAGAACATGCTATTCTGGCGGTCGCGGTGCTAAATGAGGGTAAGTACCATAAACTATCTAATTCAACGGGCGGCGAGGAACGTGCCACCGCGAATACCAGGTCTCACCAGGGCGTCCCCTAGCGATGAGTGACAGCACGGCGGTAAGGGTCAACGGTCCTCGCTCCGCCGCAGTCGCGCACCAAAGTAGCCGCCGGGGAACTTGGGGGCCAGCAGGCGATCTGCAAGCGTGAAACGACGTGGCGTCTAGCAGTTCATTCTCAAGGGCACCAGTAAAAGGAGTCTCTGCAATGGTGTCAGCGGACACGGCGCTCAACGGCGCAGGCTTTCTCGATGCGCCGTGCGTGACGTATTACCTGACCCTCCGGGCCGGAGTTCCGGGCAGCGCTTTCCTGATCGGCGATGGCGCCAACTGCACTCCGGTCTCCAGGCCAATCGCCCGAGCTCTCAAGCGGATCTACGCAGAGACAGTTGACCACCGATCGCTTGACTACAAAGACGACCGAGCTCATCAGGTTCGCACCTTCGTGGCCGAACTGCTGTGTGATTATCTCGACGTTTCCGCTGTCGACAGCAACGGGGTGCTGGTATTCCACGGCACTACCGAGGCAATCAGCGTAGTCGCGGCTTTCGCCGCGCTTCGAAGCCTCAGCCCGGTTCTCCCGCTGCCCAATTACTACGCGTTCGACCAGTCGCTGAGCCGGCACAATGCCCCCGCCAGCACGCATTACTCGGCCGACGGCCGCCTGAGTCAGGCACTGCCGCACCAGCCGCGGTTGCTGGTCGACGTGCTGCCCAACGGGATATTTGGCTCTGTGTTCGCCTTGCCCGAACGCCGGCCAGGATACGACCTCATGATGCTGGATCTGCCGTTCGGCCTTCCCCAGCTCGGCGAGGGGTACTTTCTGCGGCGCGAGCTCAGCACGCGACTGCGCGACGATGACCGGTGGATAGTCTGCATTACTCCGTCCAAGGATCTGTCCATTCCTGGCCTGCGGGCTGGCGTTATCTTGTCGAACGACCAGGAGTTCATCAGCTTTGCGACTGCGGACCGATTCGAGCGCGGCTATTCGGTGCACTCGGCTGTCGACCTGATCATTGCTCTGTATATCTCGATGCTGCACATCTGCACCGCTGAGCCCGAGCGCCAGGAGCAGCTCTACCAGGCCGCGGCGGCGCGGTTCGCCAGCCTGTCGGTCCCGTTCCTCGATCACGCCGAATTCGGTCAGTTCTGCGACGATGTGGCGGCACTGCGGTGCCTGTACCTCGACAACCTGCTGGCCGTCGAGAAGTCCGGGCTGTTCACCCCGGCGGCTCCGGAGCTGGTTCCGGTGGCGGGATATTCGATCTTTCGCTGGTTCGCGAAGGATTTCAGGTCGGCCGGCGCCTACACCGAGTGGCTCGCAGCCGCGGGCGCGGCCGGGCTGGGGCTGAATCCGAACTATCTCTTCGGCGGTTCCGCGGAGATATGGAGCCGGCTCTACCGCGGACGTCACGGCATCCGGCTCAACCTGTCGGTGCCCAGGAATGAGCTGCATGACGGACTGCAGCGGCTAGCGAGCGTGCTGGAGGGCTAACTCCAGGCACCCGGAGACCTACCTGGCAAAGAGGCGCGCCGTCGCCGGAGATTGACGAACGTCCACGGTGGCTTACCGTCGTTCCGCCGCAAGTCTTTCGTCGCAGGTCAGAGCCCAGGCGGCGGGCGAGCTGGCCTGTAGGCCGGGTTCTGTGCACCCGCTTGCGCGGGCCGGCGGCCATCCATCTAGGACTGCCGTTGCCGACAGCCTCGTGCGGTCTACCCGCGAGCATCGGGCGGGCAGCCCTCAATCGCTCGCGCAGGAGCCGCGCCACTGGCGCGGATCCCTCTTGACCTTGCTCCGGGTGGGGTTTACCGAGCCGCCTGGGTCACCCCAGGCGCTGGTGGTCTCTTACACCACCGTTTCACCCTTACCTCCTGACGAAGCCAGGAGGCGGTCTGTTTTCTGTGGCACTTTCCCGCGGGTCACCCCGGGTCGGCGTTACCGACCACCCTGCCCTGCGGAGCCCGGACCTTCCTCGACGCGCCAGGCAGGCCTGAAGCGCCGCGGCCGCCCGGCCAACTCGCCCGCCGCTGTACCCAGCCTAAGGCGCATCGGGCCAGGCTGGCGAATGCGGCAGGCCGGGCGGCCGAAAGCGGACGGCGCTGGCATGGCACCAGCTGCCGCCCGCTCTCGTGCGAATCAGTCGCGATCCGGCTAGCGGATCAGGCTGCCCAGCAGGCTGCCGTAGTTCTCGCCGTTGCTCTTGGGCTGAGAGGCGAGCGTCAGCGCCGGCATCGGCCGGTTCGACGTCATGCGGCTAGCTGCCGGACGGCTCGTCGACCTGCGGGTCGACGGACGCGCCGACTTCATTGTCGCCGTGCGCGGCCGCGACACCCTCGACTTCGGCTTTGCGGTGGACGACTTGGGCTTGGCCGTCGTCGCCTTGGCGGCCGTGCTCCGCGGCTTGGCGGTGGTGGACCGCTTGGCGGTGGTGGACCGCTTGGCGGTCGTCCGCGACCGCGTGGCCGAGGACGTCGCCGTGGTGCGCGGCTTCGCCGCTGCCCGAGGTTTGGTCGCCCTCGGCCTGGTCGTCGATGCCTTCGGCTTGGCGGCCGTACGAGGCTTGGAGGCGCTCCTGGACCGCGAGGAGGCGGTCCTCGGTTTCGCTGGCGCGCGACTGGCGGTGCTCGCCATCATCATCGGCTTGGCCGTGGACATCGCCTTGGCCGCAGCGGTCAGCGCCTTCGCTGCCGTCGCCATGGACTTGGTGGCGGTGTTCATCGACCGCATGGCCGATGACATCGTCTTAGCGGAGGTCGTCGCCTTGGTAGCGGCGGCAGTCATCTTGCTCGCTGCCGACGTCACCTTGGTGGCGGCCGAGGACACGTTCTTGGCGGCAGCCATCGGAGTCGCCGTGCTCCTCGTCGAGGAACTGCGGCGAGCCGAGGTCCGCGCGCGAGAAGCCGTGCTGCGGGTCGACCGAGACGCGGTGCTCCGGGTCGAGCGTGAAGCGGTGCTCCTGGTCGAGCGTGAAGCTGGCTTACGCGCGGTCGATGAAGCGGTGCTGGCCTTGGCTACGCGCGGCGACTTGCGGGCGCCACTCGTCGTTTTCGGCCGACTCGCAGTGCCAGACGCACTGCGGCTCACCGACCTGCTGCGGGCGGTACTCGCCAAACTACGGCGGCTGGCCGCACGGGTCGTGGTCTTAACAGGCACTGAGTTTCCCCCCGTCTTGATCAATTACGGTGGTGCTATTCCACCGGCAGCCGCGCTTTACACACACAGCGAACGTTTCTCACGAACAATGAGCCCCAAGACGCCCTAAACCGGCTCGGCCAGCGGCCACTCTGCGTGACCGCGCGACGCGCGTGACGGACCCCGGCGCGGAGAAAACTAGCGGGTTTTAAGCGTACGGCGGCGTACCCCGTGCCTGGGTTCCTGCCGCAGGTGCGCGGTGTCGTTCATGGTACGCAGCAGCGCCGGGCCGTCCGCGAACCAGTCCGCCTCCGAAAGCGAGGCCACGTCCAGGTGGATGCGGAAGAGCGCCGCGGGTGGCGCGAGCAGGGCCCGGCAGATGATCGTCTTGATCGGGGTTACGTGACTGACGACCACGATCGTCTGGCCGGAGTGCTCGGCCAGCATACGGTCCAGCGCGGCCAGCGCCCGGCGGGCGGCGGCGGACAGGCTCTCACCGCCCGGCGGCGTCACGTCCGCGCTGGCCATCCAGGCGTTCATTTCCTCCGGCCACTGCTTGCGCACCTCGGCGAAGGTCCGGCCCTCCCAGTCCCCGAAGTCGGTCTCCGCCAGGTCATCGTCGACCGACAGGGGCGCCCCGGTCGCGTCGGCGACCGCTTCTGCGGTCCGCCTGGCCCTGGACAGCGGGGAGGTGACGACCAGGTCGATGCCGCCGCGGCTAGCCAGGCGGGCGGATGCCGCGGCCGCCTGCTGCCGCCCGACGTCAGTGAGGGGAACGTCGCCTCGCCCGGCGAACCGCCGCTCGAGCGACAGCGCCGTCTGGCCATGCCGGAGCAGCAGCGTGGTCGTCGCCGCGGACTGCGGGCCCCAGCCACGCGTCGGCGCGGCTGACGGCGGCTCGCCGGCCAGTCCGCAGGTCACAGGCCAGACTCGGCGGTCCGCACCAGGATCCGGCGGCATTCCTCGCACCGGATGATCTCGTCAGGGGCGGCCGACCTGATCGCGTTCAGGTCGACCGTGTTGAGCGTCAGGTGGCAGCCCATGCACTGCCCCCGCCGCAGGGCGGCCGCGCCGACCCCGCCGTGCTGAACCCGGAGTTTCTCGTACAGGTCGACCAGGTCCGCCGGCTCCTCGGCCACTACCGCCGCCCGCCGGTCTGCCGCCTTGGCCTGCTGTTCGGCCAGTTCCGCGAGTGCCTCGTCGCGCCTGGCAGTTACGGCGTGAATATTCGCTGCGCCCGATTGGCGCTCCTCGGCGGCCTGACTCAGCCGTGCCTGCGCGGACTCCCGCCGTTCCATGACCTCAAGCTCGACGTCCTCCAGGTCGGACTGCCGGCGCAGCAGCGACTCGATCTCGGACTGAAGGTTCCCCAGCTCCCTCGGGGAGTTCACCTGCCCGGCGTCCAGCCGGGCCCGGTCGCGCGCGATCCGGGTGCGGACCTGCTCGACGTCGGCCTCGGCCTTGCCCTGCTCGCGCTTGAGGTCCCCCTCGGTGGCCTCCAGCGCGGCGATCTCGTCGCGCAGCTCGCGGTCGCGCTGCTCGAGCCGGCTCAGCTCGGCATGCTCGGGCAGCCCGCGTCTGCGGTGCTCCAGCCTTGCGAGCTCCGCATCAACATCGGCAAGATCAAGCAGGCGCAGCTGCGCCTCGGGGGAAGCTTCCACGACGGCCACGTTAGCCTGCCGGGCGGGTATATGTCGCCTGGGCTCATCCGCCGCCGGCACCCGCCGCCGGCACCCGTGAGCGCCGCCAGGCGCCGAGATCTGGGGGCTAGCCGAGGCCGATCAGGACTATCAGGGCCGTGGTGGGCTGCCGCGAGCCGCCTGCGGGTTCTACCGTCAGCCCGACCCGATCGCCGGCCCGCAGGCCGCTGACCACCATCGGCCCGGACATGCCGCCTCGCTCGGGCGGGAGCATGCCCGCCGAGCGGTCGCCCGACGGCCCCATCAGCCAGAGCTCGTAGCCCCGCGAAGCTGGCAATGCGGACAGTTTGCTGGCTATGAACACCAGCGAATGCTCCCGGTGCGACATCACCACGGTGGCGGTGCCGCCGGTCGTCACGTCCGCGGTATGCATGACGGCGTCCTTCGCGGTGAGCACGGCCGCGATCGCGTGATCTCGCTGCTCGGCCGCGGACAGGCGGTTCTGCATGGAGCCGAAGTGCAGTCCGAGCCCGATGGCGGCACCGGCGAACACGACGGCGAGTACAACCGCCGCCGCCGTCAGAACGTTCAGCCCCCCGCGCACCGGCAGCTTCAGGCGGCGGGTGAGTCGGGCCCTGCGGCCCGTTCCCGGCTCCTGGGCGGCTACCAGGGGCGGCATCTGCCGCAGTCGCGCCGCCGCCTGCAGCGTCTGCTCACGCAGCTCGGATCGCGGCTCGATCGCCGACGCGGACGCCAGCCGTGCGGTCGCCTCGCGCAGGCCGCGCACCTCTTCCCGGCAGGCCGGGCAGCCCTCCAGGTGCCGCTCGAAGGCGGCACGGTCGGGCTCGGGCACCGCGTCCATCACGTAAGCGCCGACCAGCGTGTGCAGTGCCGCGGTACGCCTCCGCATCACTCCACCCCCAGGCAGTCACGTAGCCGTATAAGTCCGTCGCGCATCCGGGTCTTGACGGTGCCCACCGCGACTCCCAGCAGCCGCGCCACCTGCGGATAGCTGTAGCCCTGGTAGTAGGCGAGCGTCACCGACTCCCGCTGCAGATCGGTCAGCGCGGCCAGGCAGCGCCTGACGCGCTCGTGCTCCAGCCGCGTCTCGACGACGTCAGCCACCTCGTCGTACGCGACACTTTCTGTCGCGGCCCTGAGTTCCCGCTCGGCAGACCGCTGCTCGGACCTGACCCGGTCCACGGCGCGGCGGTGCGCGAGCATCATGATCCACGCGCTGGCCGAGCCTGCCGCCGGGTCGAAACGCGCGGCGGACCGCCAGACCTCGAGCAGGACCTCCTGCATGACCTCCTCGGACTGCGCGGGATCGCGCAGGACCCGGCGCACGCAGCCGAGCACCCCGGCCGCGCACTGGTCATAGACCAGGGCGAACGCCGCGCTGTCTCCCCTGGCAACCAGCCCGAGCGCAGCCGCCAGATCACCGCTGCTCCGACCGGCACCGGGCCCGGCGGCAGGCTGACTCGGGTCCGCGTCGACTGGCCCGTCAGGCATGTTCACACTGGTGTATTCGTAGCCGGAACGGCGGCGGCTTGGCGCTGGCCCGCCTCGTAGCGATACCCACAATCCGGATTCTGACCTCATTCGCCAAGCCGGTCACGGCCCTGATACGAATATCCGGTGTGACCGATCAGCCGAAACCGCCGGAGCCGCCTCGGCGCCGCAGAGCCTTCAACTATCGCGCCACCGCACTCGGCGCGGTCCTCGGAATCGTCACGGCGCTGGTCGCGCTCGGCGCCGCCCAGGTGGTGGCCGCGCTCATCAGCTCCCCGGTCGGGCAGCCGGTCACCGCGGTCGGCGAGCTATCCATTCACTACGCGCCGTCGGCAGTCCACAACTTCGCCATCCGGACGTTCGGTACCGAGGACAAGGCCGCTCTCGTCTGGGGCATCCGGATTATCTTGATCATCTTCGCCGGCGTGATCGGCGTGCTCGCGATCCGCAAGCTGTGGTACGGCCTGATCGGCCTGGCCGTATTCACCGCCATCGGGATCCTCGCGGCCGAGAGCCAGCCCACCTCGACGGCGGGCGACGCGTTCCCCACCGTCATCGGCGGGCTGATCGCGGCGCTCTTCCTGTGGAAGGCCAGCAGTCTCGCCCGCGAGGGCGCCGGCCTTACGGCGCTTGACCGGCCGACCGAGCGCCCCGTTCCCGGCCCGCCGCGTGCCGCTCCCCCGCCGCAGCCGCCCGCAGATCCCGCGACAGCCGACACCAGCCCGGCCGATACCGAGTCCGAGCCCGCCGAGCCCTGGCAGCGATGGCAGCCAGCCGGGCAGCCCGCCGGGCAGCCAGCCGGCCAGCCAGCCTGGCGCGAGCGCGCAACTCCGCGGCCGAGCCCGGTGGCCGACACCAGCCGGCGCAAGTTCCTGTACACCAGTGCCGGGGTGGCAGGCGCCGGGCTGGTCGCCTACGCCGGCGGCACCTGGCTGGGCGAGAGGCGCGACGTCACTGCCGCCGAGCGGGAGCTCAGGTTTCCCAAGGCGGCCGTCCCGGCCCCGCCGCTGCCGGCCGGCTATGACCTGAAGATCCCGGGGCTGAGCTCGTTCATCACACCGAACGGCAGCTTCTACCGGGTCGACACGGCCATCGTGCTGCCCGAGGTGCTGCCGCAGAGCTGGCAGCTGCGGATCCACGGCATGGTGCAGCGCGAGATCGTGCTCACCTTCGACGAGGTGCTCAAGCGGCCGCTGATCGAGGACTACATCACGCTGTGCTGCGTCTCGAACCCGGTCGGCGGCCCGTACATCGGCAACGCCAAGTGGCTGGGGGCGAGCCTGCGCAGCCTGCTGCAGGAGGCGGGCATCAAGGCAGGCGCCACCCAGCTGCTGTGTACGTCGGTCGACGGCTTCACTTCCGGCACCCCGGTGCAGACCGCGATGGACGGCAGGGATGCGCTGCTGGCGGTGGCCATGAACGGCACCGCGCTCCCGGTCGAGCACGGCTTCCCCGCGCGGCTGGTCATTCCCGGCCTGTACGGCTATGTGTCTGCGTGCAAGTGGATCACCGACATCAACGTGACGACCTATGCCGATGCGGTCAGCTACTGGGCGCAGCAGGGCTGGGCGGCGCAGGCTCCCATCAAGACCGAGTCCCGGATTGACGTGCCTGCGCTCGGCGCGACCATCACTTCTGGCCACAGGACGGCGATAGCGGGCGTCGCGTGGGCGCAGCACAAGGGCATCGAGGCGGTCGAGGTGCGCGTCGGCAGCGGCCCGTGGAATCAGGCGCAGCTCGCGGCCGTGCCGGATCTCGACTGCTGGCGGCAGTGGGTGTACTACTGGGACGCGAACGTGCCGCCGGGCAACTACCTCATCGAGGCCCGCGCGACCGACAAGACCGGCTACACCCAGACGTCCGTTCAGGCGCAGCCCGAGCCCAACGGCGCCTCTGGCTATCCGCAGAACCTGGTCAGCGTCGTGAGCTAACTGTGCCGGCCTGCGGTCAGAGGAGCTGATCGCGCACGTGCCCGTACATGTACGCGCCCAGCCATCGCCCGAGTTCGTCGAAGAGCTGCCGGCTGTCCGCTCCCGACCGGGGCCTGGCACTCTCAGCCGGAGCGGACGCCAGCCGCAGCCACGTCACGTGCCCGCCGAGTTGCAGCGCGGGGCGCTCGGCTACCCCCGTCCGGCCCGGCCGCCAGGCCGCCC
>JASHOV010000294.1 GCA_030038495.1 Streptosporangiaceae bacterium
GCTGGGTGTTGTTGGTGGTCCCGGCCGCGCCGAGCAGCAGCCCGTTGAGGGTCGTGCTCCAGACGCCAGTAAATGGCGAGGTGGAGCAGAACCGGAAGCAGACGCCGACGCCGGTGCCCGGGTCGTAGGCGCCTGCCGTCTGCAGCATCGACTGCCACTTGCCGCCCTCGAACTGAGCGATCAGGCCGGTCAGGTCCCAGCTCGCCAGCGTGACCTTCATCCCGGCGGCTTCCCACTCGGTCTGGATGGCCTCGTCCATCTCCGTCGCTGTCGGCACGGTGATCGTGCCGAGAGTGAAGCTCAGCCCGCCGAGCGATTTGACCAGTGCCTTGGCCTTGGCCAGGTCGTAGGTGAGGTACCCGGGGACCGTCTGCTCGTAGAACAGCCCTGCTGGTGCCGTGAACGACTCGCCGACCGGATAGGTATCTCCGAACAGGCTCTTGTCAAGCAAGGCCGCGTCGGTGGCGTAGTAGATGGCCTCCCGCGCCTTGATGTTGTTGAATGGCGCGATCTTCGTATTGAGCTGGATGTCGTACGGCGAGGTCGACGGCTCCGCGGTCGTCTGGAACTTCGCCTTAAACGCGCCGACCAGCGCCGTCGTCGACATGCCCTCGTAGGCCTGGCCCGCGTTCGACTCCATGGCGGTCAGCGCGGCCTCGTCGCTGGCGACCGGCTTGAAGGTCAGCGAGTTCAGGTACGGCAGGCCCTTCTGCCAGTAGTTCGGGTTCCTCTTCAGCACCAGCAGCGAAGACGGGACGTCGCTGACGACCGTAAACGGGCCGGCTCCCACCGGCTTGAGCGCGAACGCCTTCTCGCCCAGCTTCTTCACCGCGGTGGGCGAGGCGATCCAGTTGAATATGTCGCCCTGCAGCGCGTTGATGAACGGCGCGTCCACGTAGGACAGCGTGAGCGACAAGCTGTAAGGGCCGGTCTGCGCGATCACTGGCTTGCTAACGAACACTGGCTTGCAGCTGCAGGTGCCGGCGAGGTCGCGGTCCCAGTTCCAGACGACCGCGGCGGCGTTGAACGGCGTGCCGTCGGAGAACTTCACGCCCTGGCGGAGTGTGATGTTGACGGTCTTGCCGCCGTTGGTGAACGAGTAGCCGGTGGCGAGGTCACCGGTTTCCTTACCGCCCGTGGTCAGCTCGAACAGCTCGCCGTAGATGGCGTCCATGTAGCTCATGTTCGCCGCACCGTCGGTGTCGGTGGCGGGGTCCAGGCCCGGCCAGGAGCCGGCGAAGCTGTCCCCTTCGAGCACGGTCAGCGATCCGCCGTGCTTCGCTCCCGAAGTCGTGGTGGGGGTCTTGGCTGAAGATCCGCAGCCGGCCAGGACGACCGCTGCGACCGTCGCGACGATGACAACCGACGCCCGCGGGGCCGACAGCCACGCGTTGCGCCGTAGACACATCTTGGGTCTCACGTCGATGCTCCCGCTAATCAGATGCTACCGGTATGGACAGGCGCCCGCGCCCGCCGCGCTCACCTGGCTGGCAGGCATGCGCAGGCTACTCAGACCTCAGCGCAGTGGGCCACGCCCACTGACAACGCGCCCAGCTTCCGCGACTCGCCGCACGTGCGTCCACAGCGCTTCCGCCGTGCGAAAGGGAGATGTCGGCACGTGATCACGCGAGTGCCCCGTGTTGTTGTTCACCGTCCGTTCGCCTGGCGGTTTCTGTGGCCTTTGCTGTAAAACGCTCAGTTCTTGCGGAACCGGGCACTGCGTGCCAGCATTCGACTAGGCGTAACAGTTGCTTACAGCGCGCACTGGCCGGAGAGGCCGGACCCACCGCTCGGTCCCGGCCGGTAACGCTATTGGCGAGGTGGAGCATGACAGAGCTGCTCACTACCTCAGCGGACGCGAGCGCACAGGCTCCCCGCGCGAATGCCGCCGGCCGGCTGCTGGCGGTGCTCGATGCCTTTGGCCCGCGCAATCGGGTCCTGTCGCTGAGTGAGATATCGCGCCGCTCCGGCCTCAGCCTGTCCACCGCCCATCGCCTGGTCCACGAGCTCGTGAGCTGGGGCGCGCTGGAGCGCGATCCGAACGGTACCTATTCGATCGGCGTCCGGCTGCTCGAGCTGGCCGCGCTCGCCCCGCGCGGGCTGGACCTGCGCGAGGCCGCGTTCCCCTGCCTGGACGACCTGCATCACCGCACCCGCGGCAACGTGCATCTCGGCGTGCGCGACGGCATGCACGTCGTGTACGTCGAGGCGATCAGGGCCTGCGCAACTCATCCCACCAACGGCAAGGCCGGTGATCGCTGGCCGATGCACGCGACCGGCACGGGACTGGTACTGCTCGCCTACGCGGACAGGGAGTTCCAGGAGGAGGCACTGAGCCGTCCGCTGGAGCGCTACACACCGCTGACCGTCACCGATCCGGCGCAGCTGCGCCGCAAGCTCGCTCAGGTCAGGCAGTCAGGGTATGCCGTCGCGGTCGGGCAGATCACGCTGCCCGACCTGGTCGTGGCGGTACCCGTGCATGACCCGTACGGCGGTCTGGCCGCTGCGATCAGCGTTGTGGTCGAGGCGGCGCGGGCCAAGCCGCAGGTGCTGGCCAGGATGCTCACCGAGGCGTCCGGCGAGATCACCCGGCGGCTGGCGGCACAGACCGGGCAGCGGCTCGGCGGCGCCGGGTACCGGCGCGGCGGCTTCGCGCCCGTCGCAGCCGCGAGCCGCGGGCACCTTACCGCGGCTACGTGAATCGGTCGAGTCGGCCGAGTTACGTACCGCTACCTGCGCCAGAAATCTGCGGCTTGATGCCCAGCCAGCGGAAGGCGTTGTTCCAGGTGATGTCGTCAAGGACAGATTCGGGCAGGTCGAGCGAGCGCAGCGTGCGCCCGGCCGGGTCCTCGCGCGGCATGGCCGGGAAGTCCGATCCTACGAGCAGCCGGTCCGGCCCGAGCAGCTCGACCAGGAACCGGATCGCCCGCCGGTCGAAGACCAGCGAGTCGTAGTAGAAGCGCCGGGCGAAATCGATCGGCGCCGGGCCCTCGTCGTGCATCACCGCACGCTCGGGCACCGCGGGCTCTTCGTTCCAGCTGCCGGACCAGAAGTACTGCGCCCGCGGCAGCATCAGCGGGAAGCCCCCCGCCCCGTGGCTGAACGCGATGCGCAGGTCGGGACACCTGGCCGCGGTCCCGCCCGCGATCAGGGAGGCGGCCGCCATCGCGCCCTCGAGACCCACCACGTAGGTGCCCGCGGCGCTGCGCGGCAGCCGGTCGGTGGCGGCCGGCATGGCGTGCACGAAGACCGCCACGCCGAGCCGGGTGGCCTCCTGGAAGAACGGCAGGAACCGATCGTCGCCGATCGAGACACCCAGGACGTTGGACGTGATCTCGATCCCGGCCAGGCCCAGGTCGCGCAGCGAGCCAAGCTCGCCGGCCGCGGCATCGGGATCTTGCATCGGCACCATGCCCAACCCGACGAGGCGGGCGGGGTCGAACGCGCACAGCTGCGCGGTCACCTCGTTGACGTGCCGCGCGAGCGCCAGCCCGTCGGCGGGAGCGAGGTCGTAGCGCAGCAGCGGCGGCATGGGCGTGAGCACCTCCGCGTCGACCCCCGCGGCGTCCTGGGCCTCGACGCGCCGCTCGGCGTCGAAGAACACCTCGCGGGCGCGGAACCGGGTAGGCCCGAAGATCAGCGTCCGGTCGGTGCTGCCCTCGGCCGGCTCCATCTGCGGAAAGCACGCGGGCGCGTCGGGCGGGTAGTCGCGCGGCAGCAGGTGCGCATGGGTGTCGATGAGCACGGGCTCAGCCTCCGGTCGGGCCGGGTCAGGCGGACGGGTGAACGGACACGTGGATCGCGGACTCGCCCGCCACGTCCCCGCCCAGCGTCTGGATGGCCAGCTCCGCGTCGTCGAGCCCGAACGTGTGGGTGTGCATCTTCTCCAGCGGGAAGCGGCGCGACTCAATGAGCGCGATCGCGTCGGCCATCCCGCGCGCGTCGACGCCGAAGGCGCCGCGGATCGTCAGCGCCCGGTTGATGATCAGGTCGGTCCTGACCGGGATCTCCTTGTTGCCCTTGAGCCCGGCGAGCACGACCCGGCCGCCCCGGCGGGCGGCGAGGAGCGCGTCGGATACCGGCCGGGCGGCCAGCGGCGTGAGCTCGAGAACCACGTCGGCCATCTCGCCGCTCGTGATGTCCTCGACCCTGGCCACGACGTCCTCGCCAGATTCGCCGTCGACCACGATCGTGTGGTCAGCGCCAAGCTCGCGGGCAAGCGCCAGCTTGTGCGCGTCCGCGGCCAGGCCGGTAATGATCACCGTTCCGGCACCGGCCGCCCGCGCGGCGACCACTGCCGCGATACCGCGCTGGCCCGCGCCGAGCACGACTACGGTGTCGCCGACCCCGACCTCACCGAGGTGGCAGGCCCAGCGCACGCCCGCGCCCATCGCGTTGTAGGTCGCGGCGAGCTCGGCGGGCAGGCTGGCGTCCATCTTGTGCAGGACGGAGGTCGGTGACAGGTACATGTACTGCGCCAGGCCGCCCCACAGTGCCGGCTCGACATCGACGCCGGTGACGCCGTGGCCGTACTTCCGGTTGCGGCAGAACTGATAGCGGCCGGTCAGGCAGTCCTGGCAGGACCGGCACGGGACGATGACCTCGAGTGCGACGCGGTCACCCGGCTGGACGCCCCAGCGCTGCGCCGCGCGGTCGCCGATCTCCTCGATGATGCCGAGGGGCTCGTGGCCGGGGATGAACGCGGGCCTCGGCCCGCCGAGGTGGCCGCGATAGGTCTCCACGTCGCTGCCGCAGATGCCGTTGGCCTCGACCCGGAGCAGGCCGTCGTCGGGACCGACGCGCGGCCGCGGGAACTCGCGCAGCTCGATCTTTCCCGGCCCGACCTGCACCGCGGCCCGCACCATGTCTGCCATCAGTTCTCCTCTGGCTTCTGCACCCGGACGGCCGTGCCGGACCAGTCGGCGAACAGCCGCACGACCATCGAGATACCGGCGTTCCTCGCACCTGCCACCGCGATCGGCAGATTCCGTACCTCGTCGCTGGGCAGCGTGCGCTGGAACGTGCTGCCGGGCTCCCCGTGGTCTGGCTGACCGTTCCCCGGCAGGCGCAGCCGGCCGTCCACCCTGTCCTTGCCCGCGCGCGCCAGCTCCGCCGTGGTCCGGCCGGAGTGCTCCGCCAGCCAGGCGCGAACCCGCGCGCGGTCGAAGCCGGCCGCGGCCAGCTGCTGCGCGTGCTCGGGACAGAACACCACGCCGACCGCCGCATGCTCGAAAATCCACGACCCGGACCGGCCGATGGTGTCGGCGAAATCGCCGAGCAGCTGCTCGGCGCTGCCGGTGTGCCGGTTGTCGACGAACTCGCAGGTCCGCAGCAACGTGGCCGTGACCGCCGAGATGCCGGGGGGCAGGCCAAGCTCGGTCGCCAGCGGCGGCCAGGGGCTCTCCTCCTCGTTCTCGGCCAGGCAGATCGACCACCGGCCCGGCAGGCCCTGCGTGGCCTGCTCGAGCTGGTGCGGGTGAATGCCGTAGGCGTTGCGGACAATGAGCCCGATGGCCCGCGGCACCGTCGCGTTGGGCCGGAAGCCGGGGCCGAAGACCCCGCCCGCGGCATTAAAGCCCAGCTCGGCCCGGACCGGCCCGTTCACGACGATCAGCGGCGCGGGCCCGCTGGTGGACTGCCAGCCGCCCCCGGTGGTGGTGCGCTCGCGCATGAGCGCCTCCCACGCGGCCAGCACGACAGGGAAGTACTCCGGCAGGCAGCCTGCCATCACGGCGTTGACCGCGGCGAGCCGCACCGTCACGACCCGGTCCAGCTGCGGCAGCCGCCCGATGACCTCGTCCGGGCCGCGCCCGGCGGCGGCCAGGAACTTGTCCACCGCGGGCTGGGTCGCCGGGACGAGGGGCAGGCCGTCCGACCAGCCCTGCTCGTAGCAGTGCTCGATGGCCGCCTGCGCGGCGTCCGGGTCGAGCTCAGCCGGAGCAGTCGTCACTGACCGGCTGCCTGCGTCAGCATCCCGATGACCTCGGGCGCCAGCCGCTTGGCCCGCTGTCGCACCTGCTCGGCGTCGAGCACGGCCACCGGGTGCTCGGTGACGATGAACGCGTATCCGGCCGCGCCGCGCAGCCCGGCCATCGCGTCGGCCGTCACGACGAACGCGTCGCTGCAGATCACAGCCGCCGGCACGCCGGCCCGCTCGAACAGGATGCCGTCGGCCACGGCCGACGCGCTGCACGACCCGCAGTCGCCGACGCCGGTGATGACCGCGTCGCACTCGCGCCGGAACCGCTCGATCAGGTCGTCAGGGGCCGGCGCGGCGAAGTTGGGCTTGGTCTCCGCGATCGTGACGGTCACGCCGTTGTCGGCGGCCAGCAGTTCGCCGATATCGGCGAGCAGCTCGGCGGCGTTGTGCTTGGTGTTGTTCAGCAGCCCGAGCCGCAGACCCGCTGGCGCCGGCCGGCGGGGCGCGAGGACCAGGGCGGGCAGGTCAGGGGCGGCCGCGGCGCCGGCCCGGCCGGTCGGGTCGAGGATTGCGTTGGGCATGGCGGGCCCTCTTTCTAGTGCTCGTGGACGATCACGCCGCGGATGTTCTTGCCGTCGGCCAGGTCCTGGTAGGCGTCGTTCACCTGCTCAAGGGCGTACCTCCGGCTGATCAGCTCGTCAAGCTTGAGGTCGCCGTCCCGGTACAGGCGCAGCAGCCTCGGGATGTCGTAGAGCGGGTTGCTGTCACCGAACAGCGCTCCCCTGACCTGGCGCATGTAGCTGATGAGCAGGCCCGCGTGCACGTGCACGGCGCGCTCGTCGGCATGCCCGACCGCGGTGATCGTGGTCTTGCCGCCCTTGCCGGTCATCTGCACCGCCGCGTTCACCATCTCCTCGGTCACCACGCCGGGGGTGAGGATGGCGTGCTCGGCGCCCTGGCCCCAGGTCGTCTCGATGACGAAATCGTGCGCCTCCTTCGCGGTGGCGAAGGCGTGCGTCGCGCCGAAGACGGTGGTGGCCGTCTCCCGCTTGAACTCGACCGGATCGACCACGACCACGTTCTTCGCCCCGGCGTACCTGGCGCCCTGTACCGCGTTGCTGCCGACGCCGCCAGCGCCGAAGATCACCACCGTGTCGCCGGCCCGCACTCCGGCCGCGTAGACCGCCGAGCCCCAGCCGGTCGGGACGCCGCAGCCGACCAGCGAGGCCACGTCGAAAGGTATGTCGTCGGCGATGGGCACGCAGGCCCACTCGGACACCACCGCGTACTGGGAGAAGGTGCCGAGCGAGCAGAACCCGCCCAGGTCCTCCTCGCCCAGGTGGAAGCGGAAGGTGCCGTCCAGGAACATGCCGGTGCCGGCGTTAAGCCCCTTGACGCACATGTTCTGATGGCCGGTGGAGCACGGCCGGCAGGCACCGCACGCCGGAATGTACGAGCACACGATATGGTCGCCCGGCTGCACCCGCCGCACATCCGGCCCGACCGACTCGACGATCCCCGCGCCCTCGTGGCCGCCGACCATAGGGAACCGTACCCTGGCGTCGCCCGAGGTGATGTGGTCGTCGGAATGGCACAGCCCGGACGCCTGCAGCTGCACCCGGACCTCGTGCGGCCCGGGCTCGTCCAGCTGGAGCTCGACTAGCTCCCAGCCGATGTGCGGGCCGCGCGCGATCGCGGCGCGGGTCGTGATCGTCATCGATCCTGCGTTCCTTCCTGGCTGGTCCGGTGCGAGGACATCTCGGCGAGCCGCGGCACGACCTCGGCGCCGATGAGGGCGATGTGATCGAGGTCGCGGATGTCGAAGATGTGCAGGTAGACGGTGTCGGCGCCGACCTTCGCCAGGTCGGCGATGCGCTCGGTGAGCTGGTCCGGCGGCCCGATCAGCATCGCCTCGCGGATGCGGGACGAGCCCACGATCTCCGCGCGCCGGTCCGCCTCCGCCTGCGTGGACCCGATCGCGACCGGGATGAACCCGGACAGCCGGGCCTGGCCGGGGTCGCGGCCGATCGCCTCGCAGGCGCGCGCGAACCGCTCGAACCGCTCGCGCGCGTCGTCGACGCTGCTCAGCGCGGCGTTGAACTCGGTGGCGAACCGGGCCGCGATCGCGGGCGTGCGGCGCTCCCCGGCCCCGCCGATGATGATCGGCGGGTGCGGGTGCTGCGTCACCCGCGGCGGCGTGCGATTGTCCTCGATCCGGTAGTAGGCGCCGTCGAAGGAGAAGCCCGCGCCGCCCGACCCGGCGAGCCACAGCCCGGTAATGATCTCGAGCTGCTCGGCCAGCCGGTCGAAGCGCTCCGTCATGGACGGGAACGGCAGCCCGAACGCCTGATGCTCGCGCTCGTACCAGCCGGTGCCGATGCCGAGCTCGACCCGGCCGCCGCTCATCTGGTCGGCCGAGGCGACGATCGCTGCCAGCAGCCCCGGCGCGCGGAACGTCGCGGCCGTCATCAGGGATCCGAGACGGACGCGTTCCGTATCACGGGCCAGTCCGCCGAGCGTCGTCCAGCAGTCGGTGGGCTGGTAGTCCGGGTCGTTCGGGTCCACGCCGAACAGGTGGTCGGAGCGGAAGAACGCGTCGAAGCCCGCGCGCTCGGTGGCCAGCGCCAGCGCGAGGATCTCGTCGTAGGTCGCGCCGTGCCGTGGCTCCATCAGCACCCGGAGCCGGACCGGACCGGTGACCGAGCCCATCACAGCCCCGTTCCCCGCATGGAAACGGTCTTGACCTGGGTGTAGTCAAGCACGGCGTCGGCGCCCATGGTCCGGCCGAAGCCGCTGTGCTTGTAGCCGCCGAACGGGCCGCCGATGACGCCCGCGCCCAGCGCCGCGTTGACCGCCACCTGGCCGGCCTGCAGCCGGCGGCTCATCCGCACGGCCCGGCCG
>JASHOV010000295.1 GCA_030038495.1 Streptosporangiaceae bacterium
CCGGACGCCAAAGCCGTGGCGCGGCTCGTGACTCGCTACTTCAGGGCCATAAACGAGCACGATTTCGCCTTGTACCGGACTCTGTTCAGCACCTCGCTGCGTGGCGGGCTGTCCAGCGCAGCCTTCGGGCGCGGGTACGGTACGTCGCGCGATTCACTGGCGACGCTGCAAGGCATCACCAGGGCCGGTGCCGGCGAACTCGACGCGGCGGTCAGCTTCACTAGCCACCAGCAGCCGGCCGACACCCCGTCGCACTCGGCCTGCACCGCGTGGAGCATTTCGCTCTACCTGGTCAGGCAGGGACACGGATACGTGATCGTGTCCCCGCCTGCCGGGTACCGTGCGTCGTTCCTGACCTGTACCTAGCCCGGCATCACCGCGCACAGCAGCCGGTTGTCACCGAGTTGCCAGAGCGTGCCGACCTCGGCGAAGCCGGCCGCCCGCAAGGCTCGGACATGCACGCTCAGCCGGCCAGCGGGTGAGCCGTGGTGCTCAGACTCCACCTGCCGGCCTAGGCGCTCATCGTTCAGTGCGGCCAGGTCCGGGTCGGCGGCCGCGGCCTGCCACCAGGCGTCCCACGTCTCGGTCTCACCGCCGGCCCGGCGCCGTTGGTCCGCGCGCTCGATCAGGGCCCGGCCGAGACCGACCAGCCGGGGCGCGGTGTCATCCTCGCGCATGTGGTCGCCGTTGAGCACCACGCCACCCGGCCGCAGCAGACTCGCCACCTCCGCATACACCGCGTTCAGAGCCGCCTCCGGCAGCCAGTGCAGCGTGGTGGTGCTGACCGCGGCGTCGGGCTGGCGGTCCAGGGCGAGCCCCGACGACCAGCCGGGCCCGCGCAGATCGGCGTCGGCGAAGCTCAGCCCGGCCTGGCCGGACCAGGCGGCGCGGCCGAGAGCCAGCGTCAGCGGGTCGGCGTCGACCGCGACGACCGTGGCCCGCGGCAGCCGCCGCAGCAGCCGGATCGCCAGCGAGCCAGGTCCGCAGCCCAGGTCGAGGACGAGCGGGTCCGGCCGCCCCACCGCGGCCTCGACGGCGTCGATCAGCGCGGTGAAGCGTTCCTCGCGGTCGGGCATGTACAGCTGCTGCTGTGCATCCCAGCGCTCGATCCAGCCGTGCGCGGCTTCCGGCGTGAGCGCCTCACCGTTAGTGACTGCCGATCCGGCCATGGGAATCCCTCCTCCGCCCGCAGGGCGTAACTGGCGTATAGGATTTTCACAGTCACGAACCTAGACCGAGAGGCATCACTGGTCAAGTGGATTTCACCAGTCACGTAGAGAGGATCGTGACCGCGGCCGCGAACCTGGTGAACGCCGTCACGCCGGGGGATGCGCACGGTCGCGGTTTCGACCAGCCGGCCGGCGAGGACCTCAGGCTCGCGATCAGTGAGGCGCTCAGGCTCGGCGGGCCCGAGGCGCCCGCGGTAACCGACCAGGACGCCGCCCAGCTGGTTATTTTCGCGGGCTGGCTCCGAGTGGTGTTCGACGCCGTCGGCGGCGGCGACCTGGACGCCGCCGCGCTCACGCTCAACGCGCTGCTCGCCGAGACGGGAGCGCGGCCGCAGCTTGACCGGCACGACGGCGAGCCCTGGCATCTGCATTTTCACGGCAGCACAGACACGCTAGCTCAGGGCTGGGCGGCCGGCTGCGCCTCGGGGCTGGCCATCTTCCTCGGCACCGAGATGCATGATCGCCTCGGCGTGTGCACGGCACCGCGCTGTGACCGCGTCTACGTCGACATCTCCCGTAACGGCACGCGGCGATTCTGCTCGACGACGTGCCAGAACCGGGTGAAGGCGGCCGCGTTCCGCGCCCGCCAGGGCTGAACGAGCGCTACCAGGCCCGCCGCCGGGCCCCTCGTTCCCGGGAATTCAGCCGAAGAACACCTCGGCCTCGGCGTATCGCTCCGGCGGCACCAGCTTGAGCTCACTGGTCGCGTCGGCCAGTGGCACCCGCACGATGTCTGTGCCGCGCAGCGCGACCATGGAGCCGAAGGCACCGTCGGCGACCGCGCGGCTCGCGTGCACGCCGAAGCGGGTCGCCAGTACCCGGTCGAACGCCGTCGGGGTGCCGCCGCGCTGGATGTGGCCTAGGACCGCGCAGCGCGCCTCCTTGCCGGTCCGGCGCTCGATCTCGTCGGCAAGCTGCTGGCCGATGCCGCGGCTGGCGAGCCGGACGTGGCCGAACGCGTCCAGTTCCTTCTGGCTCGCCTCCTCGCCCGAGGTCTTCGGCTGCGCGCCCTCGGCTACCACGACGATCGGGGCGTACCTGGTCTGGAACCGGTGCTGCACGTACTCGCAGACCTGGGCCATGTCGAACGGCTTCTCGGGGATGAGGATGACGTTCGCGCCGCCGGCCAGCCCCGCGTGCAGCGCGATCCAGCCCGCGTGGCGGCCCATCACCTCGACGATGAGCGCCCGGTGATGGCTCTCCGCCGTGGTGTGCAGCCGGTCGATCGCCTCCATGGCGATGTTCACCGCGGTATCAAAGCCGAAAGTGAAATCCGTGGCGCTCAGGTCGTTGTCGATGGTCTTGGGCACGCCGACCACGCTCGCGCCGGCAGCGTGCAGCCTGGCCGCCACGCCGAGGGTGTCCTCGCCCCCGATGACGACCAGCGCGTCGACGCCGAGGCTCTCAAGGTTCTCCTTGATCCGCTCAATGCCGGTCTTGCCGCCGACCGCGGCCGACTCGGCGGTCGGGTTCGTGCGGGACGACCCGAGTATCGTGCCGCCCCGCGGCAGGATGCCACGGACCGCGTCGACATCCAGCACCATCGTGTCGCCCTCAAGCGGACCTCGCCAGCCATCGCGGAAGCCAATGAACTCCATTTCGTGCTCGGCCACGCCGGTCCGGACAACTGCACGGATCACAGCGTTCAGGCCAGGGCAGTCGCCGCCTCCGGTCAGGACACCCACTCGCATCGGTTTTTCCTCTCACGTCTAGTACCGTCACACTAGTGCCTATGAGCGTCCTAGCCATTGACGCGGGCACGACGGGGGTGACCGCTCTCATCGTGACTCACGATGGCAAGATCGCGGGCCGTGGATACCAGGAATTCCGCCAGTTTTTCCCGCAGCCGGGCTGGGTCGAGCACCTGCCTGAAGGGATCTGGCAGGCCACGCTCGCGGCCTGCGCGCAGGCGCTGGCCACGGCGGGCAACCCGGCCATCGACTGCCTGGGAATCACCAACCAGCGCGAGACCGCGGTGCTCTGGGACCGCACCACGCTGGCGGCCCCGCACCGGGCGATCGTCTGGCAGGACCGGCGGACGGCGGCGATCTGCGCGGATCTGATTGCCGCCGGGCACGGGCCGAGGGTCGAGGCCCTGACCGGACTGCGGATCGACCCGTACTTCACCGCGACGAAGCTGACCTGGCTGGCCGAGTTCGAGCCCGCGGTGTGGGCCGGCGTGGTCGACGGGTCCGTCGCGGTTGGCACCGTCGACTCCTACCTCATCGCCCGCCTGACCAGCGGGAAACGGCACGTGTGCGATGCCTCGAACGCCTCCCGCACGCTGCTGTTCGACATTGCCAGCGGGCAGTGGTCCGCGGAGCTGTGCGACCTGTTCGGTGTACCGCCGCACGCCCTACCGGAAGTGGTGCCGTCCACCGGCGTCGTCGGCCATACCGACCCGGCAGCCTTCCTCGGCCTGTCGCTGCCGGTGGCCGGGATCGCGGGCGATCAGCAGGCCGCGCTGTTCGGGCAGGCGTGCTACTCGGTCGGCGCCGCCAAGTGCACCTACGGCACCGGCTCGTTCGTGCTGGTCAACACCGGCTCGTCGATCGTGCGCTCACGGGCCGGGCTGCTGTCGACTGTCGCCTGGCTGGAGCCGTCCGGCGCGCTGACCTACGCGCTCGAGGGATCGGTGTTCGTGACCGGCGCCGCGATCCAGTGGCTGCGCGACGGCCTCGGACTGCTGGACAACGCCGGCCAGAGCGAGGCGCTCGCCCTGTCGGTGCCGGACTCGGGCGGGGTGGTCTTCGTGCCGGCCCTGACCGGCCTGGGCGCGCCTGACTGGGATCCGTCGGCCCGCGGCGCCATCTTCGGCCTCACCCGTGGCACGAC
Organism: Streptosporangiaceae bacterium; assembly: GCA_030038495.1. GTDB lineage: Bacteria > Actinomycetota > Actinomycetes > Streptosporangiales > Streptosporangiaceae > JAJYUU01. Next base: position 4,065 of record JASHOV010000295.1, read on the forward strand.
CAGGGCGCATCTGCTGCGGGCGGCCCTGGAGGCGATCGCGTTCGAGGTCCGCGACGTGATGGACGTGATGACCGCGGAGGCCGCGGGTCTTGGCGGTGACGCCACCGGGCTCGGCGCTGGTGGCGGGCTCGGCGCCGCGCCGCTGCGGGTTGACGGCGGCGCGAGCGCGAACGACCTGCTGCTGCAGCTTCAGGCCGATCAGCTGGAGCGCCCGGTCGAGCGGCCGGTCATCGCCGAAACGACCGCACTGGGTGCCGCGTTCCTGGCGGGCCTCGGTACCGGGGTGTGGTCCTCGCGGGACGAACTGGCCGCGACCTGGCGGCTGGACCGCAGGTTCGATCCCGGACAGCGCGACGAGACCGCGCACGCCCGCTGGCGCAGCGCCGTGGAGCGCACGAAGGGCTGGTCCTGAGGGCAGAACTGGCCGTCTGTGTGAAGCAGGTAACACCATAGGGTTACCAGATCCGCACAGAAGCTCCGCTGGTCAGTCTCCGAGGCCGTCGTCGGCGTCCGGCGCTGTCACGGCCGGGGCCGCCTCCTTGCTCGTGACCTGGCCGTTTCCCGAGCCGTCGTGATGGAGGACCTGGCTGAGTCGGCCCTTGGCCCGCTGCGCGTACTCGTCGACGTACTCCTGGCCCGACAGTCGCATTAGCTCGTACATGATCTCGTCGGTGACGGCCCGCAGCACGATCCCGTCGTGCTCCAGGCCGTAGTAACGGGAGAACTCCAGCGGCTTGCCGAACCGGACACCGGGCCTGATCGTCAGCCGGGGGGCCAGCTTGCCCGGCGGCTGGAACTCGAAGCCGCCCACCATCGCGGTCGGAATCACAGGGACCCGGGCCTCAAGCGCGAGCCGCGCGACGCCGGTCTTGCCGCGGAACAGCCGACCGTCGGGGGTCCGCGTGCCCTCCGGGTAGATGCCGAGCAGTTCGCCGGACGCCAGCACTCGCAGCCCGGTATTCAGGGCCCGCTCGCTCGCCTCGCCACCCGAGCGGTCTACAGGGATCTGCCCGACGCCGCTGAAGAAGGCCTTGCTGAGCAGGCCCTTAATCCCCCGGCCGTTGAAGTACTCGGCCTTAGCCAGGAAGACCACCTTGCGCGGCAGCGGCAGCGGGGCGAAGAAGTGGTCAGAGAACGAAAGGTGGTTGCTGGCCAGGATCGCCGGGCCTTCCCTGGGCACGTTCTCTGTGCCCTCGGCCCAGGGCCGGAACAGCAGCCGCAGGACGGGGCCGATGATCGCCTTCACCACCCAGTAGAACACGGTCATATGTTCCCACGTCAGGGCCGTCCCGGCGATCTCAAGAACGGGGCCTGTTCAGTTTGCCGACCGACTGCCGCCCGGGCCATCCCGCATGCGACGATTTCGGTTACGGATACCTCGACAGCCAGATGAGAGGACCCGCATAATGCCCGTAATGCCGGGTGCAGAGGCTTTTGTACATGACGGGGGCAGCACCGGTGTGCTGCTGTGCCATGGCTTCACGGGCAGCCCGCAATCTCTGCGGCCATGGGCCGATTACCTCGCCGCCGCCGGCCTGAGCGTCTCGCTTCCGCGCCTGCCCGGCCACGGCACCACCTGGCAGGATATGGCCAGGACCAGGTGGGAGGACTGGTACGCAGAGGTCGATCGCGCCTTTGACCTGCTCCAGGCGAGGTGCGACGAAATGTTCGTGATGGGTCTGTCGATGGGCGGCTGCCTGGCGCTGCGGCTGGCCGAGCTGCGCGGCGATGCCATCCGCGGCCTGGTGCTCGTCAATCCGTCGATAACTGCCGACACAAAGCTGTTCCTGCTTGCTCCCGTACTCAAGCTGGTCGTCCCCTCACTCAAGGGGATTGCCAGCGACATCAAGAATGACCAGGTGACCGAGGCGGGATACGACCGGGTGCCGGTGAAGGCCGCGGCGACGCTGCCGGGCCTCTGGCGGATAACCCAGCAGCACCTGGCTGAGCTGAAGCAGCCGATCCTGGTATACCGGAGCGTCACAGATCACGTAGTCGGGCCGGGCAGCCTGAAACTGCTGCGGCAATCGGTGCCTGCCGGCCAGCTTGACGTGCGGGAACTCGCCGACAGCTACCACGTGGCCACACTGGACAACGATGCTGAGGTAATTTTTTCAGGCAGTCTTGAGTTCATACGGCAGCACAGCGGAGTCAGCACCGATTGAACTGGCGGAGAATGAGGGAATGAGCGGTCCAGGCGACATAGGCGGCGAGGTCAGCGGCGACGAGGCTGCCTGGCGCGACCTGATCGCCCGGTTCGACTCGCCGGCAACGCAGGCCACCGAGGCAGCGCCGTGGCCTGCCAGCGAGGATCTGCCCGATAGCGGCTCGCCTGCAAGTGCCCTCCCCGACAGCCGCGTGCCCGACGGCCGACCCGACGATGACCTGCCCGACGATGATCGGCTCGACGATGGTGGGCCCGACGGCGGCCGGGCAGGCGAGCCGCAGGCATCCGGCCCGAGGGCGGTAGAGGGTTACGTACCGCCCGAGGGCACGAGGATCATCCGGTTCACCAGAGACCCGCGCGCATACTCGCCGCCGGACGAGCCGGAGGAGCGCTACGTGCCAGAGCCGCTGCCGCCGCCGGCCCGGCTCGACGCGGTGTCCAAGGCCGCGTGGGTGGCGCTGATCTGCGGGCCTGGTTACCTGCTGCTCGGCACGGTACTGCAGTGGAGCATCTCCGGTACCGAGGCGCTGGTCGCGATTGCCGCGTTCATCGCCGGCTTCGTGACTCTGGTGGTCAAGATGGGCGACCGCCCGCCGCGGGATGACGACGACGACGGCGCGGTGCTGTGACCGCCACGGCGGCGTGAGTCAGCCCGGCAGGCGCGCCAGATCGGCGGCGCCGATCAGCCCGGCATCCGGTCCCAGCTCGGCAAGCCTGATCTCGGCGAACTCGCGGTGAGTGCGTCCGGTCAGGTTGCTCTCGAAGGTCACCCTCGCCGGCCCGAGAAGCATCCCGCCGGCCTCCGACACTCCGCCACCGATCACGAAGCAGCCGGGGTCCAGGATCGCGGCCAGGTCAGCCAGGCCGTGACCGAGCCAGCCGCCCACGATCTCGAAGCAGCTCAGCGCGCCCGCATCTCCCTCGCGAGCCGCCTGCGTCACGGCCGGCCCGTCGATGCCCTCTGCGGTGCCCCCGCCCAGCTGGAGCAGCCGCGCGGCGGCGCCGGGAGCGCGGCGCGCGAGGTCGCGCGCCTCCGCGACGAGCGCGTTGCCGCTCGCGTACTGTTCCCAGCAGCCCCGGTTCCCGCAGCCGCACAGCCGTCCGTCCGGGACTACGCGGTAATGACCGGGCTCCCCCGCCGACCCCCACCGGCCGCGGTAAAGCCTGCCGTCCAGCACAATGCCGGCGCCGATCCCGGTGCCGACAGTGATCATGACGACATCCTGCTGACCGCGGGCCGCGCCCAGGCGGGTCTCGGCCCAGGCGGCGGCGTTCGCGTCGTTCTCCACGATCACGGTACGGCCGATCCGCTCCTCGACCCGCTTCTTGACCTGCTCATCGCGCCAGGCCAGGTTCGGGGCGAAGAGCACGATCGAGCGGGTCTCGTCGACGAAGCCCGCGGCGCCGATGCCGACCGCGGCGACGGTGTGCCGGGAGAGGAGCTCCAGCACCGCATCGGCGATGACGTCAGCCGTGTCGTCAGGGCGGGCGGCCGGAGTGGCCCGCTTGATCTTCTCGACGATTGCCCCGTGCTCATCGACAACACCCGCGGCAACCTTGGTGCCGCCGACGTCAACGCCGATTGTCAGGCTCATCCGGCCCTTCCGTCTGGTTGTCTGCCTCGCCATCGTTGTCCGGTGTGTCTGCGCCCGGCCGGGAGACCAGGCCGCCATGCTCGGCCGCCCAGCTGTCGCGCGCCGCGGCCCAGCCCTCGCTGCCCTCGGCCCAGTCGTCGCGCGGCGCAGCCTGCTGGCTGCCGCCGCCCGCCTTGGACAGCGCCGAGTCGACCACGGTGAGCGCATCCTTCACCGCGCTCGCCACCATGTCCCCCGCGCTCCACAAATGATCTCCGACACTCGGTCCCGAGTCGCGCATGGCCCGGGCCGCGCGGCAGATCGGGCACCACTGGCACTCCGGCGACTCGCCCACCTCGGGCGGGATCTCGGTCGTCGCGGTGTCCCAGACGTCGCCGTTATCCCGCCGCCCGCCGCCGAAGGTGCGGCGTACCTGGTCGTTGAGCTCCCGGCGCATGCTCTTGGCACCGGAGCGCAGCAGCCAGCGCTGGAAGTCGGTCAGCATGTCCGAGCCCGGAGCGGACTGACGCGATCTGGTCGCGGGGCGCGACTGACCACTCTGGCGGTTCCCACCACCGCCCCGGGAGGTGCTGCCTCGCTGGGCATTGCCCCGAGGGGTTACCGGCCGGCCGGGACTGTCGCGGCCGGCACCGTCGCGGCCGGCACTGTCGCGGCCGGCACCGTCGCGGCCGGCACTGTCGCGCGCCCCACCGGCCTGTTCCTCGCTTGCCTGTTCCTCGCTTGCCTGTTCCTCGCCAGCCCGCTCGGCGTCCTCCCGGCTCGCCTCCGCCCAGACCGACTTGTCCGAGCCCGCCTTGCCCTGGCCCCCTCCCCGGCGCGACTTATCCCATCCCGAGTTATCCCCGTGCTGATCTGTCATGGATCTCACTGCTCCTGCCCGTCCTGGGGCTGCAGCGCCTCGGCCCGAGTCTTCAGGCCCTTCAGCGCGGTCTCGATGATCGTCTTTTCCGCCCTGCGCTTCAGCATTCCGATCATCGGCATCCGCGTGCCCACGGTCAGCTCGTAGCTGACCCGCGTCCCTGACCCGGCGTCGGCCAGCAGGTACGCCCCGGACATCTCGGTCACCATGGTTCCTCCCTCGGCCAGCTCCCAGCTAACCCCGGAGTCCGCGTCCCATTCATAAGCCAGCACGTAGCTGTCCTTGATCAGGCCCGCGTCGAGCACGAACCGCACTCGCCGGGGCAGGCCGCCGGGCCCCGGCTCGACCACCTCGGCGGAACGGACTCCCGTCGCCCAGTCCGGATAGGCACCAAAGTCCGCGATCACCGACATCACCGCGCCGCGCGGAGCGGACGTGACGATGCTCGAGCTGGTTCTGTCGGCCATGACTGGGAGCGTACCTCGCCGCAGCTCCACGGAGGCTGCGCGCCGCCGCCTCCCGCCACCCGCGCGCCCGCCACTCCCTCGGCGGCCACCCCCTCGGAGGCCGGCCGGGCGGTCGGCGGCTACCACTGAAGGACAAAGGGCCTGCCCGTGGCCCGGAAATGTCCCACGTTGATGCATTCGGTCCGGCCGATCCGGATCCGGCTCTGCAGCGGCTGGTGTACGTGCCCGAAGAGCGCGTACTTCGGCTGGGTGGCCTCGATCAGCGCCAGCAGGGCGTCGCTGCCGCGCTCCGACCGCCGGGCCACCGTGTCATAGAGCAGATCGGGCACCGCGGGCGGGATATGCGAGCACAGCACGTCGACGCCCGCCACGGCGGCGACCTTGGCGTCGAACACGTCATCGTCAAGCTCGTTCGGGGTCCGGTACGTCGTGCGCAGTCCGCCGCCGACGAAGCCAAAAGTCCAGCCGTCGAGCTCAACCCGCTCGCCGTCCAGGACACGCTGGCCGGGCCGGAGATGATCGTCCCACTGCCGCGGGATATCCACATTGCCGTAGGTGACGTAGGCGGGAGTCGGCATGGCCGCGAACAACTCGGCGTACTGCCGGGCCACCGCCGCCTCGATGTGCACGCGCGGGTCGCCGCCCAGCCGGGCCCACAGATCCGCCGACATCGTCCGCGCCTCGTCGAACCGGTGCGCCGAGCGCAGCTCGACCAGCTCGCGCGCCTTCGCCGCGCCGAACAGGCCGGGAAAGATCCCCTGGCTGTAGTCGGAGTAGTCGATGAACAGCAACAGATCGCCGAGGCATATGAGTGCGTCGGCGCCCTCCCCGGCCGTCTTGAGCGCGTCGGCGCGGCCATGGACGTCGCTGACCACGTGGACCCGCATCCACCTACAGTAGGCAAAGTCCGGTGGTAGCGCCCACCCGACCGGGATGGCGTGCCCGGCCACCCTTGCCGCGCGCCCGCGCGGGTAGCGAGGTAACGTCCAGGAAGAAACGTGGCCCAGCTGGAGGCAGTGTTGCTCGAATACGGAATGCCGGCCCTGATCGCGGTGCCCGACGACGCCTCCGTGGCTGACGCGGTCTTCAGCCGGGCCGCCGCCGACCCAGGGCAGCTGATGCTGCGCCGCCGGACCGGCGAGGGCCGCTGGACCGACGTCGCTGCCGGCGAGTTCCGCGACCAGGTGACGGCCCTGGCAGGCGGCCTGATCGCGGCGGGCATCCACCCTGGCGACAGGGTCGGGCTGCTGTCCAGGACGCGTTATGAGTGGACGCTGGCCGACTACGCCATCTGGACCGCGGGCGCGGTGACCGTGCCGGTCTACGAGACCTCCTCGGCCGAGCAGGTCGAGTGGATACTCGGCAATTCCGGGGCGCGAGCGGTCATCGCCGAGAGCGACGGGCACGAGCAGCTGGTCGCCGGGGTCAGGGACAGGCTGCCCGACCTGGCCCACCTCTGGCGGATCGACGGGCTCGGCGAGCTGGCCGCTGCCGGCGCCGCCGTTCCCCCCGAGCAGGTGCAGAGCGCACGGAAGGGACGCGGGGCCGGCGACCTGGCGACGATCATCTATACGTCCGGAACGACCGGGCGGCCGAAGGGATGCGAGCTGACGCACCGCAACCTGCTCGGGGCCGTGCGGAATGCGATCGACGGCTCCCTCGAAGAGCTGTTCCAGGAGGCCGACAGCTCGACTCTGCTGTTCATGCCGCTGGCCCACGTGTTCGCGCGGGTCATCGAGGTCGGCTGCCTGGAGTCCGGCGCGGTACTCGGGCACTGGTCCGACGCCAGCACCGTGGCCAGCGGGCTGCCGGAATTCCAGCCGACGTTCCTGCTCGCGGTGCCGCGGGTGTTCGAGAAGGTCTTCAACAGCGCGCAGCAGCGGGCCTCGGCCAGCCCGGCCAAGGCGAGGATCTTCGCGGCCGCCACCGACGCGGCGGTCGCGGTGAGCCAGGCCCAGTCGGCTGGCCGGCCCGCCGGGGCCGCCCTGCGGCTGAAGTACGCGATCTTCGACCACCTGGTGTACGGGAAACTGCGGGCTGCCGTCGGCGGCAAGGTGACCTACGCCGTGTCCGGGGGCGCGCCGCTCGGCGAGCGGCTCGGCCACTTCTTCCGCGGAGCCGGGATCACCGTGCTCGAGGGCTACGGCATGACCGAGACCTCGGCGGCGGCCACGGTCAACAAGCCGAGCCGGAACAAGATCGGCACCGTCGGCCAGCCGATTCCCGGCGTCAGCGCCAGGATCGCCGAGGACGGGGAGATCCTGGTCAAGGGCGGCATCGTCTTCGGCGGCTACTGGGCCAACCCGGAGGCAACGAAGGAGGCCCTGGACGACGAGGGCTGGCTGCACACCGGCGACCTCGGGTCGCTCGACGACGAGGGTTTCCTGCGGGTGACGGGCCGGAAGAAGGAGCTCATCGTCACCGCGGGCGGCAAGAACGTCGCGCCCGCGGTCCTGGAGGACAGGCTGCGCGCGCACCCGCTGATCAGCCAGTGCATGGTGGTCGGCGACGGCAAGCCGTTCATCGCCTGCCTGATCACCCTCGATCCGGAGATGCTCGGGCACTGGAAGAAGCAGCACGGCAAGCCGGACAGCACGACCGCGGCCGACCTCGCCGCGGACCCGGACCTGCTCGCCGACCTGCAGGCCGCGGTCGACGAGGCGAATAAGGCGGTCTCCAGGGCCGAGTCGATCCGCAAGTTCCGGGTGCTGCCCGTGGACTTCACCACCGACAACGACTACCTCACGCCGTCGCTGAAGGTGAAGCGGTCGCTGGTGGCGAAGGACTTCGCCGCCGAGATCGAGGCCCTGTACAGCTAGCGTCCCGCCATACCCGACGGGACGCTAGCGGGATCCGAGGATCGACTGTAGCCGCTCGGCGACCAGGTCCCAGGTCCACTCGCGCTCGACCCACGCCCGGCCGTTATCCCCCATGGCGGCGGCCCCGGCCGGATCGGCCAGCAGGTCACTGAGCCTGGCGGCCACGGCCGCCGGGTCCCGGCCGGGCACCACGTAGCCGGTCTCGCCGTCCAGGATCGCGTCGGGCGCGCCGCCCGAGTCGCCGCCCACCACCGGCAGCCCGGTAGCGGACGCCTCGAGGTACACGATGCCGAGGCCCTCGACGTCCAGGCCGCCGCGCCGGGTCCGGCACGGCATCGCGAAGATGTTGCCGGCGTCGTAGTACGACGGCAGTTCGTCCCAGCCGACCGGCCCGGTGAACAGGACCGAGTCCGCCACGCCCAGCCGCGCGGCCAGCCGCTCCAGCTTGCTGCGGTACGGTCCGTCGCTGACCAGCATCAGCAGCGGGCTGGCCTGGCCGCCGCCCGTCCCGTGCCGCGCGAGCACCCGCGGCCAGGCGCGGATCAGCATGTCCTGGCCCTTGCGCGGGACCATGCGGGAAACACAGACGACGACCGGCCGGTCGGGGTCGATGCCCAGCCGCTTCCTGACCTCCGACCCGCCGGATCCGGGACGGAACCCGGCCGGGTCCACGCCGGGCGCGAGCCGCACCATCCGCGCCGCCGCCTCCGGCGTCAGCGCCCTGGCCAGCCGGAGCCGGAAGTACTCGGCGAGGTAGGTGAGCACGTCAACGTCGGCGCCGATCCGGCGGAACAGCCACCGGGCGCCAGGCAGCGCCGCCCAGCCCGCCTCATGCCCGTGCGTCAGCGCGACGATCCGCCGCGCTCCGGCCCTGCGCAGGCTCCCGGCGAGCAGCCCGAGCGGCGCCGCGGCACCGAACAGCACCGTGTCGCAGCCATGCTCGCGCAGCAGCGCGACCGCACGGTCGCGCACCGAAGGCACGGGCAGCATCAGCGATCCCGGATGCCGTATGACAGGGAACGGCAGGCTCGCGTCGAACTCAGCCGCGCCCGCCCAGGCCGGGGCGTAGACGACAACCCCGTCGGCGGGAAGCCGGACCGCGAGGGCATGCACGAACGACTGAATCCCGCCGCTGCGCGGCGGGTAGTCGTTGGTGACGATCAGGACCTTGGTCATCAGGCTTCAGAGCGTAGCCGCCGGCACACCAGGCGCGCCGGGCCGGAGGTCATCTGGCCGGCCCGGCGAGCCCAGGCTCTAGGGAACGACTGCCCCGTCGATGCCGGGCGTGTCCGCACCCTGATAGGTCACGATCTGAACATCCTGCCCGGGTTGCGGGGCTTGGATGAACTCGTTGTGCCCCACGTAGAGGGCCACATGACCGGCGTCATAGAAGACCAGGATGTCGCCCGGCTGCACATCGTCGAGGCTCACGTGCGGCAGGTCGTCCCACTGCTCGTAGCTCGTGCGCGGGATCGACACCCCGGCCGCGGCCCACGACATCATCGTCAGGCCCGAGCAGTCGAAGCCGTCAGCGCACGGGCCGGTGCCGCCGTAGACATACGGGCAGCCGATCTGGTCGTAGGCGTACTGCACCGCCTTGTCGGCCTGCGTCGACGTCGGACCGGTGTACTTGACCGGCGAAGTGCCGGTCTCGGTGCCGCCGCCGAGCTGGGACTGCTCCGCCGGGGATAGCTGGGCAAGCAGGGCGTTCTGCTGGCTGAGCATCTTGTTCAGGTCGGTCTTGCGCTTGGTGAGGCTGGCCTTGAGCTCCTCGATCCCGACCATGGTGCGGCTCTCGACTTCCTGGGTACTCTCCAGCCGCCTCGCCGCGGCCAGGAACTGGCCGATCTCCGCGGTGTTGCTCGCCGACAGCTGCGCCAGGATCGAGGACTGGTTGAGAATCCGCTGCGGATTGCCGGCCGTCAGCAGCGCCAGCGAGGAGTTCAGGTTGCCGTCCTCGTAGTCGGCGACGGCGATCGACGCGACCTGCGTGCGCATCAGCGAGAACTGGCCGTCTTCGACGGAAAGCTGTCGCTGCACCACTGTCAGCTGCTGCCTCGTGCTGGACAGCTGCTGCTGCACCTGGTCGTACTGCTGGCCGAGCTGATCGGAGGTGGTCTGGAGCTGCCTGATCTTCTTCTCGACCTGGGTGATCGTGGGCGCTGGAGCGGCCCCGGCACTACTGGTCACGGCCAGAAGCAACCCGGCGCCAAGCACAGCTGCTGCAACGACCGCGATACGTTGCCTCGGGACTGCTCGCATCAGCGGCGTATGCACCTGTGTGACACGCTCCTTCTTCCACTGTCGGCCTGCCGGGTGAGCTGACGGGTTCGGGCGGTGGAAGCGCCCTACGGCCGGGCATACAGCGCCCGGCCGATTCACCCCGGGCGGCGGGATTCACGGCCGCCGTCGTTTGGGTCCCCGGCTCTCGTGCTGGCCAACGGCCAGCAACCGAGACTCGGCTGCTGCCGACCGCCGCCGCCGAGCTGGCAGCTGATAAGCGGTGCGGCTCGCTGCACGACACTAGTGAAGGTCGAGGGGTGGATTCAACCGCTTCGCGAACTCTCACGCCCGTGTTCGTCGATCCCGGCAGCCCACCATGGCCATAACGAACGCATAACATCCGCCTCAGCTGACCCGGCGGTACCGGGCCCGGTACCGCCGGTGCGGCGCGCCTGAGGCCGACTGTCAGCACCACGCTCTAGCGTGAAGTCGTGCCAGGATCGCTCGCCGCCTACGACCTCGTCGTCGTCGATGTGGAGACGACGGGCTGGCTGCCGAGCGAGGCCGCGATCACCGAGATCGGCGCGGTCCGGCTGAACGGCGGCGAGATCACCGGGGAGTTCTCCACGCTGGTCCGGCCCGGCGGCCCGAT
>JASHOV010000296.1 GCA_030038495.1 Streptosporangiaceae bacterium
GGCCGCGATCGTTTACCGTGCCCGGCACCGCGCCCGGTCGATTCGGCAGCGGCTCGGATGAGCGCCTGGCCTGACCCAGGCTGAACCCCGCTATCCGGGCCGACCGGCCGTCACAAGGGGCGCGCGCCAGAAGGGGCCGCCGTGCATGCGCATCACTTGGCCGGTCACTCGCTGGAATCCGGCACGACTTCGTGCCGACAAAGGCAAGATCATGCCCGGCGGTGCCAGCGCTGTGCCAGATGGAGGCCGCAATCGTCACTGAGACGACTGCAGCAGCCACGCCTTCCTGGCGCAGTGGCTGGTCAGTGGCGGAGGCTCGGGGATTTGAACCCCGGATGGGCGCGAACCCAAACCGCATTAGCAGTGCGGCGCCATAGACCGGACTAGGCGAAGCCTCCTGGTAGCCCACGCGGGCCGGGCCTTAGGTTACCGGGCCAGCCGTGGCTCGGCAAAGCACGGCCCGTCGTCCGGGGCTCAGCGCGAGCTAGCGCGCCTCGATTACCTCGTAGTCGCCGTGGGCGTAGGCCTCGCGCATCTTGGTCTTGGCGAACTTGCCGACGCTGGTCTTGGGTACCTCCTTGATGAATGCCCAGCGCTCGGGCAGCTGCCAGCGCGGTATCTGGCCGGCCAGGAAGTCCCGCAGCTCGGCCGCGGTGATCGTGGCGTCGTCGGCCAGCACCACGCCTGCCAGCGGCCGCTCGCCCCACTTCTCGTCGGCCACTCCGATGACGGCGGCCTCGGCCACCGCCGGGTGCGCCATCAGCAGGTTCTCCAGCTCCATCGAGGAAATCCACTCGCCGCCCGACTTGATGACGTCCTTGGCCCGGTCGGTCAGGTTCACGAAACCCAGCGGGTCGATCGTGCCAACGTCACCGGTACGCAGCCAGCCGTCCCTGAACTTCTGCGGGTCATCGTCCTTGTAGTACGCCCCGGTCACCCACGGTCCCCGCACCTCTATCTCGCCCACGGCCTCGCCGTCACACGGGAGGATCACGCCGCCCTCCCCGACCAGTCGATGCTCGACCTGGCACATCAGCCGGCCGGCGGAGTCGCGGTACCGCCAGGCCTCGTCGTCCGGCACGCCCGCCGGCGGATGCGCAACGCTGCCCAGCGGGGAGGTCTCGGTCATGCCCCAGGCCTGGAGGATCCGGACGCCGAGTTCCTTCTCGTAGGCCTCCTGCAGCGAGTGCGGGACAGCGGAGCCACCGCAGGGCACCAGCCGGAGCGACGAGATGTCGCCGCCGTTGGCCCGTATGTGCTGGAGGAGGCCGCTCCAGATGGTGGGAACGGCGCCCGCCAGGGTCGGCCGCTCGGCTTCGATAAGCCGGACGAGCGGTTCGGGCTGGAGGAACCGGTCGGGCATGATCAGGTCCGCGCCGGACAATATTGCTGCGTACGGCAGCCCCCAGGCGTTCGCGTGGAACATGGGCACGACCGGCAGCACCCGGTCCGCCTCCGACAGCCCGAACACGCCGCCCATGCAGACCGCCATCGAGTGCAAATGCATCGACCGGTGGCTGTATACGACGCCCTTGGGGCCACCCGTCGTGCCGCTGGTGTAGCACATTGCGGCGGCCGACCGCTCGTCCACGTCCGGCCAGTCGAAGGTGGCGGGCTGAGCTGCAAGCAGCGCCTCGTAGGCGTGCACCGGCCGACCGAGGGCGATGAGTTCCGCTGGCGGGACGAACTCGGTCTCGCCCTCGTCGGGGGTGACGATGACATGCCTGATGGCCGGGGCATGGGGCAGCACCTTCGCCAGCAGCGGCACCAGGGACGGATCGACTATGACGACGTCGTCGCCGGCGTGATCGGCGATATAGCCGATAACCTGCGGCTCAAGCCGCAAGTTGAGCGTGTGCAGAACTGCGCCTATGGATGGAATTGCCAGATAAGCCTCAAGATGCTCGGCGTTGTTCCACATCAGCGTGGCGACCCGTTGGTCGCCGTCCACGCCTAGCGATCGCAGTGCGTTGGCAAGCTGCGCCACCCGTGCCCCGGTCTCCGCATAGCTGCGGCGCCGGATGCCAGCCGTGGTCAGGGTGACCACCTCGCTGCTGCCGTAGGCTGTCGTGCCATGCCGCATGATCGCGGTCACGGTCAGCGGGATGTCCATCATTGTGCTGCGCACGGCGCAACCCCCAAGGCGAGCTAGATGGCGTGCCGACACCGCCGGTCTAGCTGCGCCGGTAACCGCCCTGACGTGGATAGTGACACGGTATCTGCAAATCGTCAGCCAGTCAGCAGCCGGCCGACCGGCCGCCGCGCCGCTACTGGAGGTCGGCGTCGGTTCGGAGCTTGGCGACAGCCCGTGACACTGTGCTCTTCACGGTGCCGAGGCTCACACCGAGGACGTCGGCCACCTCCGCCTCGGTCATGTCCTCGTAGTACCGCAGGACAACCGCGGTCCGCATCCGGTCCGGTAGCCGGTCTATTGCCCGGCGCATGGTTTCCTGCAGGTCGCTAGCAATCGCGTGGTCAGCGACGGCCTGGTCCGGGATCTCGTCAGTCGGGTACTCCTCCACCCGCCGCCTGCGCCACCAGGAGATATGCGTGTTCACGATCGCGCGCCGCACGTAGCCATCGAGTGCGCCGCGGTCCTCGATGCGATCCCACGCGAGGTAGGTCTTGGCCAGCGCAGCCTGCACGAGATCCTCGGCGTCAGCCTTGTTGCCGGTTAGCAGATAGGCAGTACGCAGAAGCGCCCGGCTGCGCGTCGCTACATATTCACGGAAGCCACGGTCGTCCGCCCCGGCCAGGTCAGCGCCACTACGGTCCGCCGGCCCTCCCACCGCCGGCCCTCCCACCACCGGGGCGACTGTGGGCTGGTCGGCGGCGGTCAGCATGTCATCGCGCAGGCCCGCGCCCTCGGCGAGGATGGAACCGGCCGACCGCGGCTTCGGCCGCGCCCGCGGCACGGCCGCAGGCTCGCTGACCACCGTTGGCTCCTGCCACGCGTCCTTATTCAGGGCGCCGGATTCCCGGCCGCCCTCGGTGCTCGCGGGAGGCCGGTCGGCGGGCCGCCTCGGTACCACGCGCGGTACCGCCCCGGCCCCGCGAACGCGCGAATCAGCTAGCCCGTGATCGCCCCCGACGCTCACACACCAAAGGTACCCAGCACGAAGCCCGCACAGTCCGTCACCCCGCGTAACGGCGCGTCTCGGACGACGATATGCACACACCTGTGCCTGCGCGCCGTGTCGCCGTGGCGGGCAGGAGGCCGCCAGGGTCGGGGCAAGCTCCCGACCTTGGTGTAAAGATCACCAAACCGCTTGACGGCGGCGGCGGCCGGTACGCATGGTCGATATCGCCGGTTGCAGATGGCCGGTTGCATATAGGCAGGAGGAGCTGAATGCCCGCAGGGCAGTTAGCACGCGAGTGCTGTGATCGATGCCCTCGTGCCGCCGGAGACGTCCAGGCTGGTCAGACCCCTGCCGCCCACGCGGCCAGGACCGCGGCGGTGGCGCGGCGACGCCTGCTGAAGGCGGCCGTATTCCCCGCGCGCCTCAGCCCGCCGCCCGGCAAGACCTCGGCCGGGACCGCGGAGCACGACTCGGCGTCGTGGCGGAACAGCGCCGATCCTTCCGGTGCCGGGTTCGCAGATATCGGCCTGCTCCCCAGAGCGGTATCCGGGACGGTACTCGACATCAGCCCACAGGTTCTTGTCCTCGGCGACGATACCGACGAGCAGCGGTTCACGCTGACCCCGGAGGCAGTCGCCTGGCGCGGCGCTCAGTTAGAACCGGCTGCGCTGCGGCAGGGTGACCAGGCCGTCGTGCGGCTGCAGCCCTCCAGCCGCCACACGGCTGACCGGATATGGGCGAATATAGGCCGAGTCACGGGCATCATCACGGAACGTTCCGGCGGTACGCTGACTGTTGCCGAGGCGGCTACCCGCAGGCCCCGCGTTGTCGAGATCCAACCGCGGGCCATGGGCCGGATTCAGGTCAGGTTCCCGACGCTGGAGCCCGGCTACCTCATCGACGTCATCGGCCTGCGCCGTGGGGCGGATCTGGACGGCCTGATTCCCGCGACGTCCCAGCCTGCCTACCCGGCGAGCAGGCTGCCGCGGCAGCCGTTGGTGAGCGGTCACGTGCCCGATGCCATCAGTGGCTCCGCGACCTGGCACGAGCCGGGCGATGAGCCGGGGGGCGTGCTCGGCATCTGTTACCCCGCACTGGACCCGGAGACCGGATGCGCCGAGGACATGATCAGCGGTCATCCGAACGGATACGCCCGGATGCCGTACCTGGCCCTCGGCAGCGTGCTGCGGATCAGGAACGAGTGCGCCAGCCTCCAGTGCATGCTGCCGGTTACCGGCTGCGCGCCTGTGGCCCGGCTTTTCAACGACCGCTGCGTTACCTGCGGCACATCCCCTCGCGGCCGGATCGCCGATCTCACCATGGCCAGCTTCATAGCGCTCGGCGGCGAGCTTGAGCGCGGCTGCTTCAATGCGACGATCACGATAGGCGAGTGACTGTGCTGACTGTGCTGACTGCCGTGCGCGAGGTGCAGATCCCGCTGATCGCCGTGCTGATGCTCGGCGCATGCTGCGCCAAGGTGCTGCGGGCCGTCCGCGCCTGGTCCGTGGCTGACGGACTGGGCCCGACCGCCCTGTTTCCCATGCGGCTGCGCAGGCCGATGGACATGATGCTCTGCGCAGTCGAGTGCGGCCTCGGAATCGGCCTGATAGCGACGGCCGGGCGGATCGGCTCGGGCGCGCCCGCGAACTGCATCCGGCTCGGGGCCGGGCTGATGTTCCTGGTCGCGACAAGTGCGCTGATTGAGCTGCGGGCGGCGAGGCCCGACGTCGGCTGCGGCTGCTTCGGGGACTTCAGCACCGCCCCGGTGAGCGCTCGGACGCTGGCGCGATCGGCGCTGCTGTCCGCGGCTGCACTGTCGACGATCGGGTTGCCTGCTGTCGTCGCGCCAAAGCCGGGAACGGACACCGGCAAGCTGCTGGTGATCGTGATCGTGGAACTGATCGTGCTCGCCGGCCTGTCGCCCGAACTGGGCGAGGGCCTGATCCGGCTGGGCTACTCCGAGCCGTGCGAGCTGCGTGCGCTGCCCGCGGAGCGCTCACTTGCGGCCCTGCGCCGGAGCAAGCAGTGGCGCAGGCACGCGGGCCTTGTCACCGCCGATGCCCCGTCGGAGGTGTGGCGAGAACTGTGCTGGCGCTACGTGGTCTTCCCTGCTCGGTGCGGGGACCGCGCCACGGAGCTCGTCTTCGCGATCTTCTTGCAGAGCCGGCGGCCCGCGATCCATGTCGCCATGGTCGACGCCCTCACCGGAGCGCCTGTACCGTGGCCGACCCAGCCGCCAACTCGCCCGAAGGCCGCTCGGCAGGCCATGCGCCGCCTCGCGCCCGATGTCGCGAGCGCCCTGCTGTCCGCGCCGACGGCGTCCGCGGGGCCGGATATGCCGTTCTCTAGCGATCTCTAGCATCGTCGGTAGATAGGCCAAGACGACCGCAGAGGCCCAGCGGCACGGCACGGAGTATCAGGCCGGCTGGGCTCGCAGGAACCGGCCGAAATGCGGCACCGTGAAGGCGATCAGGCCGCGCTCGGAGCTGTAGATGAGCCCCTTCTTGATCAGGTTGTCCCGCGCCGGGGACACGCTGGACGGCTTGCGGCCCAGCTCGTCGGCCACCTGCGCGGTCTGCACCGGCTCGTCACCCAGCAGCGCCATGGCCCGCATGTACTCACGTTCGGCGGGCGTCGCACGCTCATATCTGCTGCCGAAGAAGCCGACTGCAAGCTCCCCCGCGGCGACGGGACTGGCCACCGCCACGTCGTGGGCCGTCACGGGACTGCATGCGGCAACGTCCCAGGTGACCTTGCCGTAGGCCTGGACGAAGTACGGGTATCCGTCGGCTGCCTCGTAGAGCGCATCCAGAGCGGCCACATGGAAATCCGCGCCCTCACGCCGAGCGGGGGCAAGTAGCGCGATGTCCGCCGAATCCCGATCGAGACGATCAATCGGAACATAGCGGAACAGCCGCTCAGAGTAGCTCTTACTCGCCGACAGCACGGACGGCAGGTGCGGGAGACCCGCGCCGACGACAATCAGCGGGCCGTTGTTCTGCGACAGCTCATGACAGGCGGCGCACAGCGCGGAGATGTCCGGCGCGGGCACGTCCTGCATCTCGTCCACGAACAATGCGATCCCGACGCCAAGGTCGGCAGCGACGGACGCCGCGTCGGTCAGCAGTTCAGTGAGGTCGACCTCGAGGTCGCCGGAATCAGCCCGGCCCCTCGCGGCCGGAACGTCGATTCCCAGCTGCGTGATCGTCGCGCCCTTTGGAGCCCGGTTGTCCCGCGCGGCGAACGCTTTCAGCACGCCGAGGAACTGGTCGATCCGGTCGGGGGCGCGGTGCCGGGGCGCGAGCTCACGCACCGCCATGTGCAGCGCGCTGGCCACGGGCCGCCTGATCGACTGGTCCGGCCTCGCCTCCAGCTTGCCCGTTCCCCAGAGTCGCTGCATCGCCATCGAACGGAAGGAGTTAAGCAGCACCGTCTTGCCGACTCCCCGCAGCCCGGTCAGGACCATGCTGCGCTCGGGCCTGCCGCGGGCAACGCGCTCGAGCACTATCTCGAACTGGCCGATCTCCCGGTCACGACCCGCCAGCTCGGGCGGCCGCTGGCCGGCGCCGGGGGCGTAGGGATTACGCACGGGATCCACAGCACAGGAGCCTATGAGGCGATCTAGCGTATTCCCTAGATTGGCGTAGAAAGCGCTGCCGGCGTGTCGCGGCGCTCGCGTGCAGCAACGTGTGCGTACCCGGTGACGCTGCAGCGTCGCCGGGTACGCACACGTTGGAGGTGGCCAGCGAAAAGCCCGCCGGACTAGGCAAGGAACGGGGCCATTAGTCCCTCGGCATAGTCCGGCGGACAAGTGCTCCGCGCCAACGGGTGCGGCCACGGCGCGGTGCTTCCCTTTAATACGGGGGCGGCCGGGGCAGGGTTCACCCGGCTCGCGAAAAT
>JASHOV010000297.1 GCA_030038495.1 Streptosporangiaceae bacterium
TTCCTGGCCGTGGGGTCTGCGGGTAGCTGCCACCTAACGCTGGGTGGCTGAAGGGGTCCGCGTGTCCGCATACTGCCTCCTACGTACTCACCGTAAGCAATTGCGTGTCGCACGTGATATGGGAAACCTCCCTATGCGCAGTTCTACCATCGCGCACGAAGCGCCGCGCATTATCTGGTATTGCGGCCAATGCCGGAGTCGTGTTGCCAGCGTGTTCCTGGCTTAGAAGCCGGCAGGCAGGCGGGTACAGGCACCCTCATCCCGAAGGTTGCGCCCGGCACCCGCCGCTTGCAATCTGCAATAGCACCAGACCTCCGTGCCGGCCTGCGACGGACCGAGCACGCCTCCGTTAATCTGGGCCCGTGAAGGCGTTGCCGCTGGCGAGCATCCGTCGTAAGGCTTCCCGACTGCCAGGAGATTCGGGCTGGCCGACTATGAGTCCGCCGCGGGTTCTGCCTTGACGTTCGAGGCAGCGCTCCGCTCGGCTGTCGGCCCCGAGCACGTCCTTATCGATCCTGACCTGCGCGCCTCGTACGAGCGGGACTGGACGGGCCGGTTCAGCGGCGAGTCGCGAGCCGTCGTCCGGCCCGCGACCGCCGGTGAGGTCGCGCGCGTGCTGGAGGCGTGCACGGGCGCGCGAGTCCCGGTCGTGGTGCAGGGCGGCAATACGGGCCTGGTGGGCGGCGGCGTCCCGCCGGCCGGACCTGCCGACAATCCGCCGGTGCTGCTCGTCACCACCCGCCTGGCTGATCTCGGCGAGGTCTCGCTGGCGGCCCGGCAGGTCACCGTGGGGGCCGGGACGACACTGGCGGCGCTGGCCGCGCACGCGCGGGCGGCCGGGCTGGACTTCGGCGTCGATCTGGCGGCCCGCGAGTCGGCGACCGCGGGCGGCATGGTCGCCACCAACGCCGGGGGCATCCGGGTGCTGCGGCACGGCAGCATGCGCGAGCAGGTCGCCGGCGTGGAGGCGGTGCTGGCCGACGGGCGGATCGTGTCCCGGCTGGACGGCCTGGCCAAGGACAGCACGGGGTATGACATCGGGCACCTGCTGGCAGGCTCGGAAGGCACCCTTGCCGTACTCACCCGGTTGCGGCTGCGCCTGGTCGCGGCCGAGCCCGAGCGGGCGGTTGCGTTCGTCGCCGTCGCCGGTACCTCCGACGCTGTCGACCTGCTCGCCTCGATTCTGCCGAAGCTGCCGGGCCTGTGCGCGGCCGAGCTCTGCTTCGCCCGCGGCGTGGAACTTGTCGCCCGCCACCTCGGCATCCGGCCGCCGCTGGAGGGGGCGGGAGACGCGTATGTTCTGGTCGAGGTCGCGGGCGAGGTCGATCCGGTGGACGACCTGCTGGCCGCGCTGGCATCCTGCCCGCAGGTGCTCGACGCCACTGTCGCCGCGTCAGCGGCTGACCGGGCCCGGCTGTGGGCGCTGCGCGAAGGACACACCGAGGCGATCAGCACGCTCGGCGTGCCGGTCAAGCTCGACGTGTCCGTGCCTGTCACCCGCCTGGCCGAGCTCGCCGGACGGCTGCCCGACGCGGTGGCCGCCGCCGAACCCGCCGCGGATCTTCTGATCTTCGGTCATCTCGCGGAAGCGAACCTGCATGTCAACGTGCTCGGTGCCGCGGACACCGAGGGCGTGACCTCGGCCGTCCTGTCGCTGGTGGCGAGCCTCGGCGGATCGATCAGCTCCGAGCACGGCGTCGGGCGGGCCAAGGCACGCTGGCTCGGGCTGTCCAGAAGCCGGGCCGAGATCGACGTAATGCGCTCGGTCAAGGCGGCCTTTGATCCGCTTGGCCTGCTCAACCCCGGCGTCCTGCTGCCCGCGGAGTAGGTGGCAGGATCAGGTGCAGGAAGGGCGGAAATGCCGGAGCACTCAGGACGCCGCGCGGACGATCCGCTCGGTGATCGCCAGCCGACTAGTCATGAGCGGATGACGGGACAGCCCTGGGACGCGTCGTACCACGACGGCCCGGCCCCGTGGGATGTCGGCCACCCGCAGCCGGCGATAGCCCGGCTGGCAGCAGCGGGCGGATTCGCCGGCGCGGTGCTCGATGCGGGCTGCGGGACCGGCGAGAACGCTCTGCTCGTGGCCTCGCTGGGACTGCCGGTGCTGGGCGTCGACGTGGCTGAGACGGCGCTGGCGAACGCTCGCGCGAAGGCCGACGCCCGCCGGCTCGAGGTCGAGTTCGTGGTTGCTGACGCTCTGCGGCTGGAGGGTCTGGGGCGCACGTTCGACACGGTGCTGGACAGCGGTCTGTTCCACACCTTCGACGGCGACGAGCAACCGCGATACGTGGCGAGTCTGGCGTCGGTGACCGTGGGTGGCGGGACCCTGTATGTGTTCTGCTTCAGCGACGATGGTCCCGGTACTGGCCCGCACCCCATCAGCCGGGACGAGCTGAAGGCCGCGTTCGGCCCCGGCACCGGATGGAACGTCGCCGCGATCGAGCCGGACCGGCTTCAGACCAGATACCACGACGACAACGGCGCACCGGCCTGGTTCGCGACCATCAGGCGCGCCTAGCCTGCGGGACTCTGGCGGCTGGTGCGCCGGTCAGCCGCGCTTGCCGGGGTCGGCAAGGTAGAGCAGGCCGCGCAGGCACGCGTCGAGGGTCAGGCCCATGATCGCGATGGCGATGATGCCCGAGAAGACGAGGGCGACGTTGAGGTAGTCGCCGGCCTGCATGATCAGGTAGCCAACGCCGTTGGTGGCGGCGATGAGCTCGACGGCCACGATGGAGGTCCATGCGCCGGCCATGGAGATCCGCATGCCGGTCACTATGCCGGGCAGCGCGGAGCGGATCTGCACGTGCAGGAGAGTGAACAGCGGAGTCGCGCCGAGCGTGCGCGCGCACAGCCGCAGGTCGTCGGGCACCTGGTCCAGCGCGGCGACGGTGCTGACGGCCATGATCGGAGCCACGCCGATGATGATCAGGACTTCCTTGGGCAGCTCGCCGATCCCGAACCAGATGATGAACAGGGGAATGAAGGCAAGCGGGGGGAGCGGCCTGAGTACCTCGATGAGCGGGTCGATGAGGTGGCGGATGACGCGGCTGGCCGACATGCCGGCGCCGAGTATGACGCCGGCCGCCGTTCCGATCGTGAAGCCGACCACGATTCGGCGGAGGCTCACGGCCGCATCCAGCCACAGCGGCGAGCCATCGCTCGGGTAAGGACGGTCGATGTAGTGGGCCAGCGTCTGGATGGTCTGGGTGACCGAGGGCAGGAAGACCGAGTTGGCCAGCATGGCGGCGACCTGCCAGATGATGGCGAAGCCGAGAAGGCCGGCCGCGCCGGTAGCAAGCCTGCGGGTGCGGGCCCGGTGCCGGGCACGGCGGTAGTCGGCGAGATCGCCTTCCTCGCCAAGCCCGTCATCGAAGATCCGGTCCAGGTCCTCGGCCGTCGGCTCGTCGGCGAGCACGCTCCCGCCGGGTGCGGGCAGGCTGTGCCAGGTTGACATGGTGATGCTCCTCTCGGGTGCCAGGTCAGGTGTGCGCCTGCATCGCGCGCCCGGTTAGCGCGGCCCGTATCTGCCGCTTGGCCGCGACGAATTCCGTGGTGTCGGCGTCCGCGGCGTGCCGGGGCCGGCCCAGCGGGACGTCGATGACCTGCCGGATGCCGGGCGGCCGGCCGCCCAGCACAGCGACCCGGTCGCCGAGCAGGACCGCTTCCTCGATGTCGTGGGTGACGAAGAGGATCGTGGTCTGGTACTGCTCGCGCATGCGGAGCAGGAAGTCCTGCATGCGGACGCGGGTGATGGCGTCGAGCGCGCCGAACGGCTCGTCCATCAGCAGCACAGCCGGGCGGGTGATGATCGCGCGGGCGAACGCCGCGCGGTGCTGCATGCCGCCGGACAGTTCGTGCGGGAACGCGTCGCCGAACCGGCCGAGGCCGACGGTGTCGAGTATCGCGTCGGCCTCGGCGCCTAGCTCGGGATCATCCCGCTCATGCAGGCCCGCGGCCCGCTGCGCCTTCGGCCCGAACAGGATGTTCTTGCGCGTGCTGAGCCAGGGAAACAGCAGCGGCGTCTGGAACAGCATGCCCCGGTCCGCGGATGGCCCGTCGACGGTCGTGCCGTCCACCGTGACCGTGCCGTCGTCGGGGGCCAGTGCTCCGGCGACGATCCGCAGCAGCGTCGACTTGCCGCATCCGGACGGTCCGAGCAGGCAGACCAGCTCGCCGGGGGCGACGGTGAGGTCGATGTCGGCCAGCGCGATGGTCCGGCGGCCGCCGCGGCGGAAGGTCTTGCCGACCGACTGTATGACCACCGCAGCGCCGCGGCCGGGAGCCATCGCAGCGGGCGCGGGGGAGCCGGGGGAGCCGGGGGAGCCGGAGGCGACGAGGTCGCCGGCCGGGCGACCGGCGACCTCGTTCCCGCTAGCTCGGGCAGTGTTAGCTCGGGCATCGTTAGCTCGGGCAGTGTTAGCTCGGGCAGTGTTAGCTCGGGCAGGCACCGGCGAGCGCCTTCTTGATGAAGCTGGGGTCGATGTGCGCGGCGATCTGCGCTGCCGTCGGCGCCGACGTGAGCCGGCCCTGGCTGACCAGGAACTGACCCGTTTGCACGTAGGCCGACACGATGGGGCTGTGCACGTCGTCCGGGGTGGACCCGAGCCAGTACAGCTGCTGGCTGGCCGCGATGAAGGGGTAGCCCTCGGTGGCGGAGACGATCTGGCTGCCGCTCGCGCCCTGCACCTTGGCCGTTGCGGCGAGATAACGGGCCGCGTCGGGGCCGGTCATGTCGCGGCTGCCCTGAAGCTCGGCGCAGACGTAGTCCTGGACGAGCGTCGGGTCGGACTTGATGACGCTGGTGGCGACGGCTATCACGTCCAGGCCGGGAACGCCGAGCTTGGCGATCTGCTCGGCGTTCACCAGCGAGTGGTAGCCCTTCTGCGCGATCAGGTTGCTGGCCGGCGCACCGTAGACGTAGGCCGCGTCGATCGCGCCCGAGAGCGCCGCGGCGCCGGCCGCGGGCTCGCTCGCGAACGGAACAATCTTCACCTTGCCGGTGAGGTGCTCCAGGCCGAGGTAGCCGAGCAGCTCGTAGTCCTCCGAGGAGCCGACCAGCACTCCGACCGACTTCCCGGCCAGCTGGCTGGCCGAGGTGATCGACTTGGGCACGAGCAGCTGGTCGTCGTCAAATCCCCACCCCATGACGACGGTGACGCCGGCGTTGTTGCCGATGGCCTCGGTAGCGGGCGGATTGCCGACGCCGCTGATGGCCTGGACCGATCCCGACTCCATCTCCGCGATCGCGGTCACGCCCGCGTCGAACGGCACGTAATGCAGCTGGGCCGGGATGAGCCTGGCCAGCGACGGCTGGCTTTCGATGATGCTGTCCGGGCTGGCGACGGTTCCCTGGCTGACCGCGATGGTGAAGCCGGGCAGCGTGCCTGGCCCCGACGATCCGGATCCGACTGCTGCCCAGATGATCAGCGCGACGGCGACGACTGCCGCGACGGCCACGCCGCCGTAGATCCTCCGCCGCCTGCGTTTGTACACGGGTACCGAACTGCGGTCACGGATGCTGGTGTCTGGTGGACTGGCCATGAAACTCTGCTTTCTTCCGGGAACGAGGGGTGTCGGCGGGAGCGCGCTAGCCAGCGGCTCCGGCGTAGTAGGCGGAAGCGTCGCCCTTGAGCAGGACACTCGGCCGTCCGTCGATGCCGACGGGGGCCGGGCCGGAGACGGTCACGCGCTCGCCGCGGCGATGCGCATCGCCGTAATCGAAGATCGCGTAGTGCTGCGTCGCCCGGTTGTCCCAGATGGCGAGGTCACCCTCGCGCCAATGCCAGCGGACTGTGTGCTCGGGCCTGGTGACGTATTCCTGCAGCAGCCTGATCAGGTCCCGAGAGGCCTGAGGGGAGTACCCGAGCACGGTGCGGGCGAAGCCGCCGAGCACCAGGGCCCGCTCGCTGGTCTCGGGATGGACTCGTACCGCCGGATGCTCGGCCTCGTACACGGTCGAGACGAACTGCTCCTGTGCCCTGGCGAGGGCGGCGTCGACGCGTTCCCCGCGCCCGTAGACGGCGGCGTAGTCGTGGTCGTTGGTGTGGACGATGCGCAGCCGGTCGGCCAGGTCGCGCAGCTCGGGCGGCAGCGAGGCGTAGGCCGTGACGGTGTTGGCCCAGAGCGTGTCGCCGCCGACGGGCGGGATGACCACGGCATGCAAGAGCGTGAACGCCGGCGGCCGGTCCACGAACGTGACATCGGTGTGCCAGTGGTTGGCGCGGCCGCCCTTGTGCGAGTCAATCTCCTCCAGCAGCGGCTGGCCGGCCGGTGAATCCAGCGTGGGGTGGCCGAGGGTGAGCGGGCCCAGCCGCTGCGCGAAGGCCACCTGCCTGCCGTAGTCCAGGTGCTGGTCGCGCAGGAAGACGACCTTGTGGTCGAGCAGCGCCTGGCGGATGGCGGCCACAGTCTCGTCGCCGAGGACCTCGCCGGTGTCGACGCCGGTGATCTCCGAGCCGATGTTCCCGGCCAGGCGCCGTACTCCGACGCTGCTCGCGGTGATGGTTGCGGTCATGCTTTTCCTCTCTCCTGAGTCATGGCGAGATGGCCGGACGGCCCGCGTATCGGGCCGCTCGGTGATTGCCGGGACGGGGGCTACGGGGGGTCGTCCCCCCGTGCATGCACGGCGCTCTACGCGCAGCGGCGCCGCGGACACAGCGCGCTGGCAACCAGCAGCTGATCCACGAAGCGGCGCCTGATCCCGTGCAGCGTGCTCATGTCCCGAGCATGTCAGCCGGTCGGCACTAAGTCAATAATTCCGATCAAAATAATCGGATATTTATCACGCCGGAGCAGGCTGACGGGTTTCCCCCGGATGGCGGCGACCTCGCTGACCGTGGTCAAGCCGATCGCGGACACCCTGCCGCCAGGCCTGGACTTCGGCCTGCCCGCCCTCTCGTGGAGCTGGCGCACTTCCTCGCGGCGGCACCCCCGTCCGTGTGAGTTAGGTAACACCATGGTGTTACCTAACTCACACAGAGGCCGGTATGCCGGGGCTCGGGCGCGCACGAGTCCGTGCGCCTGGCTGTCAGCGCCGGCAGTGGCGTGGACTCAGGTCATCACGCTGCGCACGGCGACCTGGGTCAGCTCCGGCATCCTGCCAGCGGCCGCGGCCGCCGCCAGCCGTACGCCGGCCAGCGCGAGCGCGAAGCCGTACACGGCCGCGCACGGCCACAGGACCCCGATCCGGATCGCATCCGAATCGGTCGCGGTCTGTACCGCCGCGATGATCGCGGGTGCGGCCGCCACCGCGGTGCCCACCAGGGTGCCAAACACGCTGCCGATCCGATAGGCGCCGTATCCCGGCGCGGCCACCAGCATGGGGGTGCCCGCTCGCTTGACCATCGGGTACGGCAGCCCCGCGGAGAACAGGTTGCTCAGCCCCAGGGCCGCGCCGAGCCCGGCCAGCACGATCGGTACCGCCTCGATTCCGAGTCCCGGCCGGCCGGCCACGGCGGCCAGCCCGCAGCAGACGGCGATAATCAGCGGTGCCCCGATCAGGCCAAGCGCGAGGTTCTGCCCGGAGAAGTAGGCACGCAGGTCGCGAGTGCGGCTCAGCGCCGTTGCCTCGAGGAAGAACGGCGGTCCCGTCAGCCCGGCCGAGTTGGCGTGGAAGACCCCGACGAACGCGACACCGAACACGGCGCTAACCAGGATTATGCCGGGATGACGGTTACTGCCGAAGATGGACCTGGCCGACACCGCGGCGGTGATGACCGCGATCAGCGCCCAGTAGACGAGCGAGGTCGGGTCGCGGCGCTGGTAGAGCCAGACCCGCGCGGCAACGGCACCGCGCAGGCCGAGACCGGCCAGCGGCAGCTTGGCACCCCGGACCCGTGCCGCCTGGGTCGTCGTGTCGGCCGTCACCAGAGCCCGGCTCAGCGACCTGACCCACAGCCAGCCGAAGACGACGATGACGGCGGCCAGCGCCCCCAGCCGGGCGAACGCCATGCCGGGATGACCGTCCGACGCATCCTGGATCGCGTGCGCGGCCAGGCCCGGCGGCAGCCAGCGCATCCATGAGTCGAAGCCGGTGAAGCTCGCCTCCGTGATCTTGCCCTCGGCGGCGGCCTTGGGCACCACCTGGGCGAAGAACTCATACAGCGCGAACAGCGGAATGATCATGAACACGGCGAGGTCCCGGCCGCGGCGCGAGCGCAGCATGCTGGCCAGGGAGGTGGTCACGAACCGGGATAGGGCGATGCAGAACAAGACCTGCAACCCCACCGCGACCACCGCGACGACCAGTCCGAGCCCGCCGCGGGCCAGTCCCACGGTGACACCGAGCAGGCCGATCACGTTGGCCAGTGGCCAGGCCCCGGTGGCCGAGGCCGCCAGCAGCCCTGGGATGAGCTTGCGGGTGCGCACCGGGTAGAGGGCCAGCGTGGCCGGGTCCAGCGTGCTGTCCACGCCGAAGACCATGATCGGCAATATCAGCCAGCCGAACGCGAACACGGTGAAGATGACCGCGGTCAGGTCCACCGACGTGCTCTTGCCGCTGAACGAAGCCAGGGCGAGGAACGTGATGACCGCCAGCGCCGCCGCGAATACCGTGCTGACGATGAACGAGACCTTCGCGGCCCCGGACGCGCGCAGTGCGTTGAGCAGCAGGCGCAGCTTCAGCTGGACGAGGAGCCGAGCCATGACAGCACCTCCTCGTCGCGCGCACGGGGGCCAACCAGGTCGATGAACGCGCGCTGCAGCGTCTTGCCGCCGCGCACCTGGTCCGTGGTGCCGCTTGCCACGATCTTGCCCTTGTCGATGATGGACACGTGATCGCAGACCTGCTCCACCAGTTCCATGACGTGGCTGGAGAACAGCACGGTCGAGCCCGAGGCGGCAAACCGCGTCAGCAGCCTGCGGATCACGTCTGCGGAGACCGGGTCAACGCCCTCCAGCGGCTCGTCCAGGAACAGCATCGACGGATTGTGGATCAGCGCGCAGCCGAGCGCGGCCTTCTTCCGCATGCCGGTGGAGTAATCGGCAACCAGCCGGTTGGCGTCTTCGGTCAGGTCCAGCACGTCCAGCAGCTGCGCGGCCCGCGCCCGCGCATCGCCGGCGGGCAGGCCGCGCAGTCGCCCCGAGTATTCCAGCAATTCCTCGCCGCTCAGCCGCTCGAACAGCCTGACCTCGGCCGGAACAACGCCCATGATCGCCTTGGCCGCGGCCGGATCCGCCCATACGTCCAGCCCGTCGACCAGGACCTGCCCGCCGTCCGGCCGCAGCAACCCGGTCATCATCGACAGCGATGTTGTCTTCCCGGCGCCGTTCGGCCCGACGAGCCCGGCGAGGGAACCCGCCGCGATCTCCAGGTCGATGCCGGCTACCGCTTCCTTGTCCCCGAATTTCTTCCACAGCCCGCGCACCGCGACCGCCGGACCGCCGGTTGCCGGCTGGTACTGCGGCAGTCCGGTGGCCGACGGGACGCCGGGCGCACTCTCGTAGTTCATGATTTCTCCCGTCCGCGTGCTAACCATGATGCCAGCTTCGTTTCTCGTCCCGAAATGTCAGTCCTTTTACTGCGATGCGATGGCGGCGAGCACGTCCAGCCTGGCGGCCCTGCGGGCCGGCCAGGTGGCGGCCACCAGGCCGAGCAGCGCGGCGAGCACCAGGAAAATCACCAGGCTCGGCACCGGCACGGCCGTCTCAGCGACGCCCTTGTGCTTCAGCGAGTCCACGAGCGCCAGGCCCAGCCCGGTGCCGACGACGATCCCGATCACCGCGCCGAACACGGCCAGGATCACCGCCTCGGACCGCACCATGGTCTTGACCTGCCTGCGCCGCATGCCCACGGCCCGCATCAGGCCGATCTCGCGGGTGCGCTCGAACACCGAGAGCATGAGCGTGTTCACGATGCCGATGAGCGCGATGAGCACCGCCAGCGCGAGCAGCGCGTAGACCAGACCGAGCAGTTGGTTCACGGTGGCGGCGCTGGCCTGCTCGAACTGGGCACGGGTCTGGACCTGCACGGTCGGGTAGCCGGCCAGAGCATGGCTGACGGCACCGGCTGCCGATGCGCTGCCGTCGGTGCTGACCAAAACCGCGGCCGCGTTCCAGTTACTGCCGAAGTGAGCGAGGAAATAGCTGTCGCTGACCAGGTAGCTGCCGATCAGCGCGTTGGCCTGGTAGATACCGCCGATGCGGACCAGTGTGCTGCCCGTCCTGGCGAACCTCACGGCGACGGGAGCGCCGACCCGCAGGTGGTCGGCGGTCGCGGTCGTCGAGTCGATCAGCAGCTCGCCGCGGGCCAGGGCGGCGGAGCTGCCTGCGGTCATCCGCAGTGTCACGGTACGGGCCAGGCTCCGCGTCTGCGTCCCGGTCAGCGTCTGCACCGAGCCCCTGATCTCGAACGAGCCGCTGTACACGGTGTTCGTGTCCGCTACGCCGGGGATGGCGGCGACGGCGCCGGGCACCGGCGTGGCGAGCCCGCTCATCGAGCTGGTGCTGCTCACGATGAGGTCCGCGCTGATCGCCTGGTCGACATCGCTGGTGGTGGACTTCGACAGCGATGCCCCGAATACGGCCATCGCGCAGACCAGGGCCAGGCCGATCGTCAGCGCCGCAGCGGTCTGCGCCGTACGCCGCGGGCTGCGCATGGAGTTCCGCCGCCCGAGCTTGCCCGCCACGCCCGCTATCCGGGCCAGCGGGCGGCCGATCGTTCCCGCCACCGGCCGGGCGACGGCAGGGGCGAGCATGGCGACGCCCACGAAGATCGCCGCGGCGCCGAGGCCCACCAGCTGAATTGCCGGCCTGGTCAGGCCGATGCCGAGGACGATCGCGCCGGCAACCGCGACCGCGGTACCTGACGACAGCCTGCGGCGCAGCGCGGCCTCGGTGCCGTCCTGACGTTCGGTGATCGCTGCCACCGGTGCGACCTGCACGGCGCGGCGGGCGGGCCAGATTGCCGAGATCACGGTGACGCCGACCCCGACGGCGAGTCCGACCAGCGCGGTGCGCGGCTCGAATACGAGCGAACCGGGCGGCAGCGTGATGCCGAATCCGCGTAGCAGCGCCTCGAGCCCGGCCGCCGCGAGCACCCCGAGTCCGATGCCGATGACCGACGAGACCAGGCCGGTGAAGCCCGCCTCGGCCAGCACGGACCCGAAAACCTGACGGCGGCTTGCGCCGACCACCCGCAGCAGCGCGAGTTCCCTGGTCCGCTGGCCGACGGTAATCGAGAAGGTGTTGTAGATGGTGAACGCACCGACGAACAGCGAGATGAACGCGAAGATCAGCAGTACTGTCGAGAAGACGGTCAGCGACTGGTTGACCGAGCTGGCCGCCTCGTTCGCCAGTGTCGCGCCGGTCACGACCTGCACCCCGCGCGGCAGGATCCCGGTGATCTCGTGCTCGACAACGGTCTTGCTGGCGCCTGGCTTGGTCACCACGTCGATGGCGTCCAGCTGGCCGGTCTCCTGCATGAGCCGCTGGGCCGTCGGCAGGTTGAACGCGGCTAGCGTGATGCCGGCCAGGCCGTTCGCCGTCCCGTACTGGGCGATACCGGAGATGGTGAAGGTGGCTGGCTGACCGTAGAACAGCATGCGCACCCGCTGCCCTACCGAGAAGCCGTACTGCTGGGCCGTGCCCGCGTCCATGACCACATCGTCGTCGGTCACCGGCGGGCCGCCCTGGACGATGCGCAGGTCGGAGATCCGCGGATCGGGGTCGTAGCTCAGGCCCAGGGTCGGCTCGCTGCCGGTGGAGATCGGCTTGCCGTCACGGGCGACGTACTGCGCATAGCCCTCGACGAGGCCCCTGGCGTCGGCCACGCCAGGGATTCGGCGGACCGATGCCAGCAAAGACTCCGGCAGCGGGTTGCGCGTCGCGTTGCTGCCGGAGAACTGTGCGACACCGCGGACCTCGAAGTCGACCTTGCTGTAGACGTTGCCGATCAGCGCGGAGAACATGGTGTTCAGCGTGTCGGTGAGGACGAGCGTCCCGCTGATGAACGTGACGCCGAGCACGATTGCCAGCGCGGTGAGCGCCAGCCGCAGCTTATGGGCTGCGATCCCTTTGATGGTTACCCTGCGCATCTCAGGCTCCCAGCGTCCGCATCCGCTCCAGAACCGAGTCAGCGGTCGGGTGGTCGATTTCGCCCGCCACCGTGCCGTCCGACAGGAAGACGACCCGGTCCGCGTACGCCGCGCTGCGCGGATCGTGGGTCACCATGACGATCGACTGGCCGAGTTCGGTTACCGATCGCCGCAGGAAATCCAGCAAGCCCGCCGACGCATTGGAGTCGAGGTTGCCGGTCGGCTCGTCGGCGAAGATCAGTTCCGGCTTGTTGACGAGCGCCCGCGCGCACGCGACGCGCTGCTGCTGGCCGCCGGATAGTTCACTGGGCCGATGGGCCAGGCGCTCACCGATGCCGAGCTGGTCCAGCAGGTAGGCCAGCCAGGCCCTGTCGACCTTCCGGCCCGCCAGATCGGCCGGCAGCGTGATGTTCTCCGCCGCGGTCAGTGTCGGGACGAGGTTGAACGACTGGAACACGAAGCCGATGCTGTCGCGGCGCAGACGGGTGAGGCCCGCGTCGTCCAGGCTCCCGATGTCCCGGCCGCCTATGAACGAGTGGCCGGAGGTGGGCCGGTCCAGCCCCGCCATGCAGTGCATGAGCGTCGACTTGCCCGAACCCGACGGCCCCATGACGGCCGTGAACCGGCCGCGGGAGAAGGCCACGCTGATGCCATCCAGGGCACGCACCGCCGCCGACGCGGCGCCATAGGTCTTGCCCAGGTCCACGGCGTGCGCCGCGGGTGTGACCCGGCTGTCGTCGCCGGTCGTCGTCATGCCTGTGAGCACCGGGACGCCGACCCGCCCCGCGACCACGCTGTCCGGTAGGTACATGTCCGTCTCCCTGTCCGCGTGCCGTCCCGTGGCGGCACCTCCGCGCCGTCCTCTTAATTTGATATCACTATGCTAAGTATTTGTTATCACGCTGGCAAGTCGCCGGGCTCGTCGCCGCTGGTGAGGTCGGCTCGGCCCGTGCGGTTGCCGCGGACCGGCGTCCAGTCCGGCGGGACATTCTGGCTGCTGCTGACCGGTATCCGTGGCCTGGTAAATATCGCGCTTAACGACCGCGCGCGGGCCGAGTCCGCGTACCAGGAATTGCTGCCATACGCCGCCCGGCCCGCTGGCGAGTCAGCGGTGGTGACGCTCGGTCCGGTGACGCAGATTCTCGGCGACCTGGCCCGCTCCCTCGGGCTACCCGGCGCGCGGGCGCACTACGAGCACGCCCTGGCCATCGCCGACAAGGCCGGCGTGCCGCTCTGGCGGGAGGCCGCCATCCGCCGCCTGAACCGAGCCCGTGGGTAGCTAGGCGTCAGCGCGCCGACGCCGCCGCCACTTTTCCTTCGCTACGTGGCCCCCAGACGCCGATATGCCAGATATGCACCCACGGAATGAAGGATAAGTCGGACGATGCACCGGCGGGCGGAGTACCGAAACGGGCTAAATCGGGCGGTGGGCGCTGGGTGGGTGGGCGTTGCGGGCGGTGGGCGTTGCGGGCGGTGGGCGCCGTGGGCGGTGGGCGGTGTGGGTGCCTGTGATGGCGCGGACCCTGAGTGGTTGATGCGCAGTCGTTCGGGTTCCTCCTGCTGGCTCGTAAGTAAGGTGGTGGGGTCTGATGCGGTTTGCCGCCCGGTGCGGCGGCATGTGATGATGCGCGTGTGCCGCTTGCCAGCGCGACTCAATCTAAAGTGGTAGCAGTCAGCGATCTGCACGTTGGGTACCAGGAAAATCGCGAGATCGTGGCTGGTCTGCGGCCCGAGTCGGAATCGGATTGGCTGCTGGTGGCTGGTGATGTCGGGGAGTTTGCTGCCGATATCGAATGGGCTCTGAAAGTGCTCAGCCAGCGCTTCGCCAAGGTGATATGGGCGCCAGGGAATCATGAGCTCTGGACCTGCCGGGGCGATCCGGTCCAGCTGCGCGGAGAGGAGCGTTATCTCTATCTAGTAGGGCTATGCCAACAGCTGGGCGTGGTTACCCCGGAAGATCCCTATCCGGTGTGGCAAGGCCCGGACGGGCCGGTCGTGATCGCACCCCTGTTCGTCCTTTATGATTACTCGTTTCTTCCGCCCGGCTCCATGACGGCCGCCGATGCACTGGCTCGTGCCTACGAGGCGGGAGTGGTATGTACCGACGAGATTCTGCTGCATCCTGACCCGTATCCGAGCCGCGACGCCTGGTGCGGCGCGCGGGTCGGTTTGACCGAGCGGCGGCTCGCCGCGCTGGCAAGTGGCACCCGGACGGTCTTGCTGAACCATTTCCCGCTAACTCGCGAGGACACCACGCCGCTGCGTTATCCAGAGTTCGCCCTGTGGTGCGGGACAACGGGCACGGCCGACTGGCATCTCCGGTTCAACGCTACCGCGGTGGTATACGGGCACCTGCATATCCCCCGGACGACATGGCATGACGGAGTGCGGTTCGAGGAGGTTTCCCTGGGTTACCCGGAAGAAAGGCGAATGCGCGAGAAACCGTCGCCTACATTGCGCCAGATACTTCCGGCCACGGGAGTTCCCGGCGATTGAGCAGCGTTCTCAGCCGCGCACGGCCGCGGCCTCCGCGATGAGGGCCTGTGTCGCGCCCGCGCCGTTCTCCTCCATGAACCAGTGGCCGGCTGGAAGCTTGCTTGCGGTAAGACCCTGCGCCGTGTACCGCTCCCAGGCGGCCACGTCCGCGGCGGTGATCCAGGTGTCCCGCTCGCCGGACAGCATGGTGATGGGGATCGGCAGGGGGTCGCAGGGAACGTGGCGGTAGCCGGCCACGAGTTCCATGTCGCCGCGGATGACCGGCTCCATGATCTCGCGCAACTCGCGGTGCGCGGCAACCACAGGGGAAACCACGTTATACGCCAGCAGGGAGGCCCAGAACTGCTCAGAATCGAGCTCGCCAAGGGGCCCTGATGAAACCAGGTGCGGCGCCTTGTAGGAGCTGACCACGAGTCGCCGGGGCAGCGTGGCGCCACGTTCCTGAAGACGGCGGGCCACGCAGTACGCGATCAGCGCGCCGGAGCAGTACCCGAAGAAGAGATAGGGCCTCGAGTGGTTAGCCCAGTACGAGGCTAGCTCGTCGGTGAGAGCCTCAATATTCGTACACACGGGCTCATTGAACCTGGCTTGCCGGCCGGGCAGGTTGAGGGTCATCAGCTCAAGCCACTCAGGCATGGCCTTGCCGTGTTGCGTGAAGACGGCGCATCCGGCACCCGCCTGCGGGAACGCCGCAATCGTAATGTCGGCATCCGGGTGCCCCGTGTTCGAGACGAACCAGTCGTTTTCCATTGGCGCCGACCCTCCTGGGCTGATTCTGACGCTCGCTACTTCCGCACGGAACGCGCGTAAAGGTCATCGTGCAGAGCCAGCAGTGCGCGCCGATCAACCTTCCCGGTGGATAGCAGCGGCAGCTTATCGCAAGCGTGAATGACCCTCGGCACCATATAGGCGGGCAAGTGCGATTTCAGATCTTCGCGCATCTGGCGCGGATCGAAATCCTCACTCCGAGGGACAACAAATGCCAGCAGCATCTTCTCTCCGGCTGTGTCACCGGCCACGGTGACGTAGCATCGCGAGACATTCGGATGCTCGCCGACCGCGCGGGAGACAGCGGACAACTCGATACGGAAGCCGTCCACCTTGACCTGATCATCCGATCGGCCCTGAAAGACGAGATCACCGGAGTCCAGCAGGTAGCCATAGTCACCAGTTCTGTACAGGCGCTGGCAGGTGCCGTCAATACCGAACTCGCCGAAGCCATCGCCGCGGACGGAGCCAGACTCCAGGTACCCCGGGGACAGGCCTGGGCCGCCGAGCAGAATCTCACCAACCTCGCCCGGTCGGCACAAGACCCCGTCACTAATCACGTACAGGACCGTATTCTGAATCGGCCGCCCGATCGGAAGATCATCCCCGGCGGCGGGCATCCGATCGACCGGATGGTACGTCGCAAACGTTGTGCACTCGGTCGGGCCGTAGACATGCACAAGCCGATCGTGACCATACGAAGTCAGCGCCTGGCGGACGTGCCTGTCCGAGTATATTTCACCGCCGAAGAGGATAGTCTCGACGCTCTTCAGCGCGTCCGGAGCCTCATCGATGACAGCATTAAATAGGGCGGTAGTAAGAAATACGCAATTGATGCCCTGCCGGCCTATGGTCCGGCCGAGTTCGGAAAAGCGCGGCATTCCCGGCGGGTATAGTGCACAGGTCCCGCCATTCAGCAGCGGCCCCCAGATCTCAAATGTCGCCGCATCGAATGTCACAGGGGACATGTGCAGCACCACCGAGTGATCGTTCAGCGTGGCATAGGAAGAGCTAGTGATTAGCCGGGATATACTCCGGTGCTGTATCTGCACGCCCTTCGATCTGCCCGTGGTTCCCGACGTGAAGTTTATATAAGCGACAGCGTCACCGGGGACGTCGAGGGCCGGGTTATCTTCGACGCGGTCGAGCTCATCTCGGAGTACGGCCACGATACGACATTGCGGAAACCGATCGGCGAGGCCGGGAGCGTCTTTAATGACGAGCAACCGGCAATGCGTGTCGCTGAAAATGCCCAGCAGCAGCTGATCCGGCCACGTCACGTCAAACGGCAAATAAGCTGCTCCGCATTTGGTGATTGCAAGCAATGCGATTATCAGCTCTGACGATCGCTTTATGGATATCCCGACCGTGTCGCCGGCGCCGACTCCGAGACGCCCCAGGCGCGCGGCCAGGCTATTCGCGAGCTGATTGACCTCGCGGTAGCTCAAGGCCTCGTCCTGATCAACTACGCACCGCGCGGTCGCGCGACGTTCCGCGCATTGCTCGAAAAGCGTCTTGATGCTGCAGTCGGGGTAGGGCACGGCGGTCGCGTTGATTGAGTTGTGGATCGCCAGCGCTTCGGGCGAGACCTTTAGCTCCTGCAAGTCTCCTGCTCCAGTCGGTGATTGATCACTTCGAGCAGCGGGGTTGGATCATGTTCGAAGAAGAAATGTCCGCCGTGCATTTCGACCAGCTCGCAGCCGTCGGTGCTGAACGCTCGCCAGCCTTCCATCATCGGTCGGCCGTCTTCCGGATCTTCCGATGCGTAGATAGCGGTAATAGGCACCTGTACCGGCGCCCCGTGCCGATCGTCCCAGAGTTCGGCCAGTCGGATCTCGGTCCGCACGGCGGGCACTACGAACCGCATGATGGACTTATTGTTGAGTACCTCGGGAGATGCACCTCGCTGGCGCAGAACTTCGGTGAATTCGGCGTCCGGCAATTCGTGTACATAGCGGCCCGCGTGCCGAGTGTCAGGGCTACGGCAGGCCGAGACGAAGAGACGCTTTGTCTGAGTGTGACCGGCGGTCAGGGCGAGGTGGGTGAGCTCATAGGCCAGCCGGCCGCCGAAGCAATGCCCAAAGAACGCGTGCGGTTCGTCCAGGTAGCTCTCAATGCCGTCAAGCAGGTCGGCAAGGAGCGCGTCCCAGCTCGGAATGGGAGTTTCAGCGATTCGCGGTCCGTGGCCGGGCAATCTCAGTGCTAGGAGTTCTACATCAGGGCTGAGCCGGTCGGCCCAGGGCAGGAAGATCTCGGGATTTCCTCCGGCGTGGGGGATGCAAACCAGCCTGATGCTCGGCTGGCCAGACACCGGCCTGAGCGTTGTTACCTTCCTGCTGATCAGGCACCCCCTGGATCAGTAATCGGCCTGGATCCATGCGGCGGTGCACGCCATCCAGACCGTTATAGTACCGCCGAATTCGGTGCCTTCTAGTCGTACTGCTCGCCTGCACTATTTGAGCAGCGTGGGAAGCAGTTCGATCTGGTGGAGCTGCTCGCTGAGGAGGTGGGAAGCCGGGACCATGAGTACGGTGTCAACTCCGGCCTCCTGGTAGGCGGCCAGCTTCTCGCGCACGCGCTCCTCGCAGCCGCACAGGCACATCGCGTCTACCAGATCATCATCGACCGCGGCGATCGCGCCGGCCATGTCTCCGGCGAGAAACAGGTCCTGTACAGCCATCGCGGCATCGCCGAAGCCGAGCCGGTCCGCGAGCTTGACGTAGAAGTTGGCCTTGCGTGTTCCCATGCCGCCGAAATAGATGGCCAGCGTCGGCCGGCAGAGGTCACGCGCAAGATCCTCGTCCTCATCGACGCAGCAGAGCACCATCGCGATCGTCTGGAAGCCGTCGAGCGAGCGTCCGCTCCTGGCGGCGCCTTCTTCAAGCCATGTACGGGCCGTTTTCATGTATGCGGGCGGTGAGTGGACCGACATCCAGCCATCGGCCAGTTCCCCGGCCAGGGACACGGCGCCGCGCACAAGCCCGGCCAGGTACACCGGCATCTGACTCGGGCGGGTTGGAAAGCGGAGCGGAACCACCCCGTCCGAGGCAGGCGAGCACGGCACCGTGATCTCCTGCCCCGCGTACTGGATGGGCTCGCCCGCGAGTGCCTGGCGGACAACGGTCAGGTACTCCCGCATATAGGACAACGGCCGTTGATAGGGGTGACCGTGCCAGCCCTCGGCGATCTGGGGCCCGGACACGCCGAGCCCGAGGCGGAATCGCCTGCCGGACAGGCCTTCCAGGGTGATCGCGCCGGCAGCTGTGGCTACCGGGCTGCGGGCGAAGATCTGGGCGACGCCGCAGCCCAGGCCGATGCTCGTGGTATTGGCGCCAATCCACGCGAGAAAGGCGAAGGGATCCGTTGCGCGGATCTCCGACGTCCAGATCGACTCGTAGCCGCAACGTTCCGCGGCCTGCGCCTCCTCGATGTAATGCGATGCCGGCGGCGGGTTGATGGAGTTCATGGCCCTGAATCCGAGCGCCAGGTGCATCGCGGTCACCGCGCGTCGGCGTCGGCAGTGGCCGGCGCGGCGAAGAGTTCATCGATGAGTGCGGCGATGCCGGTGATCGTCGGATCTGCGAAGAAGCGCCGCAGCGGAATCCGGATTCCGAATTGCCCGCGCACGAAGGCGATGAACTGGGAGGCGAGGAGGGAGTCGCCGCCGACGTCAAAGAAGTCGTCGGTGAGGCCGATCTCGCGGGTTCCGAGCAGTCGGTGCAAGATCTCCGCCACGGCTGCCTCGCGTTCCGTCTGCGTGCCCACGGCGCCGCTCGACGACATCGCGCCGGTCTCTGCCGCTTCGGCCGCCGCCACCCCCTGCTGCGCCAGCGCCGCAAAGTCCGCCCGGCGACTAGCCGCGATCGCTGCGTCGATGCTCATCGCTGAGACCACGATCTGCGGCGTAATCTTGGCATTCACCAGCCGGCGGAAGGCCTCGGCTCCGGCAGCGGGACTGATCGCGTCGGCGTCCGGACTGACCGCGTCGGCGTCCGGACTGACCGCGCTGGCGTCCGGACTGACCGCGCTGGCGTCGGGACCGATCCCGCTGGCGGCCGACTGCTCGGACCTGCCGGTCGTGACCGTTCCCGCGATCGACGCGGCGTCCACCTTGCGCATGTAGAAGTCCTCGACGTGCAACAGTTCCCGGCCCGCCTCGTCATACAGGGTCGCATCGGCCGCCAGCATGTCTGGAGTTCCGGCGTCTCGGTAGCGCAGATGGCTCCAGACCCGCGCGGGCAGCCCGCGCCTGATTACGACCCGTCCGTAGCCGAGGGGGAGGAACGCCTCCGTTGCGTCGGGCCAGCCCGATGCCAGGGCTTCGTCCAGCAGCGCGGGCTGGATCGTCCACGGATACGGGTCGGATCCGGCATCCTCCTTCACGGCCAGCAGCGCAAGTTCCTCACCGGCGCCGTCATGGGCGCGAATCAGATTTCCCCAGTGCGGGCCGAAGGTGATCAGCCCTGACTTGGATGTGGCGTGGCTCTCGCCGGCGCGCACGCCGGCCGAGCACCGTTCCTGGATCGCGGCCAGGTCGGGCGCCTGCTCCGCGGCGGCAGCAATCCAGGCCGCGCTGCCGCGTGCGTGCGCGCGTGTCGTACCGGCCATGTGGCTGATCACTTCGAAGTCGGTACCGTCCGCTCCGGGGGTCAGTACCACTCGCACTTCGGCAAAGGCGCCGTCCGGAACGGTCAGCGGCTGGGTGAAGACCACGTCCCGCAGCTCGACGACGTGCTCCGGGCCGGGAGAATGATGGCATTCCTCGAATGCGCACCTGGCCGCCTCGAGGTAGGCGGTTCCTGGCAGCGTCGGGACCCCGGCTATCCGGTGATCGCCCAGTACCCACTGCGTGTCCGCGCTTACCATTCCAGAGCACCAGGTCAGGTCGTCTTCCTCGTGGCGCTCGGTCAGCAGGCTGTGCCTTATCGGAAGCATGCGCTGACCTCGCCGGAAGGCGCGAAAAGCGGCGGGGGCGGTTGACTCGGCCGCCATGCCTACCGCACCCCAGGCGCCCCAGTTCACCGATACGACCCTGGCGTTCCAGCCGTGATCACTGCCCGCGTGAGCGTCGAGGAAGGCGTTGGCCGCACAGTAATCGACCTGACCGAAGCCTCCGGCCACCGCCGTCACCGACGAGCACAGGAGCACGAAATCAAGCGCCTGGCCCGCGAAGGCATCGCGCAG
Source organism: Streptosporangiaceae bacterium (assembly GCA_030038495.1). Classification (GTDB taxonomy): domain Bacteria; phylum Actinomycetota; class Actinomycetes; order Streptosporangiales; family Streptosporangiaceae; genus JAJYUU01. The sequence goes on from JASHOV010000297.1 coordinate 20,484, forward strand.
CGCGAGCGTGCCCGCTATCTTCGGGCGAAGCACGTTCTGCGCGGCGCTGCGATCCTTGATCTCGGCCATGCCGCCGCCAGCCACCCCGGCGGCGTAGATGATCCCGTCGATGCGGCCGAAGCGAGCGATCGCCTCGCCGCGCAATGCGCGCATGGCCGCGGGGTCAGCGACGTCGGCGGCGATCACGTGCACCTCGGTCCCGGCTTGCTCCATCCGCCGGATCGCCTCCATCGCGCGCCGCGCGCGGGCCGAGGCAGCCGCGGCGGTGTCGGGCGCGTCCCACATCTCGCGCGGCGGCAGTCCTTCGCGCGACGTCAGGATGAGCTTGGCCGCGAACCGGGTGGCGAGGTCCTCGGCCAGTGTGATCCCGATGCCGCCGAGCCCGCCGACGATCAGGTAGGCCCCGTTCTCGCGCAGCACTATGCCGTCGTGGCCGCCGTTCCCCTCTTGGGTGCCGTTCCCCATCTGGGACAAGGCCACGGGCTCGAATCGCCGCTGCCACCGGCGTCCATTGCGCAGCGCCACCAGCGGCTCGGACGTGGAATCGGGCGGCTCGGCCGCGGCGCCGATTTCGTCGATCACGCCGGCCGCCGCGGCGCCGCAGCCGGCCGCGCCCGCCTGAGCCGGGGAAACGGGGTCTGCGTCGATATGCCGCGCGGTCAGCCACGGAAACTCCAGCGGCAGGACCTTCACGGCCCCGGCCAGGGTCGCGTGCTCGGGCCGATTGAGATCGCGCCCGACCGCCTCCTGTGTGCCCGCCGTCACCACGTCGAGATGCACACCGCCGTCTGGTGGCGTGGCCGCCAGGGCCTGCACGAGCGCGAGGACGCTGAAGAAGCCGTCATCCTGCGCCATCCAGGCCGCGTCCGCGTCGGCTGCCGGGCCGTCGGCCATCGTCCAGGAGTGCACGATGCGCGCGGGTATGCCACCGCGCGCAATCAAGTCGGCAAACAGGGCCTCGTAGTCCTCGCGACTTGCCGGGCGGACGCGATAGCTCCCGGATCCGTCGCATTCATATCGCGTGCCGCGGTGCACCAGAACGACTTCGCTGCCGCGTGCGGCCAGCAACTCGGCCATGCCATCGCGATCATCGGCCAGCGCCAGCACGCGCGGCGGAGCCTCCCGTCCGGCCGCAGACGCCAGCTGCCGCCAGACCGGGACCGCGAACAGGTCGTCCAGCGTGCCGGTCCGGCGACCGTTCTGGTCCGGGGCCGCTTCGACGGGGTCAGGGAGTTCTGGCTCAGGGTCGACCCAGTGCGGCTGCCGTTCCCATGGGTAGGTAGGCAGTGCTATTCGGTATCCGCCCGGCCCGATCGCCTCGGCGTCCAGGTGGCATCCGGCCACCCAGAGCTGCGCGACCGCGGTCGCCAGCGTCCGTGCGCTCTCGCCCGGCTTGCCGGGACGGGGCAGGCACGGTATCGCGGTGTGCCCGCTTCGCTGCATCCGGATCAGGCCGCTCAGCTGCGTTCCCGGTCCGCATTCCACGAAGAGGTCACCGCCCGCGGCCGCCACGGTGGCGACGCAATCGCCGAAGCGGACGGCCTCGCGAAGGTGGCGCGCCCAGTACGACGGGTCAGCGGCCTCCTGCGCCGTGATCCATTGCCCGGTGATGTTCGAGGCGAACGGGATCTGCGGCGGCTTCAGCGCGACGGCGGCGACCTCGTCACGGAACGCGGAAAGGATTGGGTCCATCATGGCCGTGTGAAAGGCGTGCGACGTGTGCAGCCGCCGGAAGCCGATCTCGGCGACGGTCAGGTCGTTGACAAGGCGGTCGACTGCGCTTGCCGGGCCGGCGACGACGCAGGCACCGGGCCCGTTCACCGCGGCGATGGATACCCCGTCCGGCAGGAGGCCGCGCAGTTCGGCCTCGTCGACCTGGACGCTGAGCATCGATCCGGTGGGAACGGACTGCATGAGTTCCCCCCGCGCCGCGACCACGCGCAGCCCGTCGCGCAGCCCGAACACCCCGGAACAGGTCGCAGCGACGTACTCGCCAATGCTGTGCCCGATCATCGCTCGCGGGATCACGCCCCAGGAACGCCAGAGCGTGGCCAGCGCGTACTCGACGATGAACAGCGCGGGCTGGGCCAGCCTGGTCTGCCGCAGTGCCTGATCGTCGCCGCCTGAGATCAAGAGCTCCCGCAGCTCGCGGGCCGTCTCTGGCCGGCCGTCGCGTTCGAGCAGCGCGAGGCACTCGTCGACCGCGCCGCGGTAGACCGGCTCGCTCGTGTACAGATCGGCCGCCATCCCCGGGTGCTGCGCCCCCTGGCCGGGGAAAAGGAACACGGGCGGTGAAGCCTCCCCGTCGGCCGATCCGCTGATCAGCCGCCGCTTGTCCCGCAGTGCGTCCGCGGCGTCCGCCGCGTCCGCCGCGACGACGGCGAGTCGTCTGGGCAGCTGCTGACGGCCTACCCGCAGGGTGTACGCGACGTCGCGGAGGTCCCGGCCCCGGGCGGGTGCGGGCGCCGCCAGGTGGTCCGCAAGGGCGGAGGCGTACGCCGTCAGCGCGGTCTCAGTCTTCGCGCTTACCTGAATCAGATGCCAGGCCGGGGGCGGTGCCGTGGCCGTCGTCCGGGCCGGGGCCTGCTCCAGGATCACGTGCGCGTTCGTGCCGCCCATTCCGAAGGAACTGACCGCGGCGCGCCGCGGCGTTCCCGCGTCACCGTCCCACACCCACGGCGCGGTGTTGACAAAGAACGGGTTCTGCCCGAATTCGATGGCCGGATTAGGGGCCTCGAAGTTGAGGCTGGGCGGAACGATACCGTTCTGGACCGCGAGCGTCGCCTTGAGCAGGCCGACGATACCCGCCGCCGGCCCCAGGTGCCCGATGTTGGTTTTGACCGAGCCGATCGGACACCAGCCGCGATCGTGCGTGCGCCGGCCATAAACGTCGGTCAGGGCCGCGACCTCTATCGGGTCGCCCAGGGCCGTCGCGGTGCCGTGGGCCTCCACGAAGCCGATCGTGCGGGCGGCGACTCCGGCCACGCTCAGCGCCTGTGCGATCACCTGGGCCTGACCCTGCTGGCTCGGCGCGGTGAAACCGACCTTCGTATCCCCGTCGTTGTTCACGGCGTTCCCGATGATCACGGCGCGGATGTCGTCGCCGTCACGGACGGCGTCCGGCAGGCGCTTGAGCAAGACCACGCCGCCGCCGCTGCCGCCCACGGTCCCCGTGGCGCTCGCGTCGAAGGCGCGGCAGTGCCCGTCCTGGGAGTAAATGCCCCCCTCGGCGTAGACGTAGCCCTGGCCCAGCGGGAGTATCAGGTTCGCGGCGCCGGCCAGCGCCATGTCGCATTCGCCGTTGCGCAGCGCCTCGCAGGCCAGGTGGACCGCCACCAGCGACGTCGAGCAGGCGGTGTGCACGGTCAGGCTCGGCCCGTGCAGCCCGAGCTTGAAGGAAGTCAGCGTGGCCACGTAGTCGGGGTGCGAATAGACCGCGAGGCTGACCATTCCGGAACGGGCCAGCGCCGTGCGATTGCGTCGCACGTTGCGCCACTGGTAGGCGTCCTCCCCGCAGCCCGCGTAGACCGCGATGTCGCCGTTATATCGGCGCGGGTCGTACCCGCCGTCCTCGAGCGCGGTATAAGCGAGTTCAAGAAAAAGCAGTTGCTGCGGATCGCGCAGTTCCGCTTCAGAGGCTGACATACCGAACATGCCGGCGTCGAAGCGCTCCGGTTCGGCCAGCACCGAGCTGGCCGGTACGAAGTCCGGATCGTCGAGATCACGCCGCGATACGCCCGCGTTCGCCTGCTCTTCGAGCGTGCCGATACGGATCGACTCGACCCCCTCGACGAGGTTCTCCCAGAATTGGGCCACGTTCCCGGCGCCAGGTACCCGGCACGCCGTTCCGATAATGGCGACCGGTTCTACGCCCGCGGCCTCGGTGTCGGACACTGACTTAGTTCTCCCGTGCTAGAGTGCGCGCCCGGCGGCCAGATCGGCGCCGTCGCAGCTGGCCCCGGATGTCGGAGGCCAGCAACTCGGTATCCGCCTGGCCGCCCGCAAGATAGTCGGCCAGGCTGCGTATCGTCGGGAATCGGAAAAGATCCACCACCTTGACCGGGCGGTCAAGCGCCTGCTTCAGCCGGGCCTGTACCTCGATGATCGCCATGGAGTTACCGCCAATTTCGAAGAAGTTTTCGCTGCGCGTCAGGCCCGACACCCCCAGGACCTCACACCACATCCCCAGGATCAGGCGTTCGAGGTCGCCACTCGGCGTGTCGTCGGCGGCCCCGCTCGCGTATCTCGCCGGGCCGGGCGAGGGCAGTGCGGTGCGATCGGGCAGTGCGGTGCGATCGATCTTTCCCGCCGCCGTGAGCGGCAGCGCGGCCAGCAGAGTGACGCCCGACGGCACGGCGTAGGACGGAAGCTGTGAGCGTGCGTACTGGATCAGGTCAGACTCCGAAACGGTGCCCGTCCTGCTGACCGCATAGGCGTGCAGCGCCGATGCCCCGGCGTGCTCGAAGAGTCGCACGGCCGCGCTCGCTACGTCAGGGTGGCTGCCCAGCACGCTCTCGACCTCGCCGAGCTCGACCCGGTATCCGCGGACCTTCACCTGGTCATCCGCGCGCCCGGCCAGGGTCACGGCTCCGGACGGACCGTATCGCCCGAGGTCCCCGGTGCGATAAACCCGCCCGTCGCCGGCTCCAGCCAGCTCGGCGAAACGGCCGTCATCCGAGCGCTGCCCGACGTAGCCGTTGGACAGATACCGGCTCCGGATGATGACCTCACCGCGCTCTCCCACCGCCGCGGGCCGGCCGCAGCTACTCATGACCAGCAACTGCGCGCCGTCAATGCCCGCGCCGACGGGCACAGGCATCGAGCGCAGGGCGGAGAGCGTGTCCTTATCCAGCCCGCGTTCTTCGGTCCGAATCTCGTGATAGGCCTGCGCCTGCGGAGTTTCTGTCGTGCCGTAGAAATTCAGCAGCCGGGCCCGCGGCGCGATCAGGTGCAGTGCCGCGGCGTCGCCCGCGGTGAGCTGATCGCCGCCGACGGCAATAAGCCGGAGTGACTCCAGCGTCGGCGCGCCGTCGGCGGCGGCGGCCATCATCCGGACCAGTTGCGGCGTAAGATGCGCGACCGTCGTCCGTCGATCGGCCAGCCACGTCAGCAGCCGCGCCGGGTCCCTGAGCAGTTCGGCCGCCGGGACCAGCAGCTTTCCGCCGCAGACGAGCGGCGTGAATATATCCCGCAGCAACGGGTCGTGGGCCAGGCCGCTGAGCATCGCGACCCGCACGTCACTGTCCAGGCCGAAGGTCGCCAGGTACCAGTTCAGGAAATGCACCAGCGGTGTTTCGCCGGTATCAATCGCCTTCGGCTCCCCGGTGGTACCGGAGGTAAAGGAGAAGTAGCCGCGTTCGCCTGCCGGAGCGTCGGCGCTCTGCTGCTGCTCCTGCTCCGCGATCCCGATGATGTCGGCGGCATCGATCACCGGCACCGCGCGGCCGAGCGCCGGGGCCACCACGTCAGCGCCGCAGCATCGGAGCAGCACCTGTGGACTGACAGCGGCCAGTCTGCGGTCAACCGCCGCGCCCGGCAGCTCGCAGTCAACGAGTGCCCACCTAGCTCCCGTGGAAAGGACGCCGAGCAGCACGGCGGGCAACGCCGCCGTGCGCTCCGCGAGCACGGCGACAACGTCACCCGTGCGCACCGCCATGGCCCGCAATGCGGCGGCCGTACCGTCAGCGACCTGCAGGACTTCGCGGTAGGACAGGATCCGGCCATCCTCCTCGACGGCCTCGGAATCCGGCGCACGGCGGCCCGCGGCGCGAACCTGCTCGAGCAGGCCCGGACTATCGGCAATTACGCTCGGCAACGATGAGGTCCAGTCCGGCAGCCGGGTCACGTGCGGGCGCGCGGAGGCGATACCGACCGGCCGGTCCTCATTGCCGACCAGGACGGCGAGCAGATGCGTGTAGCTGTCGAGCAGAGCGTCAATGCGCTCGCTATCGAAGAGGTCGGAGTTGTAGGCCGCCTCCAGGCGAATGCCGCCGTCACGGAAGATGACATAGAGCGTCAGGTCCACGAGCGACCCCGGCACGCCTACCTGCCACGGATGAACAGCCGCGTTGCCGAGTTCCAGGCGTGCCTCGTCGAAGTTGTAGACGTTGAACATCACCTGGAATAGCGGGTTGCGGGTCAGGTCGCGCTGGCCGCCCAGTGCTTCGACGACTCGCTCAAGCGGGGCATCAGCATGGGCCCGCGCCGCCGCGAGCTCATCGCGGCACTGGTGCACATGTGCCACGAACGTGGCGTGGTCGTCGACCTGCAATCGCAGCGGCAGGACGTTGATGAAGAAACCGATGAGGTGTTCGAACTCCGCGTGCCCGCGGTCCGCCATGGGAATGCCCAGCACGTGATCGCGGCGGCCGGAAAGCCGTCGCAGCAGGACGCTGAAAACGGCGAGCAGCACCGCGCCGACCGTTGTTCCCTCGGACATCGCGAGCCGGGCGACATCGGCGGCCAGTTCCGCGTCGACGGAGGTCGCACGGGTAGCTCCGCTGAAGCTCAGCACGGCAGGTCTTGGCCGGTCGCGGGGCAGATCCAGGACCGTGGGCGCGTCGGCGAGGTGCTCGACCCACCATTTGGTTGCCGCCGGGCCGTCACGCTGGGCCCGGTCGACGGTCCAGGCCGCATAATCGGCGAAGGTGGTTCCTGGCGGCGCAGGCTCCTGGCCCGGACCGCCGCCGAGCGCGCGCTCGTATGCCCGCCCGAGTTCGCGGTACAGGATCGCCTGCGACCAGCCGTCAAAGACGATGTGATGCACGGTGATGCCGAGGATGTGTTCCTCGTCATCCAGGCGCACCACTCTGCCGCGCCACAGCGGCCCGCCGGTGAGGTCGAGTGGGGTGTGTACCTCGTCATCGAGCAGCGCGCGGAGAGCGGAGTCTCTGGCCGGGCCCGCCAGGCCGGACAGATCGTCGACGGGGATGCTGACTGGTGCCGGGTCGTCCACGGTGACCGTGGGGAGGCCATCACCGCGCACCAATCGCCACCGCAGCGCCGCCTGAGACGCTGTGACCTGCTCGAACGCGCGCTCCAGGGCCGCAAGGTCGAGTCTGCCGCAGACCCGCTCGGCCATGACCACGTTGTGCACCGGCACACCCGGCACGAACTGCTCGACAAACCAGAGCCGGCGCTGGGCTGATGAGAGCGCCGCCGCCGAGCCCGTCGGCAGCGAGGCGTTGGCAACGGCCAGGCTGACTCTGGCCCCGATCCCGCGCACGGTCTGGCCGACGAAGACGTCCTCAACGGAGATTTCTCTGCCCGTGCTCAGCCCTATCGCGGAAGCCAGCCGCATGGCCGTCAGTGAGTCGCCCCCGGCGAGGAAGAAGTCGTCATCGGGGCCCGGGTCCTCGACGCCAAACAACTCCGTCCACGCCTGAGCGACGGTTCGCTCGAACTGGTAATCCGTGGCCATCAGCCGCAAGTGTCGTACTTGTCGCTTGCCATTACAACCTCCTGGTCCCCGGGCAGGACCGGCAGCCGAAGCCACCGACGCTGAGGGCCGCGCGGTCACGACGGCAGGACTACGGCAGGCGGCCACCATACGTGATGCGAGGTTGTCCCGTCGACGGGACAGCACACTCGCGATTAGATGAGTATCGGCGCAATTAGCGGGACTGGCCCCATTCGCACTCGGGAGTTGAGGCGCAAATGAACATCCTGATCGCCGAGGTTATAGGGGACATCGCACTGGTTCTCATCGCCGCGTCGGTGCTCGGCGCGATCGCCCGCCGGTGCGGGCAGCCGGCCGTCGTCGGGCAGCTGCTGGTGGGCGTCCTGCTGGGCCCGAGCGTGCTGGGGCGTCTGCCCGGCCACCTGACCAGCCACCTTTTCCCGAAGGGGGCGCTGTCGTCATTAACGGTGCTGTCCCAGGTTGCCGTCGTGATCTTCATGTTCGTGGTGGGGTACGAACTCGACCGGCGGGCCTTGCGCGGAGGACGCCTGGCGGTGCCGCTGGTAGCCGTGTGCGCGCTACTCGTGCCGATGGGTCTCGGCGTCGGCGCACCTCTGATCTTCAGGTCGTGGTTCGCTGCCGTTGGTGAGCCGCATATCAGTCATTCCTTCGTGCTGTTCATCGGCGTGGCCACGTCAATCACCGCTCTGCCGGTACTGGCGGCGATAACACGCGAGCGCGGCATCGCCGGGAGCATCGCCGGCGTCACGGCCGCGTCCGCGGCCGGGATCATGGACGTGGTGGCCTGGCTCCTGCTGGCGGTCGCGCTCGTCGGCACGGCGCAGAGATCGGGCCG
>JASHOV010000298.1 GCA_030038495.1 Streptosporangiaceae bacterium
CCGCAGCGGGCTGCGATCTTGCACAATGATCTGAAGCTCGACAACTGCCAGTTCGATCCGGCCGACCCGGACCGGGTGCACTCGGTCTTCGACTGGGACATGGCGACGCTCGGGGATCCGCTGGTGGATGTCGGCACGCTACTGAACTACTGGCCCGATCCCGGCGACAAGCCGGGGGATCGCGGCCGGTACCCCGACGGCCAGGAGGCGTTGGGCCTGCCCTCGCGCGGGGAGATCCTGGCCGTCTACGCCACGGTCACCGGCCTGGACCTGTCTGGCATCCGCTGGTACCAGGCCTTCGCCGCCTGGAAGACGGCGGTCGTGATGCAGCAGCTGTACGACCGCTACCTGCGGGGTGAGACATCGGACGAGCGGATGGCCGGCCGCGGTGGCCAGGTCCCCGAGCTTGCCGCCCGGGCCCGCCGGCTGCTGCTCGGGAGCTAAGTCAGCGCCGGCCCTGGATGCGGGCCACGATGGCGACGATGACGAACGGGATGAAGCCGAGCACCATCAGCGGCGAGTGGCCCCCGGTTATCGCGGCCATAATGGCCACGATCAGGACGCACAGAGCCACCAGGAGGTAGCCCTGCCAGGTCCGGGGGCCGTAGCCGTTCCCGAATCGCCTCGGGCCGAACCAGGGCTGCCCGCCCTGGCGGCCGGCGTTCGGGCCGAACGGGTCATTGTCTGTCATGTGCGGTGCCTCTCTCCGTCTCTCTCCGCGGGTAGGCCTGACTCGCTACGCCGACGCGGGCCGGATAAAGAGCCCGACAACCTCGCCGTCGGGGCTGAAGGTCACACGCCCGGTTCGCTCGCCGGCTTCGAAATACAGGGGTATATCGGCAGCTGTGTTATCTCCGGCCGGATAGGCCAGAGGCTCGCCCATCCGCTCGAAGCTGCCGATCACACCGATGGTCTGGGCCCAGCCCGCGGCCAGGCGATCGGCGTCCAGGCGGCTTCGCATGGTGGCGCCGAAGCCGCGGCGGGCCTGTTCCCAGCGGCCCGCGGCCATGTCAGAGAAGATCATGATCGCCTTGTCGATCGCGCCGGGTAGCACGGCCAGGCTCATCGGCGCGCCCGTCCGCGGATCTACCGGTCGTCCGAACCGCTGGAAAGCGGCCTGCCTGGTGGTGTCCAGCACCTCTCCGATCTCCCTCCAGCTGTGTCCGGTCGTACGGGCCCGGTCGACTGCCTGCTGGAGCGCGGCCTCCGCCGCAGCTACCAGCTGACGTGCTGCCGAGATTGCGGCCAATGGCGACTCATCGCCCGGCCCTATAGGCTCCAGCATCACGTCAAGACTGGCATGACGAGCTTCAGGTGTCAATGTGTCATTTACATCCGTTGGCACAGCGCCGGATGAACGACTCCGCTGACGCCGGGCGGCGCTCCGGCAGGTAGCGTTGCAATACTGCTGCGGGCGACCTCGTCCCTGCTTAACGGGCAATGTCCGGCCGCATGCGGCGCAGGCAGGTATCGCCTCGATCCCAGCCATCCGGCTCCGTTCCGACAAATTACGTGCTGAGCGATTCTCGCACGTAAATATATTACGTGCCAAGCGGACGGCACGGAAATCAGAGGTGGGTTCGGGTTACGCGGACGCGGTGCTGTCGGCACGCATCGACGTTTCACCGATTGTGCACCCCGCAAATCGGATAAATACCCCTAAACAAGGGACACAATCGGTGAAACGTCGGTCATCGAGCGCGGCGTTCCGCTCATTCGCCGCCAGTGTCCTGCTCGCTTTCGTGCCGCCAGCCGTGGCCAAACTCCTCGTCGTGCAGCCGTCGCAGTTGGTGGGCGTAGTGGTCCAGCCTGTCGGCGGCGCGTTCCATTTCGTGGTAGTCGTGGCCGTGCTCGCGCGCGGGCGTCTTTTCCTCGGCTCGCTTGCGCACGATGCTCAGTTCTTCGCGGCTTAGCTCCGCGACCCGTGCGAGAGTCTGTTCCAGGTCCACGCTCCAAGTTAAGCGCTCGAACCGGGTCGGGCGTGGCCGAAGTCTGGAAGGAGGCCGCCGGGGCGGTCAGGACCCGCGGTCGGGGTCGCCCGGCCCGGTCAGGTCCGCCCCCAGCCGGGTCTGCTCGTACATGACCTCGTGGCGATGACGGCGCCGGGTGATCAGCCCGGCCTGGTGCAGCACCGTCAGGTGCTCGGACACGGTGCTTTGCGCCAGGCCGTGCCGCCCGGCCAGGGTGTGCGTCGAGGCCGGCTCGGCGAGCGACTCCAGCAGCGATGCCCGGGTCCGGCCGAGCAGACGGCCCAGGGCCGGGAACTGGCCCGTGTGGCCCGGCTGCCACAGCTCCGCTATGCCCCTGGCCGGATAGACCAGCGCGGGCCGGGCGGGCGGATCGATGACGAGAGCCACGTTCGGCCATACGAATGCGCTCGGCATGAGCAGCAGCCCCGAACCGGCTAGCCGATGCCGGGCCGCCTCGGCCGCCTCGACCACGAGCGCACGTCCGGTCCAGCGGACCCGCGCATGCAGGTCGCCCAGCACGTGCTCGAGCCCGTAGTCCCCGAGCAATCGCGTGCGGTGCTGCAGGTCGGTCTGCAGCAGGTCGCGCAGGCGCGGCCAGTGCGGGGCGATCAGCAGCTGCCAGCATTCCTCGAGCCGGTCCGCGAGCATCGCACGGGTTGAGGCCGGATCATCGAGCAGGCGCCAGGCCGCATCGGGGACGGGCTCGCCGCCGCGGACCGTCAGCGACATCCGCACCTCGTGGGCCACGAGGTCCGCTGGCGTTGCCCGGACCATTGCCAGCTGCTCGGCTATCCCCGAGTCCGGCCCGGCGGGCGCCGGCGTGAGGAAGTCCGGAGTCCAGCCGCCGTGCGGCGACAGCACCAGGAGCGGCCAGAGATCCAGCTGAGCCAGGTCGCTGCGCACCGCCTCTAGCCAGGGCAGGTGATACCGGCGGCGCCGCGGTTCGAGCAGTACGCGCAGGGCCGCGAGCGTCTCCCACAGCGGCGAGACCGCGAACCGGACCCGCGCCGGGTCGTCGCGCCCGAAGACCACAACCACGCTCACGGCATTTCCCATCAGATTCGGCTACAACCGAATATCTCGCCGATCCACCCTAGCCCGTGCCAGGGTCGGTCCGTGACCATGCCAGCGACTCAGGAGCAGGACGCCGCAACCCCGCCAGGCAGGCCGCCCGAGCGCGCCGGGTACCGGGACGTGCTCGGCGTGCGCGAGTTCCTGGCGATCTTCGCCGCCAACATCGTGTCCACGCTCGGGACCGTGGTCGCGGCGGTCGCACTGACCGTGCTCGTCTATCAGCAGACCCGGTCGGCGGCCCTGGCGGCATCGGTCATGGCACTGTCGTTCCTGCCCTACCTCATCGGCGGCGTGCTGCTGGGGGCCGCCGCGGACCGGCTGCCAGCACGGCGAGCCCTGGTCGCCTGCGACCTGGCCAGCGCGGGGCTGGTGGGGTGCATGGTGATCCCGGGGATGCCGCTGGCGGCACTGCTCGGGCTGCTGTTCGCCACGGGGCTGATCTCGCCGGTGTACCAGGGGGTCCGGTCGGCGGTGCTACCCGACGTGCTGCCGGCCGGGCCGCCGTACATCCTCGGCCGGTCGCTGATGCGGATGGTGGCGCAGTCGGCGCAGATCGCCGGGTACGGCGCCGGCGGCCTGCTGCTTGCCGTCATGTCACCGCGCGGCGCGCTGCTGGCGGACGCGGTGTCGTTCGCCGCGTCCGGTGTCGTGCTGCGGATCGGCCTGGCCCGGCGCCCGGTCGCCGGGGGCCGCCCCACCTCGATGGCCAGGGACTCGCTGGCCGGGCTCAGGGCGGTGCTGGCGCACCGGCCCACCAGGCGGGTGCTGCTGTTCATCTGGCTGGTGCCGGCGTGCGCAGTGGCTCCGGAGGCGCTGGCAGCCCCGTACGCCACGCTGGTCGGCCAGCCGTCCCGTGCCGCGGGATTCCTGCTCATGGGTATCCCGATCGGCACCGTGCTCGCGGACGTTGTGGCCGCCCGGCTGCTCACCTCGCGCCAGCAGCGGCGCATCATCGCCGGGTCCGCGCTGCTGTCGTTTGCCCCGCTGCTCGCGTTCGCGGCTCGGCCCGGCCTCGGCCCGGCACTGGCACTGCTGCTGACCGCGGGCCTGGGCGGCGCGTGGTCGGCGGGCACCGACGGTGCGCTCATCGAGGCGGCACCGCCGGCGTTGCGCAACCGCGCCCTGGCGCTGTCGGGCGCGGGACTGATGTTCACCCAGGGACTGGGATTCGCGCTGTGGGGTGTGGTCGGCCAGTACGTGCCGCTGACGGTCACGATCCCGCTGGCAGCCATCGCCGGCGGGGTCGCGGTCGCCGTCCTCCGTCCGGTACCGCGGCGGCGTAACGCGATGCTGGCTGGATCCGAAGACAGGGATGGATGAGCATCGAGGTCTTTGCCAGCGCCGATCCTGGGCTCGTGCTCGGCCGGGCCGGTGACCTGCTGACCGGTGACCCGGTCGGACATAACGTGGTCGGCACGAAACTGGCGGACGCGATTCGCTACGGCGAACCCGGCCGGTACTGGATCGTTCTGCTTGACGCAGTTCCGGCCGGAGTTGCCGTCCAGCAGCCGGCCGATGCGGCGCTGGCCGTGGCCCCGATGCCCCCGGAACTTGTCGCGGTCGTCGCCGATGCCGTCGATGCTGACGGCGTCACGCTGCCCGGCGTGTTCGGCCCGGCCGGGATCGCTTCACGCTTCGCCCAGGCGTGGGCCGGGCTGCGCGGGATCGCCGCCGTACCGACGTCGGCGGAGCGCATCTACGAGGTCCGCGATCTGCGGTTCCCTGCCGGCGTGGACGGCAGGCTCCGCCCCGCGGGCGAGGCCGACCGGGAATTGCTGCTGTCCTGGCTGCCGGGGTTCGAGGCCGGCGCTCGGTGGGCCGGTACCAATCCGGCGGCGGTGTTCGTCACTCGACGGCTGGCAGCCGGGGACGTCTGGATCTGGGACGACGACGGACCGGTGTCGATGGCCGCGCGCACCGAGCCCGTGGCCGCGGTGACGCGGATCCAGGCCGTCAACACCCCGCCAGAACTGCGGGGGCGCGGCTATGCGAGTGCCGGCGTGGCGGCGCTGTCCGCCACCGTGCTCGCTCAGGGCTTGCGGTGCGTGCTCAACGCCAACGTGGACAACACAGTCGCCGTCTCGGTCTACCAGCGGCTCGGGTACAGGGCCGTCCTCGACGTGCTCCGTTACCGGCTGGGTTAGGTGCTTCCGCCCGGCGTCCCGCTTTACGGTGTGAGCGCACTGATACTGGTGCTATGACTGAGACCGAGTCCCTGATCGCCGAGGTCCGCCTGTTGCGAGCTGACGTTGCCCGGCTGCACGCCGCGGTGCAACACCGCCACAGCGTGATAAGCCTGCTCTTCAAAGACCTGTCCACCAACCCGCACACCCAGTACAAGGTCCACATGTGGGGAGCGATCTACTGGCTGATCAACTTTCCGCTGATTTGCTGCCTGTTTTTCTTCACGCCCACGCTGTGGGTCAAGCTCGGCATCTTTATCACGCTGATCTACTCGATCTACTCCAACCTTGCGACCGACTATGGCGCCATGTCAGCGGCCGAGGCAGCGTTCGGGCAGCCGCCGCCACCGCCGATCCCACTTGAGCCGCCGCCGCTGACGCCGATATAAGTCGGCACGGGTGGTGGACAGTGCGATGGCATCGCGCGCTACCGCGCTCAGGGCGCTCGCGGCCGGATCCGGCCCCGCGCCTGCGCGGACGTTTCTAGTTGCTCGCAAGGGCGCCCATGCCGGCTGCGACAGAGCAGTTCGCCAGCTTCTCGGGCGGGTCAGATGGGGTAGGGCTCGGGGCTGGTGGTGTAGCTGCGGCCGGCGGGAGTGGTCCAGGTCAGGATGCCGGGCCGGGTTTGTTTGAGGTGCCAGCCGGGGGCTTGTTTAGCGCGGTGGTGCTGGCGGCACAGGGCGGCAAGG
>JASHOV010000299.1 GCA_030038495.1 Streptosporangiaceae bacterium
GCGCTAGCCGGGCCGACGCGGATGCGCCTGGAGGTGACGCTCCGCGTGCCCGACCAGGCGGCTCTCACCGCGTTCCTGGCCGGCCTGTCGGACCGGCGATCGCCGGACTTCCACCACTTCCTGCGGCCGGGTCAGTTCGCCGCCCGGTTCGGGGCAACCGCGGCGGAGATCAAGGCGGTGACGAGCTCGCTGCGCGCGGCCGGACTCGACCCCGGTCCGGTCGCCGCCAGCCGGCTGTCCATCCCGGTGACCGGCACCGCGGCAGCGGTCGACCGAGCCCTCAATGTCGGCCTCACTCAGTACCGGCTCGCCGGCGGCCGCACGGCATTCGCGAACGCCCGAGCGCCCAGCGTGCCCGCGGCCGCCGTTCCCTATGTCGAGGGGGTTCTCGGACTCAGCAACGTCTATCACCCGCGGAGTGTGGCGATCCGCCCATCGATCCGGGCTCCGGTCCGTACCGGCGCGCGCGCCCGGCTCCGCAGGCCGGGGGTCGCCGCCGCCACGTCCGCGGCCGGCCCGCAGCCGTGCGCGGCGGCGGCGGACACGGCGGCCAGTCAGGGCAGCTACACGGCCGACCAACTGGCCGGGTACTACGAGATGTCGCCGCTGTACGGAATGGGAGACCTCGGCCAGGGTGTGCACGTCGCGCTGGCGGAGTTCGAGCCCGATTCGCCCAGCGACATCTCCGCCTACGAGTCCTGCTACGGCCTCTCCACACCGGTTACCTACACCGAGGTGGATGGGGGCGCGGGAACGGGATCAGGGAGCGGCGAGGCGGCTCTGGATATCGAGGACGTCATGGGGCTGGCGCCGGACGCCGCGATCGACGTGTACCAGGAGCCGAACAACGGTACCGATGCGGCCGCCTACGACCTGTACTCGGCCATCGTCACCGCCGACAAGGACCAGGTGGTGTCCACGTCCTGGGGACTGTGCGAGCTGGACAGCGACTCCTCCCTGCTCCAGTCGGAGCAGACAGTCTTCGAGCAGGCCGCGGCGCAGGGGCAGACGGTGTTCGCCGCGGCCGGCGACGACGGATCGACCGACTGCTACGGGGATCAGGGCACGACGCACGGGGCGGACCTGTCGGTGGACGATCCGGGCAGCCAGCCGTACGTAGTAAGCGTCGGCGGCACCTCCCTCAGTGCAGCCGCGGACGGCGGATTCTCGGAGAGCGTCTGGAACGACTCGGCGATCGAAAACGGCGCGGGCGGCGGCGGCCTGTCAGCCGAGTGGTGCATGCCGGCCTATCAGGACCAGTCGTCCATTCCCGGGCTGCTGTCCGGCGGTTACTCGGCGACCAGCACTGCCTGCACATCCACGGGGGTCCCGTATGTGCGGCAGGTGCCGGACGTATCGGCCGATGCCGATCCGCAGACGGGCTATGTCATCTACTACGACGGATCCTGGAATTCCTACGGCGGGACAAGTGCGGCCGCGCCGCTCTGGGCGGCGGTATCGGCGCTGATCGACGCATCGCCGTTCTGCGCGGATTACGGCTCGGGTGACGCCGGGGCGCGGCCCGCGGGGCTCTACGCCGTCGCGGCGGCCGCGCACTCCTACATCTACGGCGGATCATCGGTCCCCGAGGCGCTGTACGACGTGACGGGCGGGGACAACGACTACACGCCGTCCGGCTACACCGGCGGCCTGTACCCCGCGACCACCGGATACGACATGGCCAGCGGCCTGGGCACGCCGATCGTCGGCGGGCTGGACGTCAACAACGGCGAGCCGAGCACGTACTATCCGGGTCTCGCTGCGCTCATGTGCGCGGCCTACGCGACCAGGCTGGTGACCACGACGATCACCGGTGTCTCGCCCGGCCAGGGTCCGTCGGGCCGGGCGGAGACGATAACTGTCACGGGTACGGGATACCTGCCGATCGCGGGCGCGGACGTCCTCGAGGTCGGCTCCGACCGGCTGACCGCGTCCTGCAGCAGCACGACCAGGTGCACGGTCCGAATGCCGGGGATGCGGACCGGCACCGTTACCCTCCGGATGTCGGTCGAGGACCTCACGCTCAGCCAGGTGACGTCCCACACGCGCTACCAGGTCGTCGCCGCGCCCTCGGTCAGGTCACTGTCGCCGGCCAGTGGCAGCAGGCGGGGCGGGAACAGGCTGACGATCCGCGGCAGCAACTTCATCGGGGTCAGGTCGGTTCTGTTCGGCAAGAAGAAGGGAACCAGGATCCGCGTGGTCTCCGCGACCGAGATTCAGGTCACGGTGCCGGCCGGATCGGGCACCGTCGAAGTCACCATCAGCGCGGCCGGCGGGACGAGCAAAGCGACCAAGTCGGGCCGCTACCGGTACAAGTAGGACGGCGGCTCGACGCCAGCGCGTTCGCGCCCGGCCGCTCGGGCTAGGCCTGGCCGCCAACACCGTGCCGGTATGCTCCCGTGATGACCTCGCCGGAGCAGACTGCGGACCTTATCCTGCGCGGTGGCCGCGTCATCGACCCCGAGAGCGGCTTTGACTCGGTTGCCGATGCCGCGATCGCGGGCGGCCGCGTCACCGCGGTGGGCACCGGCCTCGGACCGGCACGCGCGGAACTCGACGCCTCCGGCCACGTCGTAACGGCTGGCTTCATCGATGTGCACAGCCACGTCAACGGCATCGCGGGCCTGCGTCTTCAGGCGCTCGACGGCGTAACGACGGCACTGGAACTGGAAGCCGGCGTTACCCCGGTCTCGTCCGCGTACCGCCAGGCCGCGGCCGAGGGCAGGCCCGTCAACTACGGGTTCGCGGCCTCGTGGGCGATGGTCCGGGTCGAGACCGTCGCGGGGGTCGACCTCGGCGGCCGGCTCGACCGCCTCCTGGCGAGCCTGTCCGCCCCGGCCGCGCAGCAGCGGGCGACGCCGGGCCAGATCGCCGCGATGCTGGAGCGACTGTCGGCCGACCTCGCCGACGGCGCCATCGGCATCGGCCTGCTGGTCGGGTACGCGCCCGGCAGCGGCCCGGACGAGTACCTGCGGGTTGCCGCGCTCGCGGCGGCGGCCGGGGCGCCGACGTTCACGCACTCGCGGGACATCATCGAGTTTGTGCCCGGCGGTGTCATCGACGGTGCCGAGGAGATCGTCCGGGCGGCAGGCGAGACCGGCGCCCAGATGCACTACTGCCATATCAACAGCACGACTCAGCGGCACATCGACCGCGTGCTCGGGCTCGTCGGCCGCGCCCAGCAGGCGGGCTCGCACGTGACGATCGAGGCCTACCCGTATGGCTCGGGCATGACCGGGATCGGGGCCGCGTTCCTCGCCCCAGAGCGGCTCGGCGAGCGGGGGCTGACCCCGCAGTCGCTGACCTACGCGCCGACCGGCGAGCGCGTGGCCAGCGTCGACCGGCTGCGCGAGCTGCGTGCGACCGATCCCGGCGGCCTGGTCATCATCAAGCAACTGGATGAAGACGATCAGGCGGACCTGGCGCTGATGATGCGCTCGCTGACGTTCCCCGACTCGATCATTGCCAGCGACGCGATGCCGCTCACCTGGTCGGGGGCGGCGCCGGATCCGATGAGCTGGCCGCTGCGCGCGGATGCGGTGACCCATCCGCGGACGGCGGGCACGTTCTGCCGGTCGCTGCGCATGCTGGCGGGCCCCGGCGGCCCGCTCGGCCTCACCGAGACCCTGCGCCGCTCCAGCCTGCTGCCCGCGCGGCTGCTCCAGGACCGCGTCCCGGCCATGCGCGGCAAGGGCCGCCTGCGGGCCGGAAGCGACGCCGACATCGTGGTGTTCGACCCCGCGACGGTGAGCGATCAGGCCACTTATGCGGCCAGTACCCGCCCGTCGACCGGGATCCGGCATGTGATCGTCAACGGCACGCCGGTGGTCAGGGACGGCGAGATCGTGGCCGGGGCGCTGCCCGGCCAGCCGGTTCGAGCGACCTGACGCGGGGCGCGCCCGGACACACCCTGCTCGATGCGAGCTGGTGCCCGGTCCTGACTGTCGGCATCTCCCAATAGCCTCGGCGGTGCGATGAATGGTCCGCCTACTGCCGTGTTCCCCAGTTGCCGCGGCTGCGCACGCCTTCAGGCCGGCCCGGCGCAGCTGTGCATGGCCTGCGCGCGGCCCCAGTTGCAGCTCATACCGCCAGCCGCCTGCGCGGTGTGCGGCCAGCGGGTCGACGCCGGCGGGGTTTGCCCGAACGAGCTGTGCCGCAGCCAGCGGCGGCAGGTCGGCCGCATCCACGCGATCGGCTACCAGGCCGGACCGCTGCGCCGGGTCATCAACGACTACAAGTACCGCGGCGCCAGGCACTGGGCGGTGATCTTAGGCCGGCTGCTGCTGGCCTGGCTGGACCAGACGCTCCCGGCGGACCAGCCCGACCTGATTGTGGCCAATCCGAGTTTCGTCGGCCCCGGCGGTCAGCTGTTCGCGCATACCGAGGCCGTGCTGGACGCCGCGGCGGCCGAAGCCGCCGGGCGCCCGGCTTCAGCGCCGCGCTGGCGCTTCGACACCTCGTCCCCGCGAGCAGTCGTGAAGTCCGCGCCCACGCTCAGTTCCGCCGACGGCGAGGCGTGGTTCAAGCGCGCCAGCGCGGCGGACCTGCGGGCCGTGCTCAGCGTGCCGGATCCGGCCAGAACCTCGGCCAAGTTCGTGCTCGTCTACGACGACATCTGCACCACCGGCGGGCAGCTCGATGCGATCGCCGACTGTCTGATCAGCGAGGGCGGCGCGGCTCGGGTCGAGGGGGTCGTGCTCGCCCGTGCGCCCTGGCGCGGCACCAGCCGCCGCGCATGCTGATAGTCAAGTTCTTTGACAATCCATTTAAGTGATCAGTAGAGTGCCAGCCATGACAAGCGAGTCCCGGTTCGCCGCGATGGGCATTCCCGGCCTGCTCCGGGCGGCGCGCGGTGCCTACGGTGACGCGGTCCGCGCGGCGTTCGCCGAGGCCGGCTTCGACGACATCCCGCGCAACGGCGCGTATGTGCTCGCCCGCACCTATGACAACACCTCGCCGCTGACCGATCTGACCCGCGAGCTCGGCATCAGCAAGCAGGCCGTCAGCCAGCTGATCGACACCATGGTGATGCGCGGCTACCTGGAGCGCAGGGTCGACACCGAGGATCGCCGCCGCATGCTGATCCGGCTGACGCAGCGCGGCGAGGCGGCCGCGACCGTGTCCTGGCGGGCCGCGGTCGCCGTCGACGCCGAGCTCGAGAGCCTCGTGTCCGCGGCCGGGGTCGCGGCCCTGCGCACTGGCCTGATCGCGCTGGCCGAGATGAGCCTGGGCCCCCGCTCGGCGCCCGAGTAACCGCTGTCAGTACCTCACGTTATACCTGGGAACGTCGCCGCACGGGCCGACCCCGCCCGCACGGACGCGGCGTCACGACGGAGGGGCCGAATGACAGCGCGGGTGACGATGAAGGTGGACGGGCCGTTCTCGCTGGCCGCCGCCGCAAGTTTCGGCTTCGGTCCGAACACGGGCCGGCCGTTGCCGGATGAGCATGTCCTGCGCCTGGCCTTCGTCGCCGATGACCTCCGGCATCACGGGGCGGCGGTGCTGTGCCAGACCTCCGACGGCAACCTGGCCGTCGAAGTCAGCGGCGACGCCGACCCGGCGGCGGCGCGGGCGCAGATCCGGCGCATCCTCTCCGTCGACGCTGACCCCGCGGGCTGGCTTGCGGCTGGCCGCGCCGACCCCGTGCTCGGCGCCATCCAGGCGGCCCTGCCGGGCCTGCGGCCGGTGCTCTTCCACTCGCCTTACGAGGCCGCAGCCTGGGCGATTATCGCGCAGCGCCGGCATCGCTCGCAGGCGACCGCGATCCGGCGCAGGCTCTCGTTCGCCGCCGGGCAGGCGTTCGAGCTCGCCGGGCGCGACGAGCCCGCGTTCCCGCTGCCGGAGCGGCTGCTTGAGGTCTCGTCGTTTCCCGGTATCGAGGAGACCAGGCTGTCGCGCCTGCACGGCGTGGCGCAGGCCGCGCTGGACGGCAGGCTCGAGGCCGCCAGGCTCGCGGCCATGCCGCCGGAGGAGGCGATGGCGGATCTGCGGCGGATCAAGGGACTCGGGCCGGTGTACGCGATGCTGGTGTACCTGCGCTCGACCGGAGTGAAGGACGCGGCCGCGGTCGGTGAGCCGCGGCTGGCCGGCTACCTGCGGCGCTACTACGGACTTGCGGCTACGCCGGACACCGACGAGATCCGGCGGCTGGCCGAGGCGTGGCGGCCGTTCCGTACCTGGGCGAGCGTCCTGTTCCGGGTGGCCGGCGACCGGGACGGCCTGCCGTTCGACGAGCCGTCCGCCCGCCGCGGGTGATCGCGATCATCCGGAAGGTCTCGACCGGGCCGCTCGCCTATCCGCCGGCCTTCGACCTGGAGTAGGCGCACATGCGAAGAGGGGCGGCGCCTATGGCGTCGCCCCTCAACGCGGCGGGCTCCCGGTGACCGGGTGATCCGGCGTCACCGCGAGACGAGCTCGGGCGTGCGGTCGGTCGCGACGGGGTGTGCGAACTCGGGGGTGCGGTCGGTCGCGACCGGGTGCGCGAAGTCGGCGTTCACCGGGGCGAGCTTGCCGGTGCGCCGCGAGCCGCGGCTCAGGACGGCCGATACGGAGATGAAGGCGAGCGCGAAGAGGACTGCGACGCCAGCGATCGTGGAGATGGCGATGATCGCGTCCTGGACGTTCGGAAGGTCGAAACTCATTGCCGGGCTCCTGTCTGCGTTAACACTGTTTACATACATCAGTATGCAGCGCGATGCTAAACGCTGTCAACTCAAACGACCGTTGTTCGCGAAAATTTACCATGATCACGTAACCGGCGGGGAATGCCGCTAGCGCATAGGGTTTCGGATCATGACAAGAGCCGACGTGCGCGTGGTGTACACAAAGTTCGACGGCAGCCTGCACTGGCACTCGACGAACCTGTACCTCGGCGAGGATGAGCACGGCATCTGGGTCGGGGCGCGGGCACGATCACTCTCGCGCCGCGGCAGCGAGCCGCCGGTGGTGATCGAGCAGTCGTATGCCCAGCTCATCCCGGCGGGCCAGTGGTGGACCGCGCTGTTCAACGCCGCGCCGGCGAGGACCGAGATCTACTGCGACATCAACACGCCGCCGCAATGGCCCAGCGGTGACGAGGTGACGATGGTGGATCTCGATCTGGACGTCGTCCGGATGCGGGAGACCGGGCAGGTCCTGATCCTGGACGAGGACGAGTTCGCGGAGCACCAGGTTCGCTACGCGTATCCGGCCGATGTCATCCGCCAGGCCGAGCAGGCGGCGGCCTGGCTGCGCGACGCGATCAGTGCGAACGCGGAGCCGTTCGCGACCTCTTACCGCGACTGGCTGGCCAAGGTCAGCTAAAGAAACACTCCCTTTTGGCGGCCGGGCGGCTACTATGCCCGAAATGGCGGCAGCTGCCTCCATCGCTGTGCCCGAGGAGGCTGCGCTGTGGCATTCGCGCCCTACAACCGTCCGGTCCGTGCCGCGTTTGTCGGCCTGGGCCGCATCTATGACCTGAACGTTCGCGGCTATGTCGGAAACCCGGACGTCGAGGTGGTCGCGCTCGTTGACCCAGATCCCGAACGCCGCGCCCAGCGGCAGGCGGACTGGCCCGACGCGGCGACGTTCCCCTCCATCACCGAACTGGCGGCCAGCGGGGTGGAGGTCGACGCGGTCGAGTCGCTGCTGCCGATCCCGCTGCACGTCGAGGGGGTCGAGGAACTACTGCAGAACGGCTGGCACGTCAACTGCCAGAAGCCGATGTGCAACGATCTGGCCGGGGCGCGGCGGATGCTCAAGGCGGCCGAGGCCAACGACCGGATCCTGCGGATCATGGAGAACTATCTCTTCTACCAGCCGCTGCACAAGCTCAAGGCCGTCGCCGAGTCGGGCGAGATCGGCGACATCGTCGGCTACCACATGAAGATGGTCGGCACCGGCCTGGGCGGCTGGGACGTGCCGTGGTCCAGCTTCGAGTGGCAGATGGAGCAGATGAAGCTCGGCCGCGGCATCATGGTCTTCGACGACGGGTGGCACAAGCTGTCCACCGCGATCTGGCTGTTCGGGCCTATCCGCGAGGTGCGTGCCTGGATCGGGAACACGGTGATCGGTGACCCCATTTTCCTGGATGCGCCGACGATGATCACCTGGGAGCACGAGAACGGCGTGCGCGGTGGCTGGGACATCACGGTCGCGCCCGACATGTACCTGCGCTCGGACTATTACACCAACGACGAGCGGTGGGAGATCACCGGCTCGAAGGGCTTCGCCCGGGTCAATCGCTGCACCGGCCGCGGCATTCAGCAGCCGGTAATGGAGGTCTACTCCGCCGGCGAGATGCGCAGCTATCATGCGCTCGACGACGACTGGGGTAGCAGCTTCCGCGACTCGGGACGGCACTGGCTAAATTGGCTGCAGACCGGCGACGGCCCGCTGCTGTGGAGCGCCGAGGAGGCCGTCGACGTGCTGCGGTTCGCGCTCGCGGCGTACGAGAGCAGTGCCGCGGGTGGCATCGGGGTCGACCCGCGCCAGGTGACCTGACCTTTTACCGCGGTCCGGCCGGACCGCGTAGCGTAGACCCAGTGGCGTGGCCTGAAGTTGCCGACGACCTGCTCGGCGGTCCCCGCGGCCGGCGGGCCTGCTTCGAGCTAGTGAGTCCGTTCAATGGCGACGACCCGGAGATCGAGTCCTATCCGGCCTTGCGTGACCTGTGCTTCACGCTCGGCCGGGTGCCCGCGGAGAAGCTGGGCCCTGAGCTGACGCGCCTGGCCGCGGGAGCCGATTCGGCGGTTACCCGATCCGACGCGGACGCGAGGTTGCTGATGGCTCTGGCCGGGGCAACCGACAGCGCCATGTACTGGCAGCCGCCGGACCAGGTCGACGCGGTGCTCGCGGATCCGTCCATGTCCGCCGTGCTCATTCCCGTAGCGCGCTCGCTCACCGCCGCGCCCGCGGCCCGCTGGTGGTCAGGTCCGCTCGATCGGTACCGCCAGCAGTTCATCGAGTTCGTCTTCGACGGCGAGCAGGGCAGCGACGAGCCGCCGCAGCTCACCGGCGCCCCGCGCGGCCTTCGCCAGTGGCGGGAAAGCACGCTGGCCGACGAGCGAAGGTCGGTCTCGCGGCCGTCCGATCCGGCGGCGAATTACTCGGGCGACTGGTGGTCGACGCCGAACGTCACGGGAATCTTCGCTACTACCCGCTCGCTGACCCGCCGGGGTCCGGCTGGCCTGCGCCTCATCGAGGACTCGATGGGCTGGCGGGAGGCCGTGTGCTGGCCTGTCGAGGCAAATGCGGACGCAAAAGTACTGGAGATCCGCGGACCGGCCGACTGGGCTAATTTGGTGGCCCGTTACCCAATAGAGGTCACCAGGTCGCGGTGGCATGACTGGTTCAAGACCACCGGGCGATCCGGCAAGTGGCTGGTCCCCGACTATCCGGCGGTCGCCGCCGACTACGACGCGATTCACCTGAGTGTCGGCGGTTACCTGACGACGGCGGGCCGGGCCATTTCGGTGGAGGCCGATGCGGCATGCTCGGTGCTCGCGGGCTGGAGCCCGGACGAGACGTACTGGCTGGCCGACGTGCTGGAGGTCGCCGGGCCCGCGGTTCACTGGCAAAGCCCCGACGGCGAGCCATTGGGCTGGATCCCGGTAGCCCGATAGGGGCTCCCCAGCGGGCCGGCACCGAGACCGACCGCGCCAAGACCGACCTGCGGCGCGCCGTATCAACTTTTCCTCCGCTAGGCGGGCTCCGTCGGACGAAATGTTCGTATTTGCGGCCACGGAACGAAGGAAGAGTCGGGCCGAGCCCTCTGGGCGCGCTAGCCGGCGGGACTTGACGCCGGCTGCCCCACTCGGCTACGGTTAACTAACTCGTTAATTAACAAGGTGGTTAAGTAATGGCCGAGGATCAGCTTAGCGTGATCTTCGGGGCGCTCGCGGACCCGACCAGGCGGGCGATCCTGGCCCGGCTGGCTGACGGGGACGCG
>JASHOV010000300.1 GCA_030038495.1 Streptosporangiaceae bacterium
CCTGCCTCCGACCGCCGGGCCCGACGCCGGCGCACTGCGGCATCGCCGCGGGCCCAGGTCGCGATCACCGCGGCGGCGGCGGCCTGCCTTACGGCGGCACTAGCGGCGGGCATGCTTGCCGCGACGACCGCACGACCGCATGGCAGCGCCGTGCACCACGCACCCGCGGCCGCCCGGCCCGCGACCCCCAGCATCCAGACGGTGGCCTACCGTACCAGCACGGCACTCTCGGGCGCCGCTAACGGCATTCTGTACGTCGACACTACTTTCCCGGCCGGGACCGTGGCGAGCAACCCGGTCACGGTCCGCGCCTGGGTCCGGGGCCTGTCCGACCGTGAGCAGGAACTCGGGCCCGGCGGCATGCTGATCGCCGACGCCTCGGCCGTGCTGTCGGACGGCATGCGGGTCCGCCGGTTCGTCTACTACGCCAGCCGCACCTGGCAGACAGACTCGATCGCGCTGAGCCAGTACGGCGGCAACGAGCCCAGCCTGCGGACCGCGGTCGAGGCCATCCTGGGGCCGCCTGGCAGCGCGCCCGGAACCTCCTCGCCCCCAGAGCCGCAGCGCACGATCACCCGCGTGACCGTGGCCGGCCATCCGATGATCAAGATCACGGCGACCTGGCCGGCCCACAGCGCCGACTACGAGCGGCCTGTCCTGTTCATCGGGCCGGACTTCGTGCCGGGAGCCGAACTCGGGATCGGCCCCACGGTCCGGCCGACGCTGCCGGTGTCGGAAACCATGTGGATCGACCCGGCCACCTACCTGCCGACCCGCATCGAGACCACCGGTCCCGGTGGACAGGTACAGCTGTCACAGGCCATCTCGGTGCTGCCAGACACGAACGCGAACCTCGCCGAACTCGTGCCCGCGCCGGTGCCGGCCGGCTTCCGGCTCACCAGCGAACTAGGCCACTAGCCGCCCGCTGCTGCGGGAACCCCCGGACCAGCCACCATCCGCGAAAACAGCCCGCCTAGCTGGGCATTCTCAGCTATGCGGGCCGTTTTCTCTGTCCCCAGCGTATGCCCGGGGGTCGTCGGGCACGAAAATCACCGACCTAATACTGATGATCGGACAGTCACTCACATCGGGCATGAGCGCGCGAGTCGCGGCAGCGCAGATCGACCGGATCGGCATCCGCCGCGGTTCGTGGAGCCGCACAGGTTCGGCCCCGCAGATCGGCGGTTCGGTTCGCGATGGCACGTGCTGCGGTCACATATTGTGACCTAGCCAACCGACTGAGTTATACCTTACGCGCCGTTCGGACCTGGCTGCTGGAGCAGTTCGGACCGCCAATCAGCGAACCGCGCTCGCATCTGCTGGATCTGCCCGGTTCCTAGGCCGTAGCCGGAGAACTCGGCGTCAGGATAGATGTCGATGACTGCGAGCATGTCGGCGAGAACTCGAAGATCGAAGCCGGCGTCCCTGCTGGCGGCGAGCTCCTGGAGCTTGATCCGGGTGAATCTGCCGCTGGTGGCCATTGCGTCTATGTCGATGAAGTCCCGTGCCTCGGCGCGGGTGAAGAGTGCTTCCATCTTGCCGCCTGCGACGTCGTCCACGTGCACGACCGGCCCGATGCTCATAGTGACGGGCGCTTTGCTGCGGATGTCGGCGGCGAGCTCAACCTTGCCTGACTCGCCGAACTGCGTGTCTGTCGCCCACAGCCGGGCGAAATGATCGCTGCAGACGTCGATGCGGACCGTGAAGCCGTTCTTCTCGTACGCGGACTTGATTGTGGCAACGCCGTCGCCGAAGTCTGTGCGCTCCGCCGAGGTGAACAGGTCCACGTCCTCGCTCGGACGGGTAAGGAAGCCATGCGCCTGAACTGCGTAGCCACCTGCGAGCGCAAACCCGAGATCTGAAGCAGCCGCCAGCGCGATGTGCGCTAGGCGCTCGTGAAAGGCGTCCACTTAGGCTGCTTGGTCAAGGCATGGGAACCGGTCCTGCCAGAGCGCGCGAACCCGCGCCGGCAAGATGAGTTGTGGCCACAGTCGCTCCAGGACCTGGGCGTTGAGGAACCGGCGCAGGTCCTCCACGTGCGTGCTCTCTCTGATGACGCGCATGTACAGCAGCCGCGAGTCGCTGAAGTCGTCCAGGTTGTACTCTCGGCGAGGCCCCCAGTCCAGGTGACCGGGCAGCTCTATCACCCCGCCGGTAGGACCGGTGAGTTCCTCGAGGGTGTCAGGAACCGTGTAGGGCCGAACTGCTGCATATCCCATCGCGCTCATGCTCTCAGTGTCTCTCTGCTGGTGCTGGACGGTGCTCTCGGCGACGCGGCCGCGGATCCGGGACAGCGCATCCAGAGCCGTTTGGTCGGCTTCGGGCAGCGTATGGAGGTACTTCTCGGTGGTGGCAATACTGCCGTGGCCGAGCCGCTCCTTGACAACTTGCAGGTCGGCACCGCCAGCGAGCACCCACGAGGCATGTACGTGGCGAAGATCATGAATGCGCACTCGGATACCCAGTCCAGCGGCCTGCACGGCAGGCTCCCAGACCTGGCGTCGGAACCAGTCAGCCGGGATGTGCCCGTCGGTTTCGCGGGAGCGACTGCGGCGAGGATCGTCCTTGCCTGCCGCCCGCCGTCCTGCCCGGTAGGCGGCGTAGGCGCCCCTGCAGCTCTGGCACCGGCACTTTCCCGCTGCGTATCCGCTCAGGCTGCCGTGCCGGTATCGGCGTCCCTTGTCGTTTCGTTCGGTTAGCCCGAGCCCTCCGGGAGCTGATGCAGTAGCTGACGCTGTGGCGGGGATGCTACCGGCGGGGACGGGAAACAGAAGATCGTCGCGGCCCAGGCCACGATCGGTGACGTGAGCACGGAGCTTGCGGGCGATCTGCGTGCTGAGCTTGAGCCGACGGTACTCCTTGTCCTTGGGGTAATCCTTGACAAGGAAGCGCCCGCCCTCAGGATGAAACCCGGGGCTCACCTCGATGACCGCTCTGCTGACCGTCAGGATGGCGGTGAGCAGGTCTAGGTCCCGAACCCGCAGCTCGGACAGCTCGCCCCAGCGCAGGCCGCTCTCGATGGCGGTTTCCATCATCAACCGGGCAGTGGCATCCGACATTGCCTGATACAACGCGTCGAACTGGCCAGGGGTGATGATCGTGCGCGGCCTGACCGGCACCGTCGGCGTCTTGACGCCCCGGCACGGGTGTAGGAAGGTCACCTGATCGTTCAGGGCCGTTGAGAAGATCACGCTGAGGATGGCCTTGTTGTTGCGGATGGTCTTGGGGGAGATCCCGTCGGCGGAGAGCCGGACCACCCAGGCGCGCACATGCTCCGGCAGGATCTCGACCATCCGCATCGGCCCGAATTCGGGCATGAGGTGTTTGTAGATCGAGTAGCTGTAGCTCTGGCGGGTGGTCAGCTCGACCACATGGTTGGGCAGCCAGGTGTCTTCGACGTAGCGCTGGAACGTCATCCGGCCCCTGGCCGGGTCACCGATTCGTCCCTCGGCGAGATTGGCCTCGGCCCGGTGCCAGGCCCTGTCGGCTTCCTTCTTGCTGCCGAACGTTCCGGCCGAGCGCTCCCGGCCCTTGATGTCCCAGTAGTAGGCGGTGTAGCGCGCCCTGCCGTCACGCCCGACGCGCATGCGCAAGTAACCCACGCCGCTGGACCCTCCATGATCGTTTGACCGTGATTTGACCGTCGACCTGCATCATCAAAAGTCATCTCGTGCCAGTTCACGTCATCGAAAACAGTAATCTACCAGCCACTATACGACCTGCGCAGTAGCGGACAAGGCACGCATGAACGGAATGAGGGGGGCTCATAGCCCAGAGGTCGCAGGTTCAAATCCTGCCCCGCGCTACCAAGGCCAGAGGCCGTTTCTTAAGCAGAGAAACGGCCTCTGGCCTTCATTTGCTAACGGCACGGTCCGTCGCCGTCATGTGCGGGCCCAGCGCTGGCCATATCGACAGGCTGGTCGGGCGTCACTCGGCGAGATGGCTCCCCGGGGCGACGATGCGATCGTCCCATTGCCGGCACTCCAGGGCGCCCCGGTCATCGTCGGCGATCACCACGGCGACGTGACTGAGGACGTGGCGGTGGGAGAACGAGCAGGATACGTTCGCCAGTACCCGCGGCAGCATGGCGCGGAACAGCCCGCCATGGCCTACCAGCAGGCAGGCTGACAGCTCAGGCTGGCGGCGCAGCCCGTCGATGAACGGCACGAACCGGCACTCGATGTCGGTGAGGCTCTCGCCGCCGCCAGTACTGGAGGCCGAGCGGCCGCGCAGCAGCCAGTCCGCGAGTGTCTGCTCGTAGGCCTGCCAGCCTTCCTCGGCGGCAGTGCCCTCGAACCTGCCGACGTCGTATTCGCGGAGCGCCTCGCTGGTGGTGCACGGGACACCGAGCCGGCGGGCCGCGATGCTGGCGGTCTGGCGGGCGCGCAGTAGCGGGCTCGCGTAGACGTGCTGGATTCCGTGTCCGGCTAGCTGCCGGGCCAGCGCGCTGGCCTGCTGGCGGCCGCGGTTGGTCAGCGGCGGCCCTTCGCCGCGGTTGGCGAACACGCGCTGCACGTTGGCGTCGCTTTCACCGTGCCGGGCGAGGTACAGCCGTGTCACTCGTGCCTCCCGTCGCCCCGCCTCGGGATGATAGGCACCAGTACAGTCCCGTGGCAACAGAAGCTGGCGCCGCACCTCGCACAAACGGCCGTCCCACCTGCCGTCCCTCCCGCT
Organism: Streptosporangiaceae bacterium; assembly: GCA_030038495.1. Taxonomy (GTDB): domain Bacteria; phylum Actinomycetota; class Actinomycetes; order Streptosporangiales; family Streptosporangiaceae; genus JAJYUU01. The sequence continues at coordinate 4,675 of JASHOV010000300.1, forward strand.
CCGTCGGCGGGACTAAGGGTCCGTGGGCGGGCATAGCGTGCCGGACCAGCCGCAGGCGCGCAGCATTGGTCAACTCCCTCCCTACAGCCCGGCCGGCGAGCGGGTGTGGGTCACCGGGTCGCGGTCCGCTTTGCGCTGATCGCCAGGGTGGTGTACGGCAGGGTGAAGCTGCCCCCGATCGCGTCGATCGCGCCGCCCACGGCGTCCAGTACCTCGGCCAGCTGCTCCGGCGGGAACGGGCTCAGCAGCGGCTGTGTGGGCAGCGCTCCCCGACCGCGCGGGAGCCGCCGTCGCGGACTTGATGGTCGCAGGTTCTGACTGCGCTTGCTGGCGGCGCCAGCAACCGGACCTCACAGGCCGTAGGTGCGGCGGACTTCTTCGAGAAAGGCGGGATATTCGTCGCGGCCGGCCGTCACGACGGCGGCGTAAAGCGTTCGGAGCGCGGCATCCAGCGGATCGGTTCTGGCGGCCTCGTACGGCGCTGGTAGGGCCATGGCGGATCGCCGCATGTTGGGGATCCGGCCGTCGATCGATACCACGGTCGTCCGCGGTACACGCGGGTCGGAGAGGAGCCTCCGCCGCACCTGCTGCCGGTCGTCGAACGGCGGTGGCAACTCCTGCCCCTGGTCGAGGGCTTGCAGTGCGGGCGCGACCCAGTCGAGGTGGGCTATCCCGGCGACTTCGTACGCCCGGCCAGCCACCCAGCGCGCGATCGAGCGCTGGGTGTCCGGGCTCGCGCCGGCGATGCCTTCAGCCAGGCTCAGGTCGAGGCGCGCCATGGACCGGGCGTTACCTGCTGATGCGCGGATCCGATCGCTTGGCAGCCTTCCGCCCCAGTACCTCAGCTCCGCAGCCAGCCACTCCTGCTCCTGTCTGCGCAGCTCCTCCAGTCGTGCCTGCCGCTCAGCCTCAGCCTTCTCCTCGGCGGTAGGCCCGGGCGGGAGCTCGAAGCCGCGATAGAGACCGCCCTCGCACCGGTCGGCGTAGTCCTCCCAGTCCAGGTTGGCGATGCTCAGGTTGTTCTCCACGTCCCATAGCGCGGGCGGGACGCACCGGAACGGCGTGCGGCCCGCGATCTCGGGGAACTCCGCCGTGGAAAGGATCTTGTCCTGCAGGTCTACCACCAGGACCGGATGCTCGGGCGACGCGAGCGTGGTGCTGTCGGCGATGAACAGCACGCTCGGCCCCTCATCACCCGCCGGAGCCGCGGCCTTCACGGCTTCCCAGCTCGCTCCGTCCCACTCGGGATCGCTGACAGGCTCGATGTATGCGCGGAATCCGTCCGGCCCGTATTCGCGCGTCGCTTCATCACGCACCTGATTCCAGGCGTCATCATCGGTGAAGTCCGTCCGCACGAGAAGCGTGCCTATGTCAGGTAACGTCGGCATACACGCAGTATCCCATCGCCGGTCAGAGCGAGCCTGGATGCTGGGATCCGTCCGAACGAGCTGAATCGGAGCCAGCGTGCTCCGAAAGATCTTCGTAACCGACACCGGGCGCTGTTCCCGACCCGGCTCCGTTCCCATGAAACTAGAATCCCCGCCCTGCCTGAGACTAAGGAGCTCCGAGATGCGCAAGCTGATAGCCCGGGTGTTCGACTACTCGCTCGACGGTCTGATCGCCACCGAGGGCACGGAGTTCTTCCAGTTCTGCCGCGACCTGCCGGACGACCCGGCGGAAGACGCCAGGGGCAGCGAGTTTTATGCGGGCGCGGACGTGCACATCATGGGCCGGGTTGCCTATCAGAGCATGGCCAGCTACTTCCCGACCGCCACCGACGATCCGAACGCCGAGCCACTCAACGCCGGACGCAAGGTGGTGTTCTCCCGCACGCTGAAATCCGCCGACTGGGCCGACACCACCATCGCCAGCGGCGACCTCGGCCAGGAGGTCGAGCAGATCCGCCGGGGCGGCGACGGCTACATCGTGGTCCACGGCGGCATCAGCTTCTGGCGGTCGCTCGCGCGGCTCGACCTGATCGACGAGTACCGCGTGACCCTGGTCCCTTACCTGGCGGGCGAGGGCGCTCGGCTATTCGAGGACGTCGGCAAGTCCCGCTCGCTCGACCTGCTGTCCAGCACCGCCTTCAGCAGCGGACTCCAGCTTGAGTACCAGCGGCGCCGCTGACCGAGGCGGCCTTGATGGCGTTGCCAGCGGTCGTCTCCGGTCACACGTAGTTTCACACGGTGTCACGAGACGGTCCACCTGCGGGCATACATCATGGAGGGAGAACGAAGATGCCGATGGTAACCGTCAAAGTAATTGAGGGAGTGTTCACGTCGGAGCAGAAGCAGGAGATGATCCGAAAGATCACCGACACGATGGTCGAGATCGAGGGCGAGAACCTCCGGCCGGTCACCTGGGTGCTCGTCGAGGAGGTTGGCAGTGGGGACTGGGGTATCGCTGGCAACGGCCTCACCACGGCCGACGTGCATGCTCTGCAGAGGCAGGGTCAGCCGGCCGCCGCCGGGGCTGGCTGAGCCCCGCTGCCGGTGAGCCTGCGGGTGTGGCTGCTCGGTCATCCGCGTATCGAGAGCGGGGCCGGGCAGCCGCGGCAGCCACCGCGCGGACAGAAGTCCTGGGCCCTGCTAGCCAGGGTCGCCCTCGCCGCTCGGCCGTTGACCAGGGGAGAGCTTGCGGGGGAACTGTTCGGCGAAGCGGACGACCCACTGGGGGCGCTGCGGTGGTGCCTGGCTGACTTGCGCCGCTGCTGCGGGGACCCGCGGTTGTTGCGCGGCGATCCGGTGAGCCTGACTCCTGGCTCGCTGTGGCTGGACGTCTGGGCGCTGTGGGACGGCTCCCTGCCTGCCGCCGATATCGGCGGCGAGCTGCTGGCCGGGGTCGAGCCGCGCAACTGCCCGGCCTTCGATATGTGGCTGATGCTGGCCCGTGGGCGGTGCGCGGCGCGGTCGATGGAGGAACTTCGCCAGGCGGCGCTACGGCTGCTGGCTGAAGGTGAGGCCGAGTCGGCGGCCGAGTCCGCTGGGCGCGCGGCGGCCCTGGACCCGCTGGATGAGGGCGCGCAGGAGCTACTGCTGCGCACGCTGGTCGCTGCCGGTCATCCCGCCAGGGCTGCCGTGCAGCTGGCGTCGTTCGAGGCCGCCTTGGCCAGGGAGGGCATCGTTCCCTCCCCGGCACTTCGCGCAGCGGCCCGTGCCCCGTCGGAACCGGCCGCCGGGTTGCGCGCTGTTGTGATCGCCGGGTCGCTGCTGCGCGCCGGGAGGGCCGCCCTGGACGCGGGATCCGCCGACGCGGGCATCGAGACCTTGCGGCGTGCGGCCCCGGAAGCCGAGCGGGCCGGCGACCCGCTGCTGCATGCGGATGTGCTCAGGACCCTTGGATCCGCCCTTGTGCACTCGGTGCGCGGCTTCGACGGCGAGGGAGCGGTGATACTGCACCGCGCACTCGCAATAGCGAGGGCCTCGGGCAGCCAGCGCCTGACCGCGGACATTCTGCGCGAGCTCGCGTTTGTGGATCTGCAGGCCGGACGGCACACGTCGGCGGCCCGCGCGCTGGGCGAGGCGTCGACGCAGGCCGATGCCGTTGGCGATCCGGCGCTGAAGGCGGGAGTGCTGGCGATCCGCGGCATGAACGAAGCGGACCTGGGCCACCACGACAGCGCGGTCCGGCTTCTGGCCGAGTCGGCTCGGACGGCGGAGTCGGCGGGCCGTCGCCAGCAGGAGGCCTGGTCGACTGGCGTTATGGCGCGCTCCCTGCTGCTCGCCGGGCAGGTTGAGGAAGCCCGCGCGGCAGCCGAGCGCAGCATCGGCATCTGCAGCCGGGACCGGTGGAATGCTTTCCTGCCCTGGCCGCAGGCGCTGCGTTCGCACTGCCTGGCCGCCGCCGGGCAGTGGGACCAGGCCCGCGATGATGCCGAGCAAGCGTTCGCTCTGGCCTGCCAGCTGGGCGACCCATGCTGGGAGGGGATGGCCGGGCGAGCCCTGGCCCTGCTGGCCCTGCACGCCGGCGACGCGGTCGCGGCCGAGGAATGGATTACCGATGCACGGCGGCGCTGTGACCGGGTCCCCGACCGCTACGTCTGGGTCTCCGGGTTCGTGGCGCTCGGGCATCTGGAGATCGCCGCGTGCCAGCAGCCAGACCTGGTTATGCCGCTTGCTCGCCGCCTGTACCGAGACGCGCTGCGGACGGACCTGCCCGAGTTCATCGGCTGGGCGCTGATCTATCAGTCTGAAGCGGGCGATCCGGCCAGCCTGCCGCTGGCCCGGGCGATAGCCCGCGAGGTCACCAACCCGGCGCTGCAGGCCCGCGTGGCTGCGCTCGCCGGCTAGTCGCGGCGGGCTAGGCCGCTGTATCCGACGATCATGACTGTGGTCAAGAGCCAGCCGAGCGCAGTGGCCGACCAGATTGCCGCTGTCATCCCGCTTCCGCTAGGCCGCCAGCTTGCGGTCTCGTACAGATTGACTCCCGGGATGACCACGTCGGCCGCGTAACCCGCTGGATAGAAGCACGGGTACCAACGGCCGCCTTGACAGTTTTCAGCTGTAACGTGATGCACGTGAGTTGCTGTGGGGTCGATTGGCATAATTAGGCCCCGGCCATGCTCGGCTGCGCATAGCCCTACGAAGACCGTCGCGTACAGCACTAGCAGCCATCTGGCTGCACGCCACGTCTCGAATCCGTAGCGGATGGTGTGGTACGAGAGCCAGTTCATGGTCCAGTGGTAACGGTCAAGATTCTCGTAGGTTCGTAGAGCGCGCCGTCTCGCGATTTCGACGGCGCGCGCGTTATCGTCCTGGCCCGCGCGACGGTATACCTCCGCCAGTTGCTTGTACGGTTCGGTGGCGAATGGAACGCCAAGCCGCCGGTCCGCGAGCTCGCGCGGCGTCTCGGACGACGTGTCATCGGAGGCGTTCTTGGCGGCGCCACCGTCGCCCGTACGCGGGCGATATTGGCGACTTATCCAGTCGATTCGCTGGGCCGCGCTGGCGGGCTCATCGGAGCCGAAGCCGTCGTACCTGAAACCAGCTAGATGGGTGCCTTTCGTGGGCCAGTATGCGCAACTCGCGGCCCGCTCACCACGCCAGTCGTCCTTGACGCGATGAGCCTGTGCTCCCTCTAGGTCAACCTCGCCGCCCGGCGCTTGGGCCGGTGCCCAGCAAAGGTCGCCCGAGATCCGCGCTCGACGCAGCAGGACCGCACCCGCTGCGGTAAAGCCGTCATCGAAGTGGACGTTGTCGCCAACGTGCATTGCGTCGCCCAGCAGTGACGTACCGCGTTTGCTCCGTCCCAGATCGGCGGCGTTGCACCGCAGTTGCCCGGTTATGCGCGCCTGCACGAGCAGGGCCGCGCCGGTTGTGCTGGCATTGGTCAGGAATACCGACCCCCCGACTCTCATGCGGCTGAGTATCAGCGAATCGCCGTCGTCGTCCCTACCGTGAAGCTGTGCGCCGGTCAAGTCCAGGTGCCCCAGCACATCACCCAGCGTGAACCGCGCCACGCCGCACGTTGTCAGCCTCGCTAGCCTGGCATGGCTTCTGACCACTACCTCGTCGCAAGCAAGCGCGCGGCCGTTGTTCTTGTTTGCCCCGACGTGAGCGGACACCGCCGAGAGCTTTCCCGAGATGACAGCACGGTTCAAGCGGATGGCGCCGCTGGCATGGACGTCATCCAGCACCAGGTCACGGCCCACCCTCATGGCGTCGCCGAAGAGAGAATCGTTATCGGCATTCGCGCCTAGCCGTGCGCCAGTGCAAATCATTTCCCCGGTGACCTCTGCCCCGCCGAGCCAGACCGCCCCACCGGTCACGAATCCAGTGCGGAGGTACACGTTGCCGCCGACGCGCAACCCGCGAGCGCCCAGGCCGTTACCTTCCTTATTGCAGCCAAGATCAGCCGTTCCGCAGTACAAGGACCCGGAGATCTCCGCCTGCGTCAACCGGACAGCCCCCGACGCGGTGAATCCGCCGCTGAGCCGGACATCGCCGCGGACACTCATCGCAATGCCAACAAGGGCGTTGAGATCCGAATCGGGATCTAGAGCGATACCTAATGCCGAGCCCTCACAACGCAGGGACCCTGTAACGTGCGCGCCGGGAAGCGAGACGACTCCCGGAACACTTGTGCCGCGCAGGTCCAGGTCTCCCCGCACCGCCAGACCCTCCCCGGACAACGTGGCCAGCCAGGATCTCGTGATCGCCAGTACCGGAACACGGGCCCTGTCCACCACCAGCCCGCCGGCGTCGTCAAGGCTGCAACAGTCCAGCTTGAGTGCGCGCAGTTCCTGCTCATTCTCCAGATTTAGGCATCCGTCGATCCTCACGCCGCGGATCTCTATCCCCTTTGCCGCGGCCGACAAGCCGTGATCAACGAGCAGGTACCGTATTACTCCGGCTCGCACACTCCGATCAGGTCCCCAAGCGCGCATGTCGGCGAAGCTCGGAACGCCGCCGTTCCCGATCAAATCGAGCGGTTCACTGTTTGCCGCAAGCTCAACGAGCTTCCGCTCAAGCGCATGGTACCCGTCTCCCGGGCGCCAGCTCGTAGCCAATCCGGTCACGGATGTATCGTCCCAACCATCGCAAAGGCTGGCGATGACCTTCTCGGAAGTAGATTACGGGATCATTCGACGTGCAAGATCGGATCTTTCGCAGGCCCGCGACCGAGTTGCTCATGGATCGCCGGCCCGCGCGACTTCGCGGCCGGCTGCACCGTTTATCGCCTCCGGCAGCTGTTGACCATTGCGCCGTCCGCGTTTACTTTGCCAGGCATGGGCGAGACCGGCACCAGCCTGAGGGTCCTGGCCCGCACCGCAGCCGGCGGATCCGGCCTGGTCCGCACTCTGGCCGAGATCCCGCCGGGCGGCCGGCATGCAGGCGCCGCCGGGGTCGGCGGCGAGCTCTGGTTCGTGATCGAGGGCTCGGGCCGGCTCGACCTCGATGGCGCGCCGGGGCCTGCGCTGGTTCCCGACCGCGGCCTGTGGATTCCGGCCGGCACCACATATCGGCTGGAATGCCACCGAGCCGACGGGCTGCGGGTTGACACCGTCGCACTGCGGGTTGACACCGTCGCGCTGCCTGCGGACTCGTGGCCGGCCGGCGAGGGCGCGGGGTCGGCGGCCGGCGGCGCGGACGTGCCGCTCAGCCGTGACCTGCGGGACTGCCCGGCGGAGACGACCGGGGACCGGAAGTTCCGCGTGCTTTTCGGCCCCGGCCGCGACTGCGCGGCGGCCACCCAGTTCGTCGGCGAGATCCCGCCGGGCCGGGCGCCCCAGCACAGTCACCCCTACGACGAGGTCGTGTTGATCCTGCAGGGGTCGGGCGTCGCTCATCTGGGCGCCCAGGACCGCGAGCTGTCCGTCGGCACATGCCTGCACCTGCCGCCCGGGCTGCGGCACTGCCTGGAAAACACCGGGCCGCACGTGATGCGCGTCCTCGGGGTGTTCCACCCGGCCGACAGCCCGGCAGCGAAACTGCCGCACTGACCGGCCGGGTCGGCCCGAGTTAGCTGTTGAGCACGATCCAGATCCCGTCGCTGTCATCGAGAATGTAAGTTGGCTCGGGGCCGGATGTCGGGCGAGCGGGAAAAAGGTAATAGCTTCCGGACCGGACGGTTAGCAAGCGCAGCCCCTCGTAACGCCAGTGGTAATGAGTTCCGGACAGCAGGGACTGGGCCAGTATGCCGGGGCCCGACAATCCCAGCGGCTGCTCGCTGTACACGGTCACGTGCGGCATGTTCCCGCCGCCATGCGCTATGGCCCGGGCCTCCTGACCACCCTTGGTCTGGGCGTAGAGGGCACCGGCATACATCGCGCACACTGCGGCCAGCACGATCGCCGTCGCGTAGGCAAAACGTCCTTTCTCGCGGTCGCGATATGCCCTGGTGAACAGCAGTGGACCGATACCAAAGACGGCCAGGTAAACGTAACTGCCACCGCTGAAATGGAAGCCGGCTGCCCACAGGATCGCGAATACGACCGTTATCACGAGCGCGAAGGCAGGGAGCCACGGCTGCAGCGCGGACCGGTCCATCGGCGCGGAACCGACCACAGGTTTCGATGTTGTCCGATCCTCCGCGCCGGCGTCGCGGTCGCCCTCCCGCGGATGATGCTCCTGCTCCTGCTCCTGATCCGGCTCACCAGCCGCTAGCGTCGAGGGCCGCGGCCGGGAGCGCCGCCGCTCGAGTGGGTCAGAAACCGCGGCGAAAACGGCACCGGCGGCGACCAGCACTACTGCTGCTATGAGGAGAACCTGGCTGAACGAGTCCAGGCTGTACAGCATGTACTCGAGGATGCCGACGTTGAGCTCTTGCGGGTTGAGGCCAAAGTGGCCGTATTCGGCGTTCTGGTACGCCCAGCCCATATAGACGAGCGCAGCCGTCAGGACAGATGCATTCGCGGCGATCAGACGCAGCATCCGCTTGGCCGAGAGCGGCTTTGGCTCCGCGGCACCGCCGCCGCTCCTGGCCGTTCCCTGCCCGGTCAAGTCGGGGCACCGGTGGAGGCGCTCCCGGCGGCGGAGGACGGCTCATACGTGAAATCCGAGGCCGAGGCCGCGGCGAAGCGCCGGCCCTTCAAGGTCCTGACCGTGACGGTGACCGGGACCGTGCCGCTGCCCGGCGGGCTGGTTGCGACGATCTTGTCGCTGCGGTCAAGCTTGACCTCGGAGGCCGCGTTCCGGCCGAAGCGGACCGCCGTCGCTGACGTGAAACAACGGCCGGTTATGGTGACTGCGGTACCGCCAGCCGCCGGGCCGGTGGTGGGCGAGATCGCCGTGATCCGTGGTCGCTGCACGCTCCCGCACGATGGTCCAGGGAGCGGGCTTATCGCGGCGGTGTTGTGGCAGCCAGAAACCACGCCAGTTAACGCGACAATCACGGCCGCGGACACCCGACGCCATCGCGCGGATCTGGCGTCTTGTGCGGAATTCCGATGCATCGCCTGCACCCGCCTGACTCGCCGTGAATCGTGGGACCTTCCTGGCCCGCGCTTAGATTCTCGGCCCATAATCCGGCCAAGGGCTAGAGGACGCACGCAAACCCGCATTTCGTTGGCGCGGGCGGCATGCCGGCAACACAGACATCTCGCGCCTGCCGGTCGCCGTTGCCGCCGGTGCTCCGTTACGTTGTTACCGCCAGAACCCAGCTCAGCTGCGTTCCTGTGAATCTGCCGAGCCACCAGGCGAAGGCGCTCGGAGCGTAGAACAAGACCTCACTGTCACTGGTCCCGGTGAAGTTCGCGATCCAGGTCGGGTCGCTCTGAGTGTTGCCGAATCCCGTCGTGTTGCCGGCCAGGGTCCAGCTCAGGCTGGTGCCGGTGAAGGTGCCCAGCCACCAGTTCTGGTCACCGGGCGAGTAGAACAGCACGTCGCCGCTGCCGGTGAAGTCACCGATCCAGGTCGGGTCACCCTGGGTGTTGCCGAATCCCTTGGTGTTGCCGGCCAGGGTCCAGCCCAGGCTGGTGCCGGTGAAGGTGCCCAGCCACCAGTTCTGGTCGCCGGGCGAGTAGAACAGAACGTCCACCTTGCTGGCGCCGGTGAAGCTCCCGATCCAGGTCGGGTCGTTCTCGGTGTTGCCGAATCCGGTCGTGTTGCCGGCCAGGGTCCAGCTCAGGCTGGTGCCGGTGAAGGTGCCCAGCCACCAGTTCTGGTCACCGGGCGAGTAGAAGAGCACCTGCGACTTGCCGCTGCCGGTGAAGTCACCGATCCAGGTCGGGTCGTACTGGGTGTTGCCGAACCCCGCGGTGTTGTCGGCGAGACTCCAGCCCAGGTTGGTGCCGGTGAAGGTGCCCAGCCACCAGTTCTGGTCACCGGGCGAGTAGAAGAGCACCTCCGACGTCCCGCTGCCGGTGAAGTTACCGATCCACTTGGGATAGGCAGAGATATTACCGAAGTTCCACAGCGGCACTATTCCGTCGATGCACCACATCTCGGCATCGATCCCGCACACGCCATAGGCGATCTGGAAGAACCCGCTCTCGCCCCACCCGGTACCCCAGCTGTTCTTGCAGATCCAGTACGAACCTGCATCGTTGTATCCGACGACACAAACGCAGTGCCCGCCGACAACCTGGTTGCTCGAACTGTTTGTCGGCGAGTATACCCCGCTGGTGTAGTTGTAGAAATCGTCGTACACGGTAAAGCAGGTAATAACCGGTCCGTGGGTCGCCAGCCACGTTTTCATATCGGCAACCGCTGATACGCTGTTCCAGCTGGTTATCTCGGTCAGCCTCGAAGCGGCCGTCGAGCACAGATTGCAGGGCTGATTGGCGGCCGTGTACGGGAAGCAGGCGGCATCGACAATTCCCGCCACGCACCCGGGCAGCGCGCTGTCTGGCCACCAGCCACCAGTGGGACAAGCCCCCGCGCCATGCGCGGGGCCCCAGCAGAACCAGAGGTCAGCCTCGGACAGGTCGATCTGGGGCTGCGGGTTTCCTCTCGCGATCTGGACGTTGGCCTCGAACGCAGCAACCGTGCCGAAGGCCACGCACGATCCGCAGTCGCCCTGGTCCTCGACTGCGGTGACATAATCAGTACCATTCATGTCACGCCAGTCGACGGACGCCGGAAGCGTCGCCCCGGCGGAAATCGGGGCCGATACCACCCATTCACGGGAGACGGCCTCGCGCGCGGTAAGGGATGGCGCGCCGGCGTGCGGCACGGCGCCCAGCCTGGACTGCTTCTGCAGGCCGGAGAGCTGAGAAAGCGGTGTATCTGTCGCCGTCCAGTGGAGCCCCTGCTCCTGGATTAACACACTTATGTCGGCAGCATCCATTCTGATCGCCTCCTGTTATGGACTAATGGGACGGCCGGATTCAGGTCGATCTGACCAGCACCGACAGCTGGTATTGGACTCGAATGCGCTCGGGCGGCTCCCACCGCCGGTGCTGATACAGCAGTATTTCGGCGGTTCCCGGCCGCTCGGCGCGGATCGTTGCCGTTTCCGGGGCGCTCGCCCCCACCGGCGGGGACGGCTCATCAGCGGGAAACCCGCGGCTCCACTGCACCTGTACGACGCCAGGCTCACCGCCGATCTCCGCATCCCACACGTAACCCGATGTGCCGAGTCCCGGCAATTCGACTGCGTAATGTTCGCCTACGGTCAGTTCAAGGCGAGGCGGAATGTCCATCACATCTCACTAGCTCTCCTGATGGTCACGAAAGCTAACCAGGGGCTGCCGCCGATGAAGCCCCGGCCGGGGCTTCCGCGGGCGGCTCGGCCGGC
>JASHOV010000301.1 GCA_030038495.1 Streptosporangiaceae bacterium
CGCGGGCGAGCCGCAGCGCGCCGCGGAGCTGGCCGAGGATCTGGCTCTCGCCGATCACCAGGGAGTCCAGGCCGCACGCGACCGTCAGCAGGTGCTGGACCGCCCGATCGGCGTAGTGCACGTAGAGGGAGGACGTCAGCTCGGCGTGCGGCACTCCGGTGTGCCTGGACAGCAGATCGCAGATGGCCGCGACGGAGCCGTGGAATGAACCGGCCTCGGCGTATATCTCCGTCCGGTTGCAGGTGCTCAGCACCATCGCGCCGGCAACGTCATCGGCCCTGGCGACATCGTGCAGCAGCTTCGAGAGCGAGTCCCCGGCCAGCACGGTCCGCTCGAGCAGCGCCACGGGCGCGCCCTTGTGACTAAGCCCGACGACCAGCACGCTCATGTTGCTATCGCCTGCGCTCCCGTTCTGTAGTCAAGCTCGGCTACCTCCAGTCCAGGCCCGCCATGCAGGGCCGGCCCGGCGATATCCGAGGTCGTGATGTCGGCTGCCGCGATGCCTGGCGCCCCAACCTCGGGCACCATCACATCCGCGGCCGATATCGCACCCGCGAGGCCGTCGGCCCCTTCAGCCAGGCCAGCACCGCGCCGCTGCGCGTGGAAGGCGAGGATCTGCAATTCGATCGACAGGTCGACCTTACGCACATCGACGCCCGGAGGCACGCTGAGTACGACTGGCGCGAAATTCAAGATGCTCGTGACACCGGCAGCAACCAGCCGATCACAGACATTCTGGGCAGCGCTCGCGGGCGTGGCGATGACCCCGATCGACACGTCGAACTGATCGATAACCTGTTCGATCTCGGCATCGCCGCGGACCGTGTGGCGGGCGATCACCGTGCCGACCACGTGCGGGTCGGAGTCGACGAGCGCCGCAATGCGGAATCCGCGCGACGCGAATCCGCCGTAGTTGGCCAGGGCCCGGCCGAGATTACCGGCGCCGACGATCAGCACCGGCCAGTCCTGGGTCAGGCCGAGCTCGCGAGAGACCTGGTAGACCAGGTACTCCACGTCGTAGCCGACTCCCCTGGTGCCGTACGAGCCGAGGTGCGAGAGATCCTTGCGGAGCTTGGCCGAGTTCACGCCGGTCGCGGCGGCCAGCTCCTCGCTGGACACGGTGGCGACCCCGTGATCGGCCAGCGCGTACAGCGCGCGCAGGTACACAGGCAAGCGGGCAACGGTCGCATCCGGGATGCCGTGGCCATTGCTGGCGGCGCGGTTGCTGCGACTACGGGGGCTGGCGGCGTGGTTGCTGCGACCACGGGAGCTAGCGCCCGTGGTCGTAGCAACCGCGGCGCGACTGCTGGGCGCAGGGCGGCGAGACATGCGCCGGAGACTCCTGGGGGCTCGACACTGCTGATTCGGCCTCCACGGTACGCTCTTGTGAACGTTTGCACAAAGTCGGCGGCTTTCGCCCGGCCGCGGGAAGTGCCCGGCTATCCGCCAGCTTTTGGCCGGGAACGTCGGGTTTATGGGCAGCCGCTCAGGGCAGCGCGCAGGCGGTCCTCGCTGACCCGCCAGAAGTCGTGCTGGACTCCGTCGACGAATGTGACGGGAATCATCTCCGAGTACCTGGCCAGGTCCTCGGGGCTGGCCGTGATGTCCCGCTCGGTCCAGTCGAGCCCGAGCTCCCCGGTGACACGGGCGATCACGGCCCGTGCCTCGTCGCAGAGGTGGCAGCCGGGTCGGGACAGCAGCACGACGCGCTCAGCCGTGGACTACCACCTGCCGCCGCGCGGGTCACCATGGCTGGCCTGAGGCCTGCCGTAGTCGCGCAGGTAGTCCGGCCGCTCGAAGCCAGAGGTGTCGTATCCAGGCTCACCGAACAGCTCGGCGACGGACGGGAACGGCGAGACCTTCGCCTGCTGCAGTCCCAGCTCAATGACGTTGGTGGCCAGCACGTACGGCCTGCGGTCAGCCTCGAACCTGATCACATACGGCTGCTGCTGGTGCCACTCGTACGCCGCGCGGTCGCGGTACACCTCGTAGAGTATGCGCTGCATCGGTGCGGACGGGACGGCGTGCACGATGTACACAAGCGTGTCGGGCTCATGCCCGCGGACGTCGGCCACCACCCGCTCGATCAGCTGATCGAACTCGTGGACGCGGTCCTCGAGCAGCGTGTAGATCGCGATCTGCCCGAACAGGTCCCTGCGCGAGAGCTCGGCGGAGCGGCCTGCCGGGCCGTCTGGCGGCTCCCGCCACGCGTCCGGATGCCGCCGCGCCGACCGCCGGTCGTCCTCGGCGGGCACCCGGCCGACGGGCCCGCTGTTCAGTGCCGCCGCCGTTCCCAGCCCCGCTTCCAGCTGGCTCAGATCAAGATCACCGGTCTGGAAGCCGCCGTCGTACCCGTGATCGTCAGCGCCCGAGCCGGCCCGTTCCCAGTCGTCGCCGTAACCGCTGCGGCGGTCGCTCCTGCCGTACTCGTAGGAGCGGTCGTCCGGGCCGCCGCGATACGCGCCGCGGCCCGCGTCGTCGAAGCGCTCGAAATCGCCGGTCCGGTCCGCGACGTAACCGCCCCGGCGCCCCGCGGTTGCCCAGGGGCCCGAATCGCCGGGGCCGCCGTCCGGGCCCCAGCCGCCAGTGTCGTCGTCACGCCACCCCGGCGTGCGCCCGCCGTGGAGCGACGCAATGTCGAACCGGTCGAACTTGAGCCCGGCCCAGACGATCAGGCCCGCGGCGATCGCCAGCAGCGGCGTGAACACGTGCGTGATGGGCAGGCTCTGCTTGGCCTCGTAGGTGGCGGCCAGGGCGAGGCCGGGGTAGGCGAGCATGACCGCGGCGATGCCCACCGTCACCTGCGGCGTGCTGACCGCGGCCCAGTCTCGTTTGCCCGACCGCATCATGACGACGCCGGCCGCGATCGCGATGATCAGCACGGTCACGACGCTGGTGAGGTAGAGCACGTAGTTGGGTGGCGCCTGGTAGTAGACGTGGGGGTTGGGCCACTTCTTGTTGAATGCCGTGTCCGACAGCTCGTCGAGGTAGAGGACGACAACCGCCACGATGGCAAGCGCGGGGATGTAGACACGAGCGCAAAACCGGGCGGCGAGGCTCTTGCCGGCAATCTCCGACATTCCGAGCACCGTGGCCAGCGGCGCGACCACGAGTCCGCCGATCGCCATTGCCCGGAACAGCGCGCCGTCGAAGCCGGTCAGGTAACCCAGCGCCTGGGCGCCCAGGCTCACCAGCAGCCCGATCAGCGCTATAGACCACGAGATCAGGTGCGCGCGCGGCGTACGGAAGAGGCGCGCGAGCAGCATGCCGCCGCCGACCGCGGCGACGACGGCGCCCAGACCGGCGAACAGCAGCGAGATGGAAGACATTGCTGCCTATGGTGCACGACTCCGGGCAGTGATGCGACCGGAGGCGTAGATGAATCAAGGCTGAACAGGGGTGGAAGCGGCGCGGCCCTGCCGTCCGGCCGCCGGTAGGCTCAATTCCATGACTGGCGAGTCCGGCAAGCCCGCCATCCGCCGGCCGGTCCGGTCTCCACCGGAGCGGGAGGTGCTGGCCGGCGAGGCCTCGGCTGCCGTAGCCGCAGTCGAGCCGCCCGCCCTCGTGCCCGACCCGACGGCGGCCGCGTTCTTCGACGTCGACAACACCCTGATGCGCGGCGCCTCGATCTATCACTTCGCGCGCGGGCTCGCCGCCCGCGGGATGTTCGGGCCCAAGGACCTGGCCCGCCTGACCTGGGGCCAGGTGGCGTTCAGGATGCGCGGCCAGGAGAACACCGATCACATCGACGCCGCGCGCGAGGCGGCCCTCGCGTTCGTGACCGGCCATCGCGTCGACGACATCGTCCGCCTCGGCGAGGAGATCTACGACGACACCATGGCCGATCGCATCTGGGAAGGCACCAGGGAGCTCACCCAGCGCCACCTGCAGGCCGGGCAGCGGGTGTGGCTGGTCACAGCCACGCCGGTCGAGCTGGCGAATATCCTGGCCCGGCGCCTCGGCCTTACCGGGGCCCTGGGCACCGTGTCCGAGTCGGCCGATGGCGTCTACACCGGCAGGCTGGTCGGCGGCCTCCTGCACGGCAAGGCAAAGGCGGCCGCCGTCGAGGCTCTGGCCAGGCGGGAGGGCCTCGATCTGACCCGGTCGAGTGCCTACAGCGATTCCGTGAACGACCTGCCGATGCTGCGGCTCGTCGGTCACCCGAACGTGGTGAACCCGGACGCGGAGCTGCTGGCCGAGGCCCGCCGCCGGAACTGGCCGGTACACGACTTCCGGTCCGGTCGCCGGGCAACGATGATCGCGCTGCCGGTGGCGGCGGGCGCCGGGGCGGTGGCCGGCAGCGTGGCTGCGGCCGTTGCCCTACGCCGGAGGCGCAGCGGCTAACCGGCCGCGTCAGCCGAAGGCCGGGCCGCGCTCGGCCACGAGCTCGTCCAGCTTGTCCTGGATGACGTCCCGTACGTGATCGGCAAGCTTGCCGACCTCGTCCTCGTCTGGCTCGTCGGCCACGGGCCCACCGACAGCTACGGGCTCGCAGAACTCGATGATCCACTTGGACGGCAGCGGCACCGCGCCCACCGGCCCCAGCCAGGGAAACAACGGTGTCAACGGGAAGTAGGGCAGGCGCAGCGCCTTGGCGACGGGCTTGGCGTCACCGATCATCGGATAGATCTCCTCGGCGCCGACGATCGCGCAGGGGATTATCGGCACGCCCGCCTGCATGGCCGTCCGGGCGAAGCCACCGCGGCCGAAACGCTGCAGCCGGTACCGCTCGCTGAACGGCTTCCCGATGCCCTTGAAACCCTCGGGGAACACGCCGACGAGCTCGCCCGCGGCCAGCAGGCGCTGCGCCTCGGCGGGATCGGCCCTGGTGTGCCCGCTGCGCCGGGCCAGCGGCCCGAGCACCGGCAGGGAATAGACCATGTCCGCGCCGAGCAGGCGCAGGTTCCTGGACTGCGGGTGCTCGGCGAAGATGCCGGCCTGGAGCATGATCGCGTCCAGCGGCAGCACGCCGGAGTGATTGGCCACCACCAGGGCCGCGCCGGAGCCGGGAATGTGGTCCATTCCCCTGGCCTGCACCTTGAACCAGCGCCGGTATAGCGCCAGCGCGGCCGGCATGAGAACGGCGGCATTCAGCTCCGGATCGAAGCCGAACTCGTCGACCTCGTACCCGCCATCGAGCCTTCTGCGGGCGAACTCCGCCGCGGCGGCCAGCCGATGCCGCCAGCCGCCGCCCGGAGGAGCCGGCTGATGCTCGGTCACAGGACGCTCATCGTCTCGGCCTGCACTGCTTCATGGCGCCGGGCGCCGGGCGCCGGGCCAGGCCGGCCGGTGCCCCGCAGCCTGCAGTTCGGGTGCTACTTCTTGTTCCTGCGCTGTACCCGCGTCTTGCGCAGCAGCTTGCGGTGCTTCTTCTTCGCCATCCGCTTGCGGCGCTTCTTGATGACTGAACCCACGAGACCACCCTCGGTTGCTTCTCCGGCCGACGGGCATGCCCTTGCACATGCTCGCCACTGGGGCGGCCGGGCAACATGCCAACGCCACAGCGTACCTCCGCCGGGCCGCATTGCCCGGCATCGCCCGGCATCTGGGGCATCCTGCTCGCAGACGCTAGGCCGGACGACGGCCTATCCCGAGGGGACGAACGCCTCGCGCAGGTAATCGGTCACGGCCCGCTCGGGCACCCGGAACGACCGGCCCACCCTTATGGCTTCCAGCTCGCCAGAGTGAACGAGCCGGTAGACGGTCATCTTCGATACACGCATGATCGCGGCCACTTCGGCCACGGTCAGGAATCTGACATCGCTGAGCGGAGTTGCATCTGCTGCCATTGATAGCCCTCTTCCGACCGAGCTGATGCGTTGCGCGGGAGTGGCGCACCAGTCACGCCCGTCTCCAGCGTAAGTCCTGTATGGAAAAGGGCAACCCCGTGCGAGCCCTGCCAATTCGGGGTGAGGCGTAGTCAGGCCGTTTCCGCGCCATTACTGGCGGTGGCTGCAGAACGTGACCGTTCTATCCTGCGCCCAGCTCACGGCCACGATCCCTGGCCGCCTCAATGGCCGCGAGCACTGCCGCGCGCACGCCATGTTTCTCCAGTTCCCGGATCGCGTTGATGGTCGTGCCGCCAGGCGAGGTGACTGCCTCACGCAGCAATACGGGATGCTCGCCCGAGTCGCGCAGCATCGTCGCTGCGCCGTACACGGCCTGCTTGACCATTTCCAGCGCATTTGACCGTGGCATCCCCAGCAGGATGCCCGCGTCCACCATGGCCTCGACCAGGAAGTACACATAGGCAGGTCCGCTGCCAGACAGCGCGGTCGCCGCGTCCTGCTGTGACTCGGGAATGCGCAGGACCTTGCCTACCGGCCGCAGCAGCTGCTCGGCGCGGCGCAGGTGCTCTTCGGTCGCATGCTGCCCCGGCGAGATCACGCTCATGGCCTCGTCGACCAGCACCGGCGTGTTGGACATGACCCTGACCACGGGCACGTCGCCGGCCAGCCTGTGCCCGATGAATCCCGTCGTGATGCCGGCCGCGACCGAGATGACGAGGCTGCCCGGCGTGACCTTCGGGCTGATCTCCTCCAGCAGGGCACCCATGTCCTGCGGCTTGACCGCGATGACCAGGGTCTCCGCCTGCCCGGCAGCCTCGGCAGCGGTCAGCACCACGATGCCGTAGGCCTGCCGGAGCTGCTCGGCCCGGCTGCTGCGGCGCGCCGCAGCGATGATCTGGTCAGGGGCGACGACCCCGGCCCGGAGCAATCCCGAGATCAGCGCCTCGCCCATCTGGCCGGCGCCCAGCACGGCTATCACTGTCGCAGCCTACCGGGGCGGTTTGATCCGGCCCGCACCGCCGCCAACAGCCGAAGCTAAGCGGCTTCGTGCCTGTTTGGTCCCGCTGCGCACACCCCACCGCCTCGAACGTGTGCGCCGTTAGTGCCGCGATCGCGGCACTAACGGCGCACACGTTAGCTGGGCCACAGCCCACGAACGCCAGAAGCCAGGCGAACTCTTGGCTTGCTAGCGGCGCGAGGCCAGCGCCCGCAGGAAGAACGCGAGATTCGCCGGGCGCTCGGCTAGCCGGCGGACGAGATAGCCGTACCAGTCGCTGCCGTACGGCAGGTAGACGCGCACCTGCGCGCCGTCGGCCGCCAGTCGCTGCTGCTCGTCCGGCCG
>JASHOV010000302.1 GCA_030038495.1 Streptosporangiaceae bacterium
AGCAGGGCCAGCGAGGCACCGGCCCGTGCGCCGCCGAGAGCCGCTGGTCGCATGAGCCGGCCGAGCATGCGCATCATGCCGCCGGCCAGCGGAGCCGGCACGGCCGCCGGGAGCGGGCTCTCGGCCAGGAACACGGTGACCATCCGGTTCAGGTACTGGAAGGTCGTCGCCACTCCGGCTAGCTCGGGGAGCTGGTCGGCGGGGAACGGCAGCGCGCCGCGCGCGGCTGCGGCCTGCTGGCCGCTCGAGCGAGCCCAGCGGGCGATGTCGCGCAGCGCGGGGTCGGGCATCGACTCGACGTGATCGTCGGCCAGGGCGGTGGCGTCGCGCCCGTGGTCCAGGGCGCCAAGCACGGCATTGTGCACGGTGACGCAGTACGGGCAGGCGTTCTCTAGCGATACCGCGGCCGCCACCGTCTCCTTCGCCGCCCGGCTGGCTTTGCCCGGGACTACCAGCGTCTCCCGCAGCATGACCCACGAGGCCGCGAGCGGGCCGGACGCCGGCGAGTGCAGGGCGATCGGCGGCGCGAGCATGCCGAAGTCGCGCTCGACCTGCTCATACACCGCGGCGACGAGGCCGGTCGCGGCGACAGGGCGGACCGGTGAGACGTACCTGGTCTGGGTTATCGCCCTGCGCAGCGCGCGCTGCCGGAGGGTCGCAGTCATGCCGGCCCGCCCGCCGTGTCCCGCCCGGCCATCAGGCGGCCTTGGTGGCGGTCGTCCGGCGGCCGCTGATGGCGTTCACCGGCAGCGGTGCGCCGTAGGTGACGTGCACGCCCCGATCCTGCGCGGCGCGCACGATGCCGGGCATGGCGCGCTCGGCCAGCGCGGAGATCGTCAGGGCCGGGTTGACCGTCAGCGCGCCCGGCACCGCCGAGCCGTCCGTGACGAAGATGCCCGGATGACCACGCAGTTCGTGCCTGTCGTCCAGCGCCGAGGTGGCCGGATCGTCTCCGATGCGGCAGGAGGCCAGGGGGTGGACCGTGTACGCGCCGACCACGTGACGCGTCCACGGCAGCACCGTGGCCAGGCCGTCTCGTTCCAGTATGTCCTTCACCATCGCGTCCGACTCCGCCCAGCCGCGCAGCGTGTTTTCCGTCGGCGTGTACATGAGCGTGCTCTGCCCGAGCATCTGCTGTGAGATGCGCGCGGCGTTCCCTGTCGGCGGCGGCGGACCGAACACGCCCTCGTTGTCGTCCTCGGACATGGTGAAGATGGTCAGCCACGAGCTCCAGCGCCGCAGCATCTCCTTTTTCTCCACGCCGAACCACGACGGCCCCGCCGCAGTAGCGGCCTGGGCCAGGATCGTGCCCAGGCCGGGCGGAAAGTAGAGCTGCTCGAGGGAGAACCGCGAGAACTCGGGCAGCGACCCGTCGAGCCGGTCCCAGCACGCCACGCTCGGTCCCCGGCCGATCTGGTTGGCCTGGTAGGCCTGGCCGCCGGGCCGGGAAAGGCCGAGGACATCCCGCACCCTGTCCTCGTTCAGCACGGCGGTGTTGAGCCGCTCACCGTTGCCGGAGAAGTAGCGGCCGACCGCGTGCGGCATGGCGCCGAGCTCGGACTCGGAGCGCTGCAGGATAACCGGGGTGGCGCCCGCGCCGGCGGCCAGCACGACGATCTTGGCATCGATCGTCCCTGTGCCGGTGTGCACCCGGTAGTCCTCGTCGTCAATGGTGCTGAAATGCGCGCGGTAGTAGCCGTCGTCCGTCCTCGACAGCCGCTGCACCTCGTGCAGGGGCCGGATCTGAGCGCCATGCGAGATGGCCGCGGGCAGGTAGTTGTGCAACAGCGATCGCTTCGCGTCGAACCGGCACCCGGCCATCATCCAGTTGCAGTTCGTGCACTGGGCCGTATCGATCGCAACGTTCACGGGGTTCGCGGTGTGACCGGCATGCTGACAGGCAGCGGCCCACAGCCCGCCCGGGTAGGTAGCCTCGGCCCAGCCCTGCTGGCTGACCGGCAGCGCCTCGACGACGCGGTCGTACCAGGGGTTCAGGGTCTCGCGGGTCACCGACGCTGGCCACATGGGCCGGCCGAGGCTGCCGCGGCGCTCGAAGATGTAACTTGGCGCCCGTGGCATGGTGGCGAAGAACACCACGCTGCCTCCGCCGACGCAGTTGCCGCCCAGCACGCTCATGCCCTGGCCGGCGACGAACTCGAAGATCCGCGTGGACGACGAGCCGAGGATGAAGTCGTGCTCGAATTCCTCGCTGGACAGCCATGGTCCGCGCTCGAGTATCACGACCTTGGCGCCTCCGGCCGCCAGGTGGTAGGCCGCGATCGCGCCGCCGAAGCCACTGCCGATTACCAGGATGTCGGTACGCTCGCTGCTGGTCATCCGGGGTCTCCTGCGGGGGTGGTGTCGGGGTGGACGCTGGCCAGCTGGCGGCCATAGCTGTAGTCGGGGAACCGCCACAGGCCGTCGGCGTCCGGCGGGGCGAATCCCATCGCCGTCAGGCCCGGATGCCCGGCCGCAAGCGCGTCGACGGTGTGCATGTGGGCCGCGGTATCGAAGGCCATGAAGCAGAACAGCGCGGCCAGGATCCAGATGTCCTTCTCCGGATGATCGGGCGCGATCAGCCCGGTCACGACGGCGGTGCGGTCCGCGAATGACAGCGCGACGAAGGCCGGGACGGACGGGTCAATGACCAGGTCATGCTCGGCCGCGTATTTCTGCGCGTGCCCGTTCAGGGCCCGGGCGAGGTCACCGAGTCCATCCGCCACACCGGTCGCGGGCGTCTCGAGCAGTTCGAGTGCGCCCGCCGCGACCGCGCCCGGCCCCGACGCGGCGCCTGCGATCGCGCGGTCGTCCGGCGCGCGCTTCTCGCCGGGCACGAAGGTGTCGGCATAGGCCTCGAGAGTCAGCGTCCGGGACCGATCCTCATCCGGGGTATCCGACTGCACCGATGTTCCTCCTGTCACGGTCCGCCCCCACCGCCCCGATTCATCGTCTGTCCAGCCGTCGCAGGCCGCTTCTTCAGCACTGCTCTCCTGCGGTAGCCGACCAGCAGGCGGCGCCGGATGGCCGCCGTTCCCCTACGTCGCGGTTGTAGTCGCGGTTGTTGTCGCCGGGTCCGCCACCTCGCTGTTCAATCCCTTCAGGCCCGCCAGCAGGTAGGTGCCGTCAGCCTGCACGGACCCGAAGTCGCGGTACTCCCGCTGGGTCAGGCCGCCGAGGAACGCCGCGCCTGTCACCGCCCCCGCGATCGGGAAGAACAGCGCCGGGCCGAGATGGTGCACCAGGATGCCGGTGAGTGCGACCGACGCCGGGTACGCGCCCAGCGTGCACATCATCATCAGACCCATGATCCGCCCGAGCAGGTACTGCGGGGTCCACCGTTGACCCGCGGTGAAGAAGATGACGTTGCCCAGCCCGTTGCATCCGCCGAACACGAACAGCGCGGCCGCCGCGCCGGCCTCACCCAGGTACGGCACCAGGCACATGACCGCCGCCTGCAGGACGAATGCCAGCGCCGCAACAACCGTCGGCCGGCGCAGCCGTCCGGTGCGCGCGGCCAGCAGCGTGCCGACCAGCCCGCCAGCCGCTACGCACGCCAGTAGCGCGCCGTATCCGGCCGCACCGTACCTGGCGTGCGCGAGCGACGGCAGCGCCACGCCCACCAGGCCGCCGCCGGCCAGGTTAGCGAGGATGGTCACCATGATGAAGACCTGCATCGCCCGCGACCGCCGCAGTAATGCCTGCACCGTAAATCTGCCGACGCCGGCCTTCGCGCCAGTGCCGGTGCCAGTATCGCCAGCCGCCTGTCTGGCAGGAGCAGATGCGGGCTCGGTAACTGCTTTGGCCCCGACGCCGGCGGCCTCCGCGCGGCGCCGCGAGATGAGCGCCAGTGTCAGCGCCGACACCGCGAACGAGCCGGCGTCGACCGCGAACGCGGGGGCCGACCCCGCGGTCGCGACCAGCACGCCGCCGAGCGCGGGGCCGAACAGCGAGCCCGCCCGGATCGCCGCCTGGGACACGGCGTTGCCCGCCGCCAGCTGACCCGGCTCGAGCAGAGAGGGCATGATCGTGTACGAGGCCGGGACGAACAGGCCCTCGCCCGCCCCGATCAGCGCCGCGAGCGGTCCCAGCGTCGCCAGCGACACGGCGTGGCGTGTAGCCAGCACCGCCAGCGCCGCCACCAGAACGCAGCGCACGACGTCGGCCATCAGCATCAGCGTGCGTGCCCCGAGCCTGTCCGTCAGCACACCGCCCGCCGGGATCAGCACCGTGCGCGGCACCCCGTAGCACGCCAGCACGGTGCCGAGCAGGACCGGCCCGCCGCGGGTGGACAGGACCAGCCAGGGCAGCGCCACCGCGTAGCAATAGTCGCCCACCGTCGAGGTGAGCTGGCCGGCCGTCAGCAACTGGAAGTTCCGCACGGCCAGCGGTCCCGACCGCCATGTCGCCGATATCCGCTGCCACATCCGCCGGGATACCGGACCGGTCCCGGCCGGCGGTTTCTGTCCTGCCGTCATCGGGCCTCCTCGGATGTGTTCACTAGCCGCCGGTGAGGTCGAGGTGGTGAAGCAGGCCGGTAGCGGGGTCGACGGTGATGGCCAGGGTCAGGCTGGCGTATTCGCCGGTGAGATCCACGGTGACCGCCGACGAGCCGTCGCCCGCGCGGCACGGGCCCGGACGGCACCTCCCGGCCCACGCGGCGGCCGACCGGACGCGGCGCGAGACCAGGGCGGGGTCGAGCCCTTCGCCCGCAGGGACGGGCTGCCCGCCGTTGAGCCAGCCGACGACGCGGGTCAGCGCGACGGCCAGCGGCGACCCAGGGGCGGGCGGGACGGCCAGGCTGAGCATCTGGACGCGGGGTGGCTGCTCGGGGCTGAGCAAGATCTGGGCCTGAACCTCGCCGCCATCGCCGGAGAGCCACCAGCGGCAGCGCGCCGGGGAGTCGTACTCGGCCGGGCGGTCCGGGTCGTCGCCGAACGCGCCGATGCGGTCGCGGACCAGCTCGATGGCACGCCGCCGCGCCGGGTACGGCGCATCCTGAGCCACGTTCGGCGTGAACAGCCGGTCCGCCTCGGCGTCGTCCCAGTCGCGGAGCAGGCGGTTCACCGCGTCCCTCGCCGCCACCGTCTCCGGCCAGGGCTCACCGCGGGGAAACAGGCCCGTGCCGCCGGCCACCGTGGTGGTCTTGTCCTGACGTATCAGCGCCTGCAGCAGCCTGACCGTCAGCGGGTACGGCGTGGCGTAGGTGCCATTGGCCAGGGCGACGACGCCGGTGCCTGTGGCCGGGTGCCACCGCATGTGGCTGCCGAAGCCGGGGTATCCGCCGGCGTGGTGCACGATGGGGCCGAGCGCCGGGTCGTGGTCGACGACCAGGCCGAAGCCATAGGACATCGGGAAGCCCCCCGCCGGGAACCCGGGCCACGAGCCGAAAAAGACCTGCGGCAGCTGCATCTGCCGGCGGCTGGCGACCGCCAGCGGATGGGGTTCGCCGCCGACGGTGCCGAGGCCGGCGCCGGGCGGATACGCGGCCAGGAATCCCGCCACCCAGCGGGCCAGGTCACGCACGCTGCTGAACACCCCGCCCATCGGGGCGAACGCTCCGCACGGATCCATCGGCACCTCGGCCCAGCCCTCAGGCGCGGGGTGGTAGCCCAGGGCCAGGTCGTCGGCAGCGAACTCGGCGGCTTCGTAGCCGGTGCGGGTAAGACCGAGCGGATTCAGCAGCCGCTGCCGGATGAACTCGGGGTACGCCAGGCCTGACACTGCCGTGATGATCCGGCCCAAGATCGCGTACCCGAGGCTGGCGTACTCGAACTTGGTGTCCGGTGCCCAGGCGAATCTGACGCCATCGGAAAGCAGCGCGGAGAAGTCCTCAAGCGGCAGCCCCTGCTGCCGGTCGGCCCACGCGTCGTCCGCGGGGAAGCCCGCGGTCATGGTGAGCAGGTGGCGCACCGTGACCCGGGCCGCGTCCGCGGTGACCGGCGGCCAGCCGCGCATCTCGGGCACGTACTCCTCGGCCAGGTCGTCCAGGGCGAGCACGCCCTCATCACGCAGCAGCATGATGCCCGAGGCGGTGAAGCTCTTGGTCATCGACGAGATGCGGAACACGGTGTCCGCGTCCGGCGCCGGCCCCCCGAGGAACCTGCGGCCGAACCCGCCGCAGTGCACGAGTTCCCCGTCCCGCACCACTCCGAACGCCAGGCCGGGCTGGCCGTCCGGCCGCCAGTAGTCCCCCGCGATGGCATCCAGCTCCGCGAAATCCACCATGTCCCATGTGTTAGCGGGCAGTGCGTTCTGCCGCATCTCCCGGATTGCCGGCGGCAGTGATCTGCGCTACGAGGAGCTCGACCACTTCTGGCGTGATCGGATTGTCCTCGTCAACTGCTGGCAGCGGGCTGACGCCGAACTCGCCGGGAGCCAGGCCGGGAACGGTGACGCCGTCCGGTGCCTCGGTCAGCACTGTCACCGCGATGGTCCCGCCCGGCCAGCCGGCCAGCGTGTCGTTCCGGCACGCGAGCAAGAAGGCAAGCCATGACCGGTACGTCAGCAGTAGCTCACCGAAGGTATCGGCCGACGCGTCCAGCCCCTGGCTGGTAGCGAGGGCCTCGAGCTCGCCGCGAAGGAGCTCCGCCATGCGTCGCACGCACCGATCAGGATCGCCATCAAGCTCGGGGCACGCTAGCTGGCGCGCGCCTACGCTGGCCGCCAGGCTCGCGAACGTTTCCTCGATGCCCTCGGCGTCGGGCCATGACGGCCGCAGCAGGACGGCAGTTGCCTCCCGCGAGCGCGCCAGCAGCCTCGCGATGTGCACGGACAGGCCAGCGGCGCTGCAATAGCCGATGACGAAGGCAGGCCCGTCAGCGGGCTGGGATCGCGCAAACGAGCGGACCGCATCGGCAGCCAGGTCAGCCAGGGATATGTAGGGCCGGTCACGGGATAGGGCGTCGAGCGGATCGACCTGGTAGACCGGGCGGCCTTCAGCCCGGCCGCTGACCAGGTGGCTGAGCCGGGGCGCCGAGGAGAATGCCTGGAAATCGGCCACCAGGACCGGCCTGGCAGTCCCGGCAACGAGCCGCCGCAGAATCGTGTCGCCGTTAGCTGGGCCGGCACCTGCGGGGGGATCCGGGGGGTCGTCGCCCCGGGACGCAGCGGTAAGGGGATTAGCCACGCTTCGATAGCCTCCCAGCCGCAGCGTGGTCAGGCACCCTCGATATTGCTGCCGGCAGAAGGCCGGCGGCCTGCGCAACCGGCGAGATGGCCCGCGCAGCGCATGCCGGTCACGCTTGGAAAGCCCTTCCGATGAACCGACTGACCATCCAGGGCAAGGGACAGGTGGGCGATGACACAGGAACCCTCCAGCCAGCCGGACGCCACGACGGGGCGGTATCCGCTGTCCTTTACCCAGCACTGGTTCCACTCACTGGACGAGGGCGAAGAGAACGGCGCCTTCGGCAACCGGTTCACGATCGTCTCCGCGCTGCGCATCGCCGGCCACGTCGATATCGCGACGCTCCGGGGGGCACTCGACGACGTGGTGAAGCGTCACGAGTTGCTGCGCACCGTCGTTATACGGGACGCGCAGCCCCCCTATCAGCAGGTCTATCCGCCGTGCCCGGTGCCGCTCGAGATCCGGGACTGGCCGGCCACCGACCGGCCCCGTGACCTGGTCGCCGAGGAGCTGATCATCGAGGCGGAAAAGGGCACGATGACGGCACGGCAGGTGCCGCTCATGCGGGCGACACTCACCAGGTTCGACGACCGTGACTCGGTCCTCGTGCTGGTCGTGCACCATTCCGCGTCCGACGCCTGGTCCCAGACCGTGGTACTGCGCGACCTGGCGGCCTTTTACGACGCGCGGGCCAACCACCACCCGGCGGACCTGCCCCCGGTCAAGCAGTACCGGGAATACGCGCAATGGCAGCAGGCCAACGCCGCCGAGACCAGTGATGCACGCCAGTACTGGCAGGAGAAGCTGCGCGGCGCGCACGTGCTCGCGGTGCCGAACGACCGCCCCAGGCCGGAGGGCTACACCCGGCCGTTCTCCATCTACAACTACGTCGTCAGCGCCGAAGAGATGGGAACGGCGGCCCGGTTCGCCCACGAGATGCGCAGTTCCATGTTCATGGTCTTGATGTCAGCCTTCAGCGTGTTCAGCTTCGAGTTAACCGGCCAGGCCGACGCGGGCATTCGCGCGTTCACGTTCGGCCGCGACGAGCCCGCGTTCCAGAACACCATGGGCCTGTTCCTTAACCTGGTGCCGTTCCGTACGGACATCAGCCGATGCGCGAACTTCCGTGAGATCGTGGTCTGCACCAGGGACACGTGCATCGATGCCTACGCCAGCGAGGTTCCGATCACGGTCATCGAGCGGGATCTGCCCGATTTCAACACCCCGCACGACGACCCCAAGAACTCCCAGATCGTACTCGGGATGTACCAGGCGCAGGCCGATGGCGCGACGCTGCCCATCGCCGACGGCGCCGACCCGATCTTCCGGCGCGCGGTGGCGAGCTCGGAGACCTCGGACATTCCCAGCGGCATCTCCTGGAGCATGGCCATGGCCAGCTCCGGCGAGATGGTGGGCAACGTCGTGTACAACCTCGACGAATTCGACGAGCGGAAGATAACCGGATGGGTATCGCACTACAACCGGATGCTGGGCAGGCTGACGAGCGAGCCGGACCGCGAGTGGCGGCAGCTCGCCGGCGTCGCGTCGTGACGGCCCCGACGCCAGCAACCGCAGTCTCGCACCGATTCCCCCTCGAAGGGACGACGTGGAGCGTGTGGCGGGACGTGTGCCTGCGGAGTGCGGGATTCCCTGCGGACATGGTGCTCGCGATCTGCGACGAGCCCCTGGCTCGCTCTGCTGACCTGGACGGGCCTGACCTCGCCGGGACGACGTATGACGTGCTCTACCCCGGTGCGGCCATGCGGCTACACCGCGCGATCGCCGACGTTGCCGCCGATCCGGGCTTCCAGGAGGCTCTGACCTGGCAGAACCCGGTGCTGGCGCAGCTGCTGCACGACGTCGGCGTGGGTGCCGGGCGGCGGACTAAGGAGCGTCAGCGGGAGCTGACGGTCGCGAACTACCTGCAGCGGTACTGCCTGAAGAACGACAGCATCGGATTCTTCGGACCAGTCGGCTGGGCCTCGGCAGAGCCCGGAACGGCGGGCCTGGTCGTGACTCCGGGGAAGCAGCTGATCGCCCGCAGGACTACCTACTTCGAGGTCTGGGCCATCGACAAGGTCGCGGCCGCGATCGCCGGGCCGGGACGAGTGCTCGGCTGGGTGCGGCCGCGGCGGACCCGGTCAGCGTTCCTGGCCGGTAACGTGCTGAGCCGCCCGCACCGCAAGCCGGTCGTCCTCACCGACGCCGAGCTGAGGATCCTGCTGGCCTGCGATGGCAACGCGACGATCAGCGAGGTGCTGGCCAGCGCCGGTACGCCGAATGCCCGCGCCCTGCTGACCCGGCTAGCCGAACTCGGGGCACTGCGACTGGACCTCGAGGGCGGGATGCAAGCCTGGCCGGAAAGGCCGCTCGCCGGCCGGCTCGGCCAGATCGCCGATCCGGAAGCCAGGGCGGCGGCGCTCGAGCCGGTCGAGCGGATGGTCAAGGCGAGGGACGCGGTGGCGGCAACGGCCGGAGACGCGGCCGGGCTCAGGCAGGCGCTGACGGACCTGGGGGTGGTGTTCGAGGAGATCACCGGGTCGCCGGCCACCCGGCGGGCCGGCGAGCTGTATGCCGGGCGGACGCTGGTCTACCAGGACACGATGCGGGACGTGCAGGTAAAGGTGGGCGCGGCGGTCATCGAGGCGATGGCCCGGCCGCTCGGCCTGGTGCTGGACAGCGTCCGCTGGCTGGTCAACGAGATCACGGCCAGATACCGCGTGCTGTTCGCGGAGTTGCTCGACCGCGAGATCGCACGGGCCGATGGCGCGCCCGTGCCGCTCCAGCGGCTGCTCACCGCGGCTTCGCCCTACCTCGGCGCCGCCGCCGGCAGCAGGACACTGAACGAGATCGCCGCGGCTACCGCCGCCGAGCTACAGCGGCGCTGGCAGGTGGTGCTCGGCTCGCCGTCGTCCGCCCGCGGTCACCAGGTCAGCGCGGACGCAATCGCCGCCAGGGTCGCCGAGTGCTTCCCCGGGCACCCGGTCGCCTGGAGCGGCGCCCGCCAGCATTCACCCGACATCATGATCGCGGCCGCGTCGGCAGGCGACGTGGAGCGCGGCAACTTCCTGCTGGTTCTGGGCGAACTGCACGTGGGCTGCAACACCCTGGACGGCAGGCTCTTCGTCGAGCAGCACCCCGACCCGGCCGCGCTCATCGCCGCCGAGCAGGCCGACCACGGCGCGCGGCGGATCGTCTCCATCGCGGCGAAGGACTTCCCGGCCGTGACGTCCCGCACCAGCCCGCCGTCGGCCTTGCTGGGACCGGGCCAGGTCTACTGGTCCTCGGCCGTGATCGACTCGCTGGACCCACCGGAGCCGGCCACGGTCATGCCCGTCGCCGCGATGACCGTCACCCGCCGCGGCGACGACCTCGCCGTCCACCTCCTGCCGTCAGCTAGCGAAGTGGACTTCTTCGAGGTCGTCGCGGACATGATGGGTGGCGTCGTCACCAATGCGTTCCAGCCGGTGGCTCCGGCCCCGCACCAGCCGCGCATTACGATCGACCGGCTCGTCCTGAGCCGCGAGCAATGGGTCTTCCAGGTCGCGGACTCGGGCTGGGCCTTCGTCAGGGACGAGCAGGACCGCTACTACCAGGCGCGGCGCTGGCGGCGGGAACACCAGTTGCCCGAGCGGGTATTCCTGCGCGTCCCCGTCGAGGCCAAGCCCGTTGGGGTCGACTTCCGTAGCATCGTCCTGATCAACCTGTTCGCCAAGCACGTCCGCTCTACCGAAGCCGGCGGATACGCCGAGTACTCGGTCACCGAGATGCTGCCCGACCTAGGGCAGCTCTGGCTTCCCGACCACGCAGGCCGGCGCTACAGTTCCGAGCTGAGGTTTGTTGCGTATGACGGCATGGGCGAGGACTGACCGCTCCGGGCCCCGTCCTACTGATTCATGTGCAAAGCGACGCCGCTGGCTGAGGGGTTGTCCAGGAAGGTCTTCAGGCTGATCTTGATGCCGAACTGCTCTTTCAGCCGCGCGAGGAGCGTCGCTGCGAGCAGGGAGTGACCGCCCAGGTCGAAGAAGCTGTCGTCGGGACCGACCTGGTCTACTTCCAGCACCCTGGCGAACAGGTCACACAGGATCCGCTCGCTGGCCGAGGCCGGCTGACGACCTCCGGGTACGGCGCCGAAAGTAGCGGCGGGCAGCGCCCGCCGGTCCACCTTCCCCGTCGCCGACAACGGCAGCGCGTCAAGCTCCACCACCGCCGCGGGCACCATGTATCCAGGCAGCGCCCGCGCCGCGACCTCGCGCACTGCCGCTGCATCCAGCCTGCGGCCGGCCGCAGGCACGACGTAGGCCACCAGCCGAGGATCCCCCGTGCTGTCCTCCTGCACGACGACCGCGACCTGCGCGATGGCGTCCTGGGCGGCAAGCACCGCCTCGATCTCTCCCAGCTCCACCCGGAACCCGCGGACCTTCACCTGGCCGTCGGCGCGGCCGAGGAATACCAGCTCCCCGCCCGCCCCTGCCTCCTTCACCGTCCAGCGCACCAGATCGCCGGTCCGGTACATCCGCTCCCCGGCCGCGCCGAACGGGCAGGCCACGAATCGCTCAGCGGTCAGCGTCGGCCTGCCCAGGTAACCGCGCGCCAGCTGCGGCCCGGCCACGTACAGCTCACCGCGTACCCCGGCCGGAACTGGCTGCAGCCCGTCATCGAGCACGTAAGCCCTGATGTTCCAGTCCGGTCCGCCGACCGGGATGCGCGCCGCCTGATTCTCCGGCAGGCACTCCCGGCTGAATAGCCCGACTGTCACCTCGGTCGGCCCGTAGCCGTTGTGCAGCCGCGCGCCGGGGAGAACGTCGAATAGCTGGTTCATGATGGTCGCGGAAAGCTCCTCACCCCCGCTGCGCACCTGGCGAAGCGAAACGCACTGCGCCGCGCCTGGCTCGGCCAGGAAGACCCGCAGCATCGACGGCACGAACGCGGCCACGGTCACCCGCTGATCACGGATCAGCTGGGCGAGATAGGCCGGATCGCGTTGCCCGTCGGGACGCGCGACTACGACCGTCGCACCCGTTGTCAGCGGCACGAACAGTTCCCAGGCCGAGGCGTCGAAGCTGATCGATGCCTTGTGCAAGAACCGGTCGGCGGCGGTCAGCCCGAACTCGGCCTGCTGCCGCGCGAGGTAGTTCACGATGCCCGCGTGCGAAACGATCACACCCTTTGGCCGCCCGGTGGACCCGGAGGTGTAGATCACGTACGCCGGGCTGGCCGAGTGCACCGTGCCTGCGCGGTCGCCCGTGGTGAGGTCGCCCGTGGTGAGGTCGCCACCGGGCAGGCGTTCTAGCTCCGCGCCAACCGCGGGGTCGTCAAGCAGGACGTGGCGCCCACCGGCCGGGAGGCGCTGCCCGGCCAGCCGGGTGGTCAGCACCGCGACCGGGCCGGCTTCGGCCAGCATGAAGTCGATCCGGTCGGCTGGGTACCCCGGGTCGACTGGCAGGTACGCGGCACCGGACTTGAGCACCGCCAGCACCGCCACCACCAGCTCGACCGACCGGTCCATCGCCACGGCCACCAGCCGCTCGGGGCCAGCTCCCAGCGACACCAGGTGCCTGGCGAGCTGGTTCGCCCGCGCGTTGAGCTCGGCGTAGGGCATCGTCTGGCGCTCGTAGGCCACGGCGGTCGCGCCGGGCGTGCGGGCAGCCTGCCGCTCGAACAGCTGAGGCAGGGTGGCAAGGGGCACATCCCGGCCGGAGTTGTTCCATTGGTCCAGGATCTGGTGGCGTTCGCGGGGGGTGAGGATATCCAGCGCCGTCACCGGGTGATCCGGGCGGCGAGCCGCCTGGCGCAGCAGCCGGGTCAGCCGGGCGGCGAGTGCCTCGACGGTGGAGTGCTCGAATAGATCACGTGCGTAACTGAGGGTGGCACGGATACCGGCCGGCGCGCCGTCACGGCCCTGGTGCTGGCGGTAGGTGAAAGTGAGGTCGAACGTGGCGGCCCCGCCGGTTAGCGGCACCGCGCGCGCGGTCAGGCCGGGCAGCCGCCAGTCGCCGACATCGACGTCGTCGTCGGATACGAGCATGACCTGGAAGAGCGGCTGGCGGGAGGCGGAGCGGGCTGGGTTGAGCAGTCCTACCACCCGCTCGAAGGGAAGATCCTGATGGGCGAAGGCGGCGAGGTCAGCGTCCCTGACGCGGTCCAGGAGCCGGGCGAAGCTCGGATTGCCGTGCACATCCACCCGTAGCACCAGGGTGTTGACGAAGAAGCCCACCAGATCGTGGGTGGCCTCGTCCGTGCGGCCAGCGACCGCCGCGCCGATCGGGATGTCAGTGCCGGCGCCGGACCGGGTCAGCAGAGCGGCCAGCGCGGCCTGCACCACCATGAACAGGGTCACCTGGTGGTCGCGGGCCAGCCCGAGCAGCCTGCGGTGCAGGTCCGCGTCCAGGCGCAGGCTGACCTGGCCACCGCCGAAGCTGGGGTCGGCCGGACGGTCCCTGTCGTAGGGCAGGTCCAGCTGCTCGGGCAGGCCGGCCAGAGCCGCGGTCCAGTAGCTGGCCTGGCGGGAAAGCTCGCTGTCGGGGTTGTCGTCACCGCCGAGCAGTTCCCGCTGCCACAAGGCGTAGTCCGCATACTGCACCGGCAGGTCCGGCCAGTCCGGCCAGTCCGGCGCCCGACCGGCCCGCCTGGCCCGGTAGGCGCGCGCCACGTCCTGCATCAGCACGTCCATCGACCAGCCGTCGCTGGCTATGTGGTGAGTCACCAGCACCAGTACGTGCCGCCGCCCAGTCACTTTGCTGGCACGTACCGGGCCCGGGCCGGCGCTTGCGGCGGCCGGAGGCCCGTCCAGGCTGTACAACCATGCACGCACGGGGAGGTCGGCGGACAGGTCGAACGCGTACCGCGGGGCGCGCGCAAGCAGTTCGGGCAGGTCCGATGGCCTGACCGTCGTCGCCGTGACCTGCGGCCTGGCCACGGCGGCATCGACCACGTGCTGGTAGGGCTGGCCATCGACAACCGGGAACACCGTGCGCAAGGACTCGTGCCGCCTGATCGCGTCACGCAGCGCCGCCGTCAGCGCACCGGAGTCCAGCCGCCCGCGCAGGTGCCAGGCGAACGCGATGTTGTGGGCCGGGTTCGGCCCGTGCAACTGTGCCTGGAACCACAGGCGCTGCTGGGCGAATGACAGCGGCAGCCGGTCAGGGCGCGCCATGGGCGCCAGAGCTGGCCGGCCGCCGCCGGTGACGTCCAGGCAACTGGCGAGCATCGCCGGAGTCGGATTCTCGAAGACCGCGCGGATCGGCACCTCGATGCCCAGCGCAGAGCGGGCCCGGCTCATCAGCCTGGTGGCCAGCAGAGAATGACCGCCGAGATCGAAGAAGTTGTCGTCAGGCCCGACCAGGTCAAGCCCGAGTACCTGGGCGAACAGCTCGCACAGCACCTTCTTTACCTTCTCGCCAGGTGAGGACGGTGCTAGCAAGGACGGGGCTAGCGAGGACGGGGCCGGCCCGCCCGGTCCGGTGCTGATCTGCGGGGCCGGGCTGAACTCGGGAGCCGGCAGCGCCGCGCGGTCCAGCTTTCCGCTCGTGGTCAGGGGAAGCCTGTCCAGCACCACCAACGCCGCGGGCACCATGTAGTCCGGCAGCGCCTGGGCCGCGGCCGCGCGCAGCGCCGCCGCATCGAGCTGGTGACCCGCGGCGGGCACGACATAGGCCACCAGCCTGCCGCCTCCGGGGCGGTCATGCCGCACCGCCACCGCGGCCTGCGCAACCCCCGGCCGGCCGGTGAGCACCGCCTCGATCTCGCCCAGCTCGATCCGGAATCCACGGACCTTCACCTGGTCATCAACCCGGCCCAGGTACTCAAGCTCGCCGACCGCGTTCCACCGGGCCCGGTCTCCGGTCCGGTACATCCGCTTCCCCGCACCGCCGAACGGGCACGCCACGAACCGCTCCGCGGTCAGGCCCGGCCGGTTCAGGTAGCCACGCGCCAGCTGCGCACCCGCCAGGTAGAGCTCTCCGGCGACTCCCACGGGAACCGGCCTGAGCTCGTCGTCAAGCACATGCACCCAGGTATTCCAGACCGGCCGGCCAATCGGAGGAGCATCGTCGGCGCTCCCGTTGGCTGGCCGCTCGACCGCGTCCCCGGCGTGCCATGCCGTGGCGTAAACGGTCGTTTCCGTGGGCCCGTAGATGTTGCGAACACCGGCCCCTGGCAACGCGGCCCGGATGGCCGCGACGGCGTGCGCGGTGAGAGCCTCGCCGGCCAGCACGACCGTCCGCGCCCGTGCCTTCGTGCCGTGCACGTTCAGAACCTCCGACAGCGCGGACGGAACGGCGCTGATCAGGCTCCCCTGCCAGGATTCCCCGCCGCCGTCGGCCAGCGCCAGCAGATCCCTGACGATCTCGGCGCTCCCGCCCGAGACCAGCGGTCCGAATATCTCGAACACCGAGACGTCGAAGCTGAGCGAGGTCGAGGCCAGAACCTTGGACAGCTCATCCGGGGCGAACTCGGCGGACACCCAGCACAGCAAGCCGACGACGCTGCGGTGCTCCACCACGACGCCCTTGGGGCGTCCGGTCGAGCCGGAGGTGAAGATCACGTACGCCGGGCTGAACGGCCGCAGCGCAGCAAGCCGCTCGGCGTCGGCCAGGTCACCGCCGGCCAGGCGCGATACGGCGGTCAGGATGGCCGGGTCGTCGAGCGCCACCTGCGGCGGTCCGCCCGGCAGGCCCTGTCCGACCAGCGCCGTGGTCAGCACCGCGACGGGGCGGGCGTCGGCAAGCATGAACGCGATCCGTTCGGCTGGGTAAGAAGGATCGACTGGCAGGTACGCCGCTCCGGACTTGAGCACCGCCAGGGCGGCCACCACCAGGTCCGGCGACCGAGGCAGCGCCACCGCCACCAGCCGCTCCGGGCCCGCGCCCAGCGACACCAGGAACCTCGCCAGCCGGTTCGCCCGCGCGTTGAGTTCGGTGTACGACATCGCCGCCGGGCCGCACACCACCGCCGTCGCTTCCGGCGTCCGCCTGACTTGCTCCTGGAACAGTTGCGGCACCGTTGCCGATGGCACGCTGCGGGTGCTGCCGCACCACTCCTCCGGCACCGGCTGACCGGGCAGCGCTGTCCGCGTCGCCGTCGCCGTCGTCGGCTGGTCCGGCCCTGCGGCGGCTGCGCGGCCCCCGGAACGGGAGAGCAAGTCCCCAGGTCCGCCGCGCGTGTTTGCACTTGGCCGTGCGGAGGCTCCGGCGCCCAGGCCCTCTTCCATGGAAGCTGCCCGGACCCTACCGGCCACCATCGTGCCGCAAGGCGGGACTGATTCGGCCGGCGCGCCTCGAAGGCGGGCATGCTCCCTGCTCGAAGCCGCAGGTCACCGCACGCGGAACGGATTCAGGCCGGGTCGCATCCGACGGTCCGGCCGCGGGCGTGGCGAAGGTCAGGCCTGACGAGGTCGGCAACAACACGATCCTGCGCAGGAAACCGCGGATGATCTGCATGCTTCTGCTCCTTCGGCAGGTCATCGGCTGAGATGGGGGTGGCCCTGGCCCCGCCAATGGCGGCGTCGCTGTAATGCTGGCTTCCGGCCCGCCCAAGCGCACCTTCGGGGTTGCCGGGACATCGCAAGGCACCGCGGCGCGGACCGCCCATCCGGGCCCGCAGCATTCAGGGAGATGCGTCTGCTGGCGGCGCTATGCCA
Source organism: Streptosporangiaceae bacterium (assembly GCA_030038495.1). GTDB lineage: Bacteria > Actinomycetota > Actinomycetes > Streptosporangiales > Streptosporangiaceae > JAJYUU01. The sequence continues at coordinate 16,767 of JASHOV010000302.1, forward strand.
ATGTCGCGGACGAAGGCCAGCAGAGCGCTTAAGGAGATTGCCATGGAGAATGTCTGCCCAGTCGTCATTGACCCTACCGGTACCGATATTCATGCCGAGGGCGAGCGAATTCGCGAGCAGGGACCGGTCGGCCTGGTGGAGCTCAGTGATAGCGTGCGAGCGTGGTCGATCACCGGCTACGAGGCTGGTAAGCAGGCACTGGGCGATCACCGGTTCTCAAAGGACGCGCGCCAGCACTGGACTGCCTTCGTCAATGGCCAGATCGATCCGGACTTCCCGCTTATTGGCTGGGCCCTTATGGAGAACCTGACCACGACATACGGTAGCGCGCATAGCCGTCTGCGCCGACTGGTTGCAAAGGCCTTCACGCCGCGCCGGGTGGAGGCGATGCGGCCGGCGATCGACAAGATTGTCGCTAATCTGCTGGAAGGCCTGGCCGACAGCCGACCCGGTGAGGTGCTGGACCTGAAGGCCAGGTACGCCCACCCGCTCGCTGCCGAGGTGATGTTCGACCTCATCGGCATACCCGCCGGGGCTCGTCAGACCATATTGCGTGGCGGTGAGGCACAGGTCGACACCACCATGACCGAGGAGGAGATAGCGGCCAGCGTCGGTCAGGTACTGCAGGAGATGGCTGCACTGGTCGAGGCCAAGCGGCAGACACCGGCCGATGACCTCACTAGTGACCTGCTTGGCGCGCAGGAGGAGGATGGATCCCGGCTGACTGACGCCGAGATGATCGGCACGCTGCTGCTGCTGCTGGCGACCGGTACCGAGCCAGTGACGAACCTGGTGACCAACTCGATACTGGCCCTGCTCGTCCATCCCGAGCAACGGCAGCTCATCAGCACGGGACACGCATCGTGGCACGACGCCATCGAGGAGACCCTCCGTGCGGAGCCACCCGTGGCGCATCTGCCGTTTCGTTTTGCCGTCGAAGACATTCAGATCGGCGGTGTGACAATACCGGCTGGTGATCCGGTCCTCATGAACTTCGCCGCGATGGGGCGTGATCCTGAGATCCATGGCGCGAGCGCCGGCCGCTTCGATATCAGCCGGCCGCGCAAGGATCATATGTCCTTCGGATACGGCATTTACCGCTGTATCGGGATGCCGCTCGGCCGACTGGAGACAGAGATGGCGGTCGCTGCGCTGTTCGAGCGCTTTCCCGACCTTGCCCTCGCAGTCCCGGAGTCGGAAGTCAGGCCGCAGAATACGTTTATTATGAACGGCCGTAGCGAGCTGCCCGTCCTCCTCACCGCGCCAGGTAACGACAGCCGGGGGTAGGTCCGCGCGCGATAGCTCGGTCCTGCCAGCCGGGCAACGCCGATACGCCGGTCAGAATCTGTGGCGGGTGTGGCTGAAACTGCCCTTCGCGAATGCGAGGACCTTCGCGGGTTTTACGGAGAAGACCAGGGCCGCGCCGCCTCCGTCCGGGTGCTGGAAGGCACCATCATGCACGCCGAACTGCCACCGCCCGTCCCACTTTCTCGTCCAGGCCTCGGCTAGCTGCCTGAGCAAGTCCTCGTCAGTGACCTGATGCGCGTCGCCCTCGACGACAACGTCAAGTCCGGTGTCCCAGCTATTGGCGCCGGTCATGAGAATTACATGCGCATTATTGCTGAGGTTAAGGAACTTCTGCTCGGTGGCACCGGTGCAGAAATAGATTCGTGCGTCGAGGTACACCGCGACGAGCGGCGTGACGTGCGGCCTCCCGTCCGCGCGGACTGTGCAGATCCAGAACAGTTCAGCCGTCTCGAGCGTCAGCCGAGTCTCAGCCCACTCCGTCGCCGCCGCGCTTGAGTCGCTAAAGCGGGCGTCAATCTCGGTCACCGGCATGTCCATCGAGTTACGACTCCAATTCTCTCGCGATCATGTTCACCGTCGCTGCTGGCGAACCGGCGGCGCCCGCCGCTCCACCTCGATCGGGAACCGAACCACTCCGCGCGGATCTCGCCGAAGGACGCGGATCTGCTCAGGCAGGTGCGTAGACTCAGTGCCCCGAGTTACACAATCGTGCCGGACGGGCTCAGCGCCACCTCCTGCATTGCCTGCCTCAGCCGCCAGCCCGATCAGTCACGGCCGGATCGGCTACCCCACGCCACTGCCGTGAAGGATCTGATGGCATTTGGTAGTGGCTGCGGAGAGGACCTGAAATCAAAGGAGCAATCCCGCGAGTCACCACGGATCCAGCATATGTGAGTTTCTCATGCGGTGACTCATGAAGCGCTCACTAGACGCCCGGTCCCGCCAGAAGGATGCTCAGTTCAACGGTAACTGGTGGAGGCAACGAATGAGCATCGTTCCGGTAGAGATGAGAATCGAACTGCTCGGGCCGCTGTCTGTGCGCGTCAACGATATGCCCGTCATGCCGGACGCTCCCAAACCACGGCAGGTCATCGCCCTTCTCGCCTTGAACGCCGGGCATGTAGTTACGGTCGCCACGCTCATGGAGGAACTGTGGGGAGACCAGCCACCACGGAGTGCCCGGACTACCCTGCAGACCTACGTTCTTGATTGTCGGCGGCGGATCGCAGCCGCTATGGGTCTTCATCAGGATCCGAAGCGGGTCCTGATAAGACGGCATGACGGCTACCTGCTTGGCTCGGTGGCCGATCACAACGATGTCCGCGAATTCGAGCGGCTGGCCCGGGCGGGCCGCACAGCCGTCGAGAGCGACGATCACCGGCTGGCCGCCGAGCTCATGGGCCGCGCTCTCGGGCTGTGGCGCGGCCCAGCCCTGGTGGATGTGCGCAAAGGCAGGGTACTGGAGCTCGAGGCCATAGCGCTCGAGGAGACCCGCCTCGCGGTGCTCTCCCGGCGCATCGAGTCTGACCTAGCCCTCGGCCGGCATGCGGACGTCCTCGGCGAGCTGATGGCGCTAGCGGCCCGGCATCCGCTCAATGAGGCGCTGTCCGCGCAGCTGATAATGGCGCTTTACCGGACTGGCAACACCGCGCGCGCGCTGCAGGCCTTCGGTCGGCTGCGCAGCACTCTCGTCGACGAACTTGGCATCGAGCCGTCTGCTCAATTGCAGCGGCTACAGCAGGCGGTCCTGTCACGGGATCCGTCACTCGACGCGGCGTAAGCGGTGGCGCTGGCCTAATCCGGTCGCGCCGGCATCTTTACCAAACGGAGACCTGGTGAGCACAGTGTCATCCTTGCCCGGTAATCGGGATTTCATGAATCCTGTGCCTGTGGCATATGAGATAGGAAGTTTTTGCCGGATGAGAGGAGCTTGTCCAGCGACGAAGATGCGAGCAGCTACCCGCGAGGGGCCGCTCGGGGAACGCAACTTAGTTAAGGTCCTGCTGGCCGAGCATGTCCCGTTGATTCGCGGCGCTCTCGCTGCGCTGATAGAACAGCAGCCTGACCTCACGGTCGTAGCCGAGGTCGATCATTCTGACAAGATCCTCGAACTCGCCCTGCGGCACCGGCCAGATGTCGCAATCATTGACACCGACCGGCCGGGCTACTTCGGAGTTTCGACTGCCACCCAGCTATGCGGGCAGCTTCCGTCTTGCCGGACGCTAATCCTGACTAGCATCGGCCGTCCGGGCATGCTGCGCGGAATTCTGGCCGGCGCGGTAAGCGGGTTCATCCTCAAGGACGCGCCGTCTAGCCAGCTCGTCACCGCGATCCGCCACGCCGCATCCGGCCGCCGGATGATAGGTCCGGAACTTGCCGCGGCGACCTGGGGCAACGATGGCCTGCCGCTTTCTCAACGTGAGCATGCGGTGCTGCGCCTGGCCGGAGATGGCGCCGAACCAGCCGAGATCGCCGCTGCCCTCGACCTGTCCATTGGAACCGTCCGCAATTACCTGACCACCATCGTGGCCAAATTGCACGCGCGTAACCGAGTTGACGCGGTACGGAAGGCCTACGACGCCGGATGGCTGCCTTGAATCGGCCGGACCAGCATCTTCAGCCCGCCCCGGACACGTAGCGACAGCATCGCCTCCGGTCGGCCCTGCTGTCCTGGCGGAAGCTCGAGCCTGAATCTCCTCGCGACCATCGCCGCCACCAGGGTCGCCTCGAGCATTCCCAGGTGACTTCCGACGCAGACCCTCGGGCCTGCGCCAAACGGGATATACGCATAGCGATGCGCGGCGGCCGCGGCGCCGGTGGGCTCAAACCGCTGCGGATCAAACCGCTGCGGGTCCGGCCAGAAGGCCGGATTCCTGTGCAGGGTGTACGGGGAGATCATCACATCGACGCCGGCCGGAACTCGGTAACCGCCGACCTGATCGGCACGGAGGGCTCGCCGGGTAAGCGCCCACACCGGCGGATACAAGCGCATGGCTTCCTGGATGACCATGTTGGTGTACCGGAGGGCATGGAGATCCTCGAATTTCGGTGTCCGCTCGCCCAGCACTGCGAGCGCCTCCGCCCGCATTCTGTCCGCCACGTCCGGATGCCTGTCGATGAGGTACCAGGTCCACGACAGGGTGCTCGCAGTCGTCTCATGTCCGGCCAGCAGCAGGGTCAGCAGCTCGTCCTGCAGTCTCTTGCGCCTGAGGCTGGCATCGGACTCGTCGCGATAGGCGTCAACCAGCCGGGTGATGACATTGTCCTTGGCCGGCTGGCTCTCGTTCTCGCACGCGGCCACCAGGCTCGACGCTACATCTGCCAGTTGGGCCAGGCCGGCCCGGAAGCGCCGGTGCTTGCGCAGCGGCAGCCAGATCGGCACCATCTGCAGCGTTACCATCTCAAACATGGCCTGATCCTGCACGGCTTCGAATGCATCGCTCAGGTCCCCGAACCGGGCCAGGTCGGTGCCGAGCAGTCCTCGGCCAACGACACCGAGCGTCAGCCGCGTCATCTCCGCGACCACGTCTACCGGATCGCGACCTGCGTGCGCCTCAAGCCGGCCGAGCAGAGTGTGCGCCTCGTCGACGATGAGGTCGGTCATCTCGGCGACGCGTTCGCGTCTGAACGCGGGCTGGATCGTGCGGCGCTGGCGCCGCCACAGCTCCCCCTCGCTGGTCAGCAGACCGTCTCCGATCGCTCGCCTCGCCTCGTGCAGGCCGATTCCCTTGTGATAATTGGCCGAGTTATCTGCCAGCACGTGCTTGGCGTGATCGGGGTGATTGAAGAAGTAGAGCGTCTTGGGGCCCATCCTGAAGCGGACCGCATCGCCGAATTCGTCAGCGGCATCCGCCAGCAGGCTGATCCGGTCGAACCAGAGCTTTCGCATGAGGCCAGGGATCGCTCGCATGGGCGTACCCGGCGGAACCCGGCCAGCGTCGCGACCGGCCGGGACAACAGGCGGCGGTACCGGTGCACTCGCGGTCTCGCTGGAAGTCATGGCATCTCCGTCGGGAAGTCGCTTGGCGCCGGGTTCAACAGTTAGCAAGCGCAGAGGTATGGAAACCGCCGCCGAGGAACAGCAGAGCGTCGCGGGCAATACCGTGCTCGCCTGCCAGCACGGAGCCCACGAAGATCGAGTGATCGCCGCCTTCGTGGGCGGCGTGGAGTTCGCACTCCATCCAGGCGAGCGCACCGTGAATGATCGGCGAACCAGTATTCGGTCCGTGCGACCAGCCAACGATGTCGAATTCCTCGCGTCCGCGCGGCCTGGAATGGTCAGCGAAGTACCGGGCAACATACTCCTGGCGTCCAGATAGCACCGAGACAGCAAATGACTGGTAGTTCAGGATGGTCTGATGGATCGCGGCCGACTTGCTGACGCAGACCAGCACCAGGGGTGGCGACAGCGATACGGAGGCAAATGCGTTCGCCGTCATGCCCTGCGGGACGTCGTGCCCGGCGGCCAGTACCGTTACCCCGGTCGCGAAGCGCCGAAGTATCTCGCGCAGCTGCTCGGGCGGCACGGCTGCCGCGGGCCCCGGATCAGACTGTGCGACGATCGGTTGTGGCAGCCCGCTGACCGGGCTCATGCCCGTCCCCCCGTGCCCGCCTTTAGCCGGCCACTGGCGGTGTCGCGGTCGTGCGCGCGCGTGGTGTACCGGTCCAGCGCCCTGCGCAGTGACTCTGGCACACGAGCCGGACTCGTATTGCCATTCGGGCCGCGCATGCAGGCCACCCGCTGCCTGCCTCGGGCAACGAGTATTTCGGCGCCATCTATGACATGCACATAGTCGAACGCGAAGGCAATCTGGGTCTGGGTAAGCTCCTCCAGGCGCATCCTGATGGATATCTCATCGAATGCAGAGATCTCCGAGAGATACTCGCACTCGGACTTGAGCGTGAACATCTTGAGGTCGCCGCGCAGGTCATTGAGGACATCGGGTGCGAACTCTAGCAGGAACATTTCCCTGCACCGGCCCTGCCAGCGCAGATAGTTAACGTAGTAGACGTTGCCGACGAGGTTAGTTTCCTCGAAACTCACGATATGCCGGTACTCGTAGTACGGTTGCACGCTAGCTGCCGCCTTCCATCAAGATCGTGAGAACCACCGGAGCCAGTTCGTTGCGCAGGTAGGTCGGGAACGTGGCGATCCTCGTCTCGCCTGCCGCAAGCAGGACCCAGGCGTCGCGACGAGTTTCAGCGAGCGTGATAGGGGCCGTGTCCGACAGTCCGGCCCGGCCAAGGCACTCCGCAGCCCGCCACACGCGAGTGGCGGCGACCGACAGATCCTCACCGCGCTCGAGTCCGATCAGCTTGGCGAGCGTGAACTGATCCGGCGAGAGCAGACCCTCCCAGTCGGCAGGCACTCGATCCACCACGACGTGCACGTCGCACCCGAGGCGAGCCGGGTGCGCCACCGCGAAGGTCACTCCGGCATCGTGCGAAACGGCGATGCGCAGGTCATCTCTGTCCTGGACCCTGCCGTCGCGGTACCGGAGTGTGACGGGATGGCCGAGCATCCGGCCGACCGCCAGCGCCGTCCGACGGCGGTTGGCATCGCGGCCCTTCTCGTCGTCATCAGGCTCCACCGCGCACCGCGGGGATTCAGGCATCACTTCGGCTAGCTGACGTTCCAGGTAAGGACCGAGAAGCGCAGGTGGCCAGGGGCCGCTCCCGTCCTGCTTGCGCACGGCCTGCAGGCGCAGGCCCTCCCACCGCTCTACCAGCCGTCCGTCCTCCTCCCTGACGTCGAGGTCGTAGGTATAGCTGTCGCCATCGCGAACGCGCTCTCTCGCGCTGAGTACAACGACCTCGGCCCCCGGGCGCGGCGTTCCCAGGTAGATGCGGTCAGCTCCAGTAGGCAGCAAGGTGGCGTTCGGAACGCAGCACTGAATGCCGTGCATGAAGGCGTCCCTGGCGCCCGGATCACCGAGCAGCAGTTCCGCGGGCAGGAACGAGCCGAACCAGCTGCCGGCGTCCTCGACGGGATTCGCCGAGATGGCCACGTCACACGACTTCGCCGCGAGGCTGCGGTATTCACGCACGCGCTGGAACCGCCGGCCCTGGAACAGGATGTCACCGTAGAGATCCCGGCCCGGGTCCAGCCGTACCGCGGGCAACTCCGCGGACGCGGATTCCGGCGCTTCATCGGACGGCCCGGTCCGCGACCAGCACACGGTGGCGCGGAAATGATCGGCCTGGAAGCCCGTGTCACTGCAGCGGATCGCGACATCGACGTCGCCACCGCGGTTAAGCGCGGCAATCCTGATCGTGACCGAGCCATTCGCGGGCACCACGATCGGGCGCAGGAACTCGGCTGCCGAGAGCACCGGCTGAGCGGCTGCTGGCTGGGAGGACACAGTCTCCCCTGGGGACACCCCAGACCCCGATGGCCCGAGCCCGCCGGCATTCGCCCCGACGAGGGCAGTGGCGGCCTGGACGATGGCTTCCATGCCCAGCACGGCCGGGAACAGCATTTCGCCGTCCAGGAGATGATCGGTCAGGTACGGATCGCTATCCGCGGACAGCTCGACATCGGCTACCAGCTCGATGCCCGGGTAGTAGACGCGCGGCCGGTCGATGAACCTGGTGAGCGGAAGCTCGCGCGGTTCCAGCGCTATCGTCGGCAGGTTCCCGGCGCGACCCATGATCACCAGCGCGGTAGGCAGGTCGGGCCGCGCCATCAGCTCGCACAGCGCCGAGATGCCGGCCTCGAGCCCGATCGGGCTGATTCCCTCCCGCGTGAGCGACTCGAGCACGCCCAGGCGCTCCCCCATTCCGGCTCCGGCCCACACCGACCACTCGAGCGCCATGGCCCGGCACTGCGGGTGCGCCCGCTGGAATTTGCAGGTCAGATCCGTGAGCCAGTCATTGGCGGTCGCGTAGTCGGCCTGACCGCGCAGGCCCGCGCGGCCGATGATGCTACCGAACGTGATGAGCACACGAAGCGCCTCTGCGTCGACCGCAGCCAGAACCACTTCCAGGCCCGTGATCTTCGGCCCGAGCGTCTGCAGGAAGGCCGCCTCGTCCAGCTGGGATAGCGCCACCGGCTCGTTCCGGCCGGCCCCGTGCAGCACCGCGGTCACGGGACCGAACTGGGTTGTTACTCGCCGCACCGCCGCCTTGACCTCATGCGGCGAGGTCACGTCCGCGCGGACGTAGCAGTGCCGTACGCCGGCGTACTTAAACCGCCGAAGGTTGGCGGCCAGATCGGCGTCCGAGGCGGGGTCGGACCGGCCGAGCAGGCCAATCGCCGTGCCCGTGCGCTTGCCTAGCGCAAGGGCGCATTCTGCGGTGATGCCCTTCCCGCCTCCCGTAACGAGAAGGACGTCATTGGCGCCGATCGGCAGCTCGCTTGAACCGCTGCTGTCAGCGACCGGCCGCAGTACCGGCACTCGACGCGAACCGGCCGCGTCATAGTGGACCTCGCTGAAGCCAGACGTCGCCGCGACATCGGCAACCACCCGGCCGACCGCCTCCGCAACCATTCCGGCGGGCATCTCGGCCGGCAACGGCATGGTGACGATGCACGTGTCGATTGCCGGAGCTTCCAGATGGAGTGTCTTGGCCAGGCCCGCGGCACCAGCACCGTCCTGAACCACTGCGAAGCGGCAATCAGGCGTGGCCAGGGCGGCGCGCGCCGCGTCGAGCATGAGCCCCAGGTGCCGCTCGTTGTAGTCGGCTGGCAGGCACAGGAGCACGCCGTTCCCGAGCATCGCGACATCCAGCGCGCGGTGCAAAGGTCCGGCAAGCGGGTGTCCTGGCGGGGCGAAGATCTGCCATTCCCCCGCTGCGGGTGGCGCCGCGCGGAGCTTCGCTACCTGAGGGATCAGCTCCGTCGTGAAGGCACCGACCCACGGCGCGATGCCGTCGGGCTGACCGTCCGAACCGTCGCTCAGCTCCCCGGTGCCCGCGTCGTCCAGCCACTGTGCGAGGTCCAGCAGGGTGGCCGTCGCGAGGTTTGCGGTATCAAGCGGCGCCGACACTCCGAGCTCTCGCGCCGCCTGGTTCAGAATCTGGCCGACCGTGATCGAACTCACGTGCAGCTCGTCCAGGAGCCCTACGTCGGTGGCGACCGCGTCCAGCGGGAGCTCGGCCCGCTGGGCCGTCAGCTGCTGCAGCAAGCTCAGGGTGCTGGGCGCCCCGGCACCCGCCGCAGGACCGGTCGCGTGCGTCTCGTGCTGAGCCTGCTCGCTGAACCCGGTTCCCGCCTCCGTCTCGGCGATGACGTCCGCAGGTGCCAGCTCACAGGGGCTCACAAGGAACCGGAACTTCCGGTCCGGCGGCAGCGGCCTGGTCAGCCGGTCGCAGAACAGCTGAGCGTGGCGCACCGGAGCCCCCAGCGCGTACGCCGCCGCGATCGCGGACAGCGCCCCGGTAAGAGAGCTGCTGTCGGTCTCCATGGCGACAGCAGGAACCGATAGTGCGACTTCCGATGCCAGGCCCGCCAGCACCCGACCCGGTCCGACCTCAAGCAGCAGGTCGAGGCCGCTCGCCATCCGGCTCAGCGCCCCGTCGAATCGAACCGGTTCTAGCACCTGCCGGACCAGCAGATCCCGCACCTGCGTATCGGCCGGTAGCACGTCGCCTGTGACTGTCGAGAACACGCTGCCCGTCAGTGGCGCGAACTCCTGGTCGGCCAGATAGGCGTCGAGTCCGGCCGCCGCCGGCGCCACGGCCGGGGAGTGGAACGCGTGCGAGACGGCGACTCGCGTCGTCACCAGGCCCTGCTCGCCGGCCAGCTTGCATATCCGGTCCACCGCGTCCACGGGGCCCGATACCACTGTCTGCCGCGGCCCGTTGTAGCCCGCGATCACCACGGGCTCACCTTGCAGCAGCGGCTGCACTTCCTCGGGAGAAGTTGCGATGCTGGCCATCGCACCGCCGCCGACGCTGGCCTTGGCCATCACCTGCCCGCGGGCCGCAGCGAGGCGCAGCAGCGCAGCCTCATCCATGCCGCCTGCCCAGTGCAGGCTGGTCAGCTCGCCGAGGCTGTGGCCAACGGCGGCCGTGGCCTCGATGCCGAGCATCGACAGCACCCGCAGGCCGGCTACCGACCCGGCCACGATGCGCGGCTGAGCCGCTGCGGTGTCGGCCAGATCTCCGTTCGCCGACACGGTGAGTTTCCCGTACAGGTCGCGCGCCGACTCGAACCGGCGCGCGATCGCGCCGCCGGTCTTTCTGCCGGAGCCCTGACCAGGAAACAGGTAGCCGATGCGCGGGGGCAGCAAGCCGGCGCCGAGGAACACCCCTGTGTCAGCCTCGATGGCGCGGTCGGCGCCGCCGGCCAGCATTGCGCCCAGGCTGGTGAGGCGGCTCGCCGCCTCCTCAGGCGTAGCGGCGACAATGGCGGCGCGAACTGGGCGGTCTGCCAGTTCGCGCTCGAGCTCAGCGGCCAGGTCAGCCAGCTCCGCGAAGGCAAGCTTGGCGCACAGCTCCGCCAGCGCGGTGACGCGTTCCTTCAGTTCCTCAGCACTCGCGGCATCCAGCAGCAGGATCTCGCAGTCCTGCCGCGAGCTGACCAGCTGCAACGTGCGGGAGTCCAGCTGAGCCCGACGTGCGCCGCCACTGCCTTCCAGGACCACATGCGCGTTGATGCCGCCGAATCCCATCGCCGACACTCCGGCCCGCACAGGCTGATCGACCGGCCACAGCTCGGCCGCGACTGGCACCCTCAGGGCCGGATTCGGGCGCTCAAGCTCCGGATGCGGGTCAAAGTGACCGGTCGCCGGCGGGATCACCTGGTGGTGGACGGCCAGCGCCGCCTTGATCAGGCCGGCGACGCCGGCCGCCGCCTTGGTATGGCCGAAGTTTCCCTTGATGGTGCTGATGGCCGCGGCCGGCGCGCTCGCGCACGCGTCCCTGCGGGCCTGGCTCAGCGCGCGCAGCTCGGTCTCGTCGCCTACTGCGGTGCCCGTTCCGTGCCCTTCCAGGTAGGAGACCGAGGAGATATCGAACCCCGCGACCTTGTACGCCCGCTCAACGGCCAGGCGGTGCCCGTCGGCCTCGGGCCGGGTTATGCCGCCCCGGCCATCGGAGGAGAAGCCCCACCCGGCTATGGTGGCGTAGCTGCGCAGGCCCTGGGCCTGCGCGTCTTCCTGCCGGACGAGCACCAGCATGCCGCATCCCTCGCCCGGCCAGAATCCGTTGGAGCGCCGGTCGTAGACGCGCATCTCCGAGGTCGCCAGGGCTCCGGTCTTCGCAAACCCGATGACCTCGAACGGATCGATGCTCAGGTCGACGCCACCCGCGAGCGCGGCATCCGCCTGACCCGACCGCAGTGCCGCGCAGGCCTGGGCCACCGCGAGCAGCGACGAGGAGCAGGCTCCGTCGACGGTGAAGCCGCCGCCCTTGAGGTCAAACTGATTGCACACGCGACCCGCTATGGTGTTCGCCAGGCCGCCGGCGAGCGAGTCCTCGTCCACCCCAGGGAACGGCAACTTGTACCGGGGCTCAAGGCTGCGCATGAAGTCAGAGACCGCCGTGTCGTCCCAGCCGTGGTCATGCAGAGCGGAGCTGACCACTCTCCGCACATAGGGCCAGCGCAGCCGCATCAGGTTTGCCCGGGTGAATTCGCCGGTCAGCGTGTTGCCGATGATTACGGCCGTGTTCCGTCTCGGTAACCCCTCCCCGGCCGGGAAGCCGGCGTCTTCGAGTGCCCTCGATGCCGTGTCGAGCGCCAGCCAGTGAGTCAGGTCCGTGACCCGGTAGGTGCTGCCGGCCACCCGGAACGCCACCCGATCGAACTCGAAGCCCTCGATGACGGCTGCCTTCGTCGAGTAGAAGCGGTCGGGTGCAGCCGGGTCGGGCGACCAGTAGTCCGCCAGGCGCATTCGCTCGTCCGGGAGGCGCCGGAAGGCACGCCGGCCGGCGAGCACGTTGTCCCACAGCTGATCCGGGTCGTTGGCGTCCGGGTATCGGCAGGCAATGCCGACAATGGCGATACGTCCGCTCATGTGGTAACCGCCTGGCCGACCGCGGGCGAGTCCTGCCGAGCGGTGACGCCAGCGCGGCGCTGCCGCCGCTTGCCGACGTAGTCGGCGACCCACCAGCCCAGCCCGCGAGCGGCGCACACGATGCACAGGGCGAAGAACAGCGTGTAGACGATGTTGAAGGCCATGAGGATGCCGTAGACAAAGGCGCATGAGCTGCCGAACATGAACTTGGCCATGCCCTTCGACGGTGTCGTCGCCGGATCGGTGATCATGTAGTTGCTGAACAGCACGAACGCGACTCCGGTCATGACGCCGAGCGCCGTGTTGAGCTGCACGCCGAAGATCCAGTGCCGGACGAATGCCTGGATGGCGAAGGCGCCCATCCAGCCCACGATGAGCGCCGTCTTCTTGGTCAGCATGGCGTTCAGAACGGTGCCGGCGGTCAGGATGATCATCGGGATCATCAGCTTGAAGTACGAGTTCGCCCATTCGGTGAACTGATACGGCGGGGAGATGCTCACCCACGTGCCCAGGGTCAGCAAGGTCACCGAGATGCCCAGGTTCGAGGGATTCATGAAGTGCCGCATGCGGCCCGCGATCGGCGCCCTCAGCACATGCTTCTGGCTAACCGCGATGACCACGGCGAACATGACCGGCCACCACCGGTCGTTGGCGTACAGGAGCATGTTGCACGCCAGGCCGGTGATGTGGGCGGGCAGCAGGAACTCCATGACGCCGCGCGGGCCTCTGCCGGTGAATCCTGGCTTGCGGCGCCCGGCCCACGCGCTGATCAGCTCGAAGACCATCTCGGTCGTGTAGGCGGTGAGGACCGCGAGGAATGGCCACAGCCAGGGCTGCTCCCACCCGAGCAGGGTGTAGCCGAAGATGTTGAACACGGTGATCGACATCGCGAAGTTGCGCAGTGCCAGGTAGCGCGGATCCTTCTGAGCGCTGACCGGGGCCGCCGGGGCGGCCTGACCTTCTGCCGGAATGCTGCCTGCCGGCCTGACTGTCGTGGCCATCAGCTAGAAACCTCCTGCGCCGTGCTGGTGAGAAGCAGATCGTGGGTGCCTGGGGTGAGATGGATCGTCTGCCGGTAGAGCGTGCCGTTCGTCCCGCGCCAGTGCAGCTGCACGGTGACGAGCCCGTCGTAGGAACCGAGCCCGAAGTAGACCTCGAAGCTGTCCTTGCCGCTGTGCCCGCTGCCGCCATCAAGCTGGGCAATCTGGGTGTGGTGCGGCGTGAAGATCTGCGCCGTGGCGCCGTAGGCGGGAGCGCCGGGGCCTTCGAGCCCGTGACCCGGCTGCCCGCCCGGCACTGGCCGGTAGAGCTGCAGGCCGAGGTAGTTGCCCACGTGTGATTCGTTGGCGTAGAAGACGGGCGCGGCCCACTGCCGGGCGACGGCGAAGTCCAGCCGACCGTCCCCGCGGGTGTCGGCGATCGCGATTCCGCGGGTCGGGATCGGCACGCACAGCCCGAGTTGCTTGCTGATATTCACGTACCCGCCGCCGGGGGCCTGGGCGTAGAAGGCCAGGCACTGATGCCCGGCGATGTCATCGCCCGGCTGGACGAGCGGCCAGTTGGCCGGGTTGCTCAGCAGATCATCGTTGGTCATGGCCATCTCCTGCAGCCATGGCCACCGGTTGATCGTGCCCTTGATGAACCCGTCGGCCTGCACCACGTTCAGGTGACCGCTGTTGAGGAAGTCGCCAAACTTGACATCCCACGCCCAGCCGGTCCACGCCATGCCCATCTGCTGCGCGTCCTGAGTGAACGGCGCGAAGCCACTGGCTAGGTCCTGTTTCATCGCGGCATCGCTCGTCGTGGTGTTCATGAAGACGAGGTTGCTCTCCTCCAGGCCGAACGCGGTGGTGATGTCGCTGACCATGAAGTCGAACTTGCCGTTGTCATCTAGGTCGCCGAAGTCAACCCCCATGCCCTTGAAGGAGCCCTTGCCGACAACGAACGACTTCGGGGTAGTGGGCGTACGGTCACCCAGCGCCTCGGTAAACCTGATGTGACCGGGAGTCGACCGGTTGTAGAGGAGGTGGCCCTCGCCGAAGTCATTGGCGATATAGAGATCGGGCAGGCCGTTACCAGTGAGGTCCGCGCTGGCGGCCGCCAGTGTCCATCCGTCGGAGGTGGTGTAAGGAAGCGCGTCGGGCTGCAACGCATAGCGCACCGTTGGATTCGGACCCGACGTTGCGCTTACCCATTTGAAGACGTAATCCCCGCCGCCATTCCTGGCATTCGATAGGGACGCTGGCATCTGCACGTTGTCGATACCGTGCGGATCAAGGACCGCGGAGTCCGGCCAGTAATTTCCGATAAAGATATCCGGGTGTCCGGTGCCGTCGAAGTCGGCGATGTTAACCGCGTTGGTGTTCCAGTCGGGACCGCCATACTGTCCGCCCTGGGAATACGACGGAAGCAGCTCGACTGGCCGGTAGGCACTCGGTGACGGGGTGGTGGCGGTCGACCGGGGCAGGAACAGGATCGGCGAGCGGCCCCAGTAATAGACCAGGAATCCCATCCGTCCGTCACCGGTAAAGTCACCGGGCGCGCAGCCCATCGGCGCCATGGACGAGTTGTAGGGCAACGGCGCGGGGTTCAGCACGAAGGGCGTGAACCTATCCTGCGGCGGCGCGGTCGGGGTATACGTCACGATCACGTCGTTGGTACGCGGGTCGACGATGCACATGCCGTCGTCCCGGCCATGGCCGGTGACATCGGTGATCGCGATGCCCGCGCCCACCGAGGATATCCACGACCGGAGGTGATAATAGGCCGGATTAACCTGGCGAATAGTCATCGTGGGATGGTAGCCAGGCGGCATGGCGATAGGCATCTCGACGAACTTGTACGGCGACGCTACCTCATGCAACTCGGCCGCCGAAACACTCGGCAGTCGTGACGCATTCCATAATGTCAGTCCGAGCACAATAGCAACCACGCCGGGAATAACAGCCCGCCTACGAGAAATGGGACCGGTTACGCTCTCGCTCACATGCGCTCCTGCCTCTTAACCTCGGACATGCTGGACTTTCCTTCCGGTTCGTCCACAGACCAAGGATGAAAGGAGCGGCAGCGCTTTCCTTCTCCTGAGTTGCTCGATCCGTCCAAGTGCGCGCGAGCGATGCGCGGTGAGCGTGAGCCCAGAGTCTCCGGGATCATGATGCGGGCCGGTCAGGTCCCCGGCTAGGCCTCCACCGCCACGCGGATCGGCTGACCTGCGGACTCCGTGCTGGCGACGATGTCCTCCAGACTTCGCCCGGCCGGCTCCGGCAGCACCAGCGTGAGGGCCAGGCCCGCCGCGGAGATCCCGCCGGTGAGCAGGAGCGTGCCACGCAGGCCAAGCGAGCTCTGCAGCACAGGGAAAAGGAACACGCCAATGAAGGCGCCGAGCTTGCCAATGCTGGCCGAGATCCCGTGGCCCGTGGCCCGCATACTGACCGGGTACAGCTCGCTGGGCAGCACGAACGTGGTCATGTTCGGGCCGAACTCGGTGAAGAAGTAGCTCACCCCGTAAACGATCAGGAACGGCGCCACGGTGGTGGTCATGCCCGGCACGGCCGCGATGAGCAGGAAGCAGAGTGCCATCATCGCGAAGCCGATGAGCTGGAGCCTCCTGTGCCCTATCCGGTCCAGCCGGGCAATGGCCAGGATGTAGCCCGGCACCGCTGCCACCACGAAGATCGCGAGCTGCAGCGCGATCTTTGTCATCGTCGACGCGTGCGGCGCGATCAGGGTGAGGATCTGCGGCGTCGAGATCGTGTTGCCGTAATAGGCGTAGTCCAGCAGGAACCAGCAGCCGGCGGTCCCGGCCAGCATGATCAGCCACCTGCGGTCGGTCAGAAAGGCCCGTAGTCCCGTCTTCTGCTGCGGTGCGGCGGCTGGCGGGCCGGAGGTATTGCTGGTGACGGTCACGCCGGATACCAGCGCGGCCGCCGTGTCGGTCCGCCCCTGCACCTGAGCCTGGTAGCGCGGTGACTCCGGCATCCGCGATCGCACGTAGACGACCGCCGCGGCCGGCAGCGCGCCCAGCCCGAGCAGGACGCGCCAGACGATGTCGTCGCTCGCTCCCGAGCCCAGCAGGGCCAGCGCGATCAGCGGGCCGATGATCAGCCCCAGCGCCTGGGTCCCAAACACCATCCCGACAAGCTTGCCGCGGTCCTTGCGGTTGGCGTACTCGCTGACCATCACGGCACTGACCGGGTAGTCGCCGCCGACGCCGAACCCGAGCAGGCAGCGGAAGGCGATCAGCATCCAGAACGACTGCGAGAATGCGGAGCCCAGCGCCCCCGCGATCATGATGGCGGCGACCAGCCAGTACACCCGCTTGCGGCCGACCTTGTCCGCGTACCGGCCGAAGACGAAGGCGCCCACGCAGGCGGCAGCCAGCATGACGCTGTTGAGGATGGCCAGCCGGTCCGAGCCGAGATTCCAGTCCTTGGTGATCAGCGATGAGGCGATCCCGATGACGAACAGATCGTAGGCGTCGGTAAAGAAACCTACGCCCGAGGCCACCACGGCCCTCAGGTGGAACCTGCTGATCGACGCCTCATCCAGGGCAGTTACCAGGTCCTCTGACTTGATCTCGGTCACCGCGTACAGCCGCCGCTCATGCTGCCTGCCTTGTTGTGGTTACGACGTGATAGTCCGGCTACCGGCGCAAGTTATCCGGAGGCGATGGCCAGTAACCGACTTTCAGATGAACGAAAAGTGAACGAGAGCTGTGGCTCAGCCGACGTGAGCGATGCACTCGAAGATCGTCGGGCTGCTGGGCGGGATTACGATAAAGGACGGTGGCTGAGTCGAGGAATTGCGCGCATTGCGGGGCGCTGTTCACGCCGCGTCGTGAGCATGCCCGATTTTGCTCACCCCGGTGCCGGGTCGCCTGGAATCGTCAGCGGGCCGGGCACGACA
>JASHOV010000303.1 GCA_030038495.1 Streptosporangiaceae bacterium
AAGCAGATCCCCACAGCATCAGCCCGCCCACGGCGAGCAGAATCACGCCGAGGGCAACCCCGGCGATCCCGAGACGCTTGCTGGATGTGTTGCGGCGCATTGTCTTTCTCCCGTCTTGACGCCTGCCCCGAGCGGGCCGGCAATTCGTTAGCTGACAATGCGATTCTTTGACCGGGCACCCCTGGTAGATCACTGCCGAACGGCCCCGAAACCTAGGCCGTAAGCCCTTATCTATAGTCGCGGTAATGGCTGTGCGCGTGGTACGCCCTGTTCGCCATCGTCATCCTGACCATGTGGCGGACCTCCAGCTGGATCGGCGCCGACGGCCTGATCGCCAGCTACCGCCAGCACCGGCACGGGCGGCACAACGCCGCCCCCGCTGCCCAGACTGGCGTGACCGGGACCGCACCTGCGGTCAAGACGGCCGCATAAGCGGTCCGCTTCCTCGGTCACGCCACCCCTGATGCGGCCGTGCCCGCCAGGCTTAGAGTGGTGAGCATGAGATTGGGGTGGCCGGCATGCGTGCGCTCAGGTCACGGCGCCTGGGGGCTGGTTTCACCGCGTCCGGCCGCCGTGTTCAGCTGCGACTGGCTCTCGCGGAGCGTGTTGAGCTGTCCGCCAGCCGTCCAGTACTTGCGGCCGGCGACTAGCAGTTCCTCAGCGGGAAACTTGGTGATGACCTCGCACCCGTCCGCCGTCACGACGACCTCCTCTTCGATGCGGGCCGCGGACCACCCGTCGGACGCGGGCCAGTAGGTCTCGAGCGCGAAGACCATCCCCTCTTCCAGGGGCTCTGGGTGGTCGAGCGATACCAGCCTGCTGAAGATCGGCTTTTCCCAGATTGACAGCCCTACCCCGTGGCCGTACTGGAGCGCGAACGCGGCCGTCTCGTCAGGAAAGCCGAACTCGGTAGCTTTTGGCCAGCGCGACACGACTTCGGCCGTCGTGGTCCCTGGCCGCACAAGGGCGATCGCCGCGTCCATGTATTCGCGGCACCGCGTGTACGCGTCGCGCTGCGCGGGTGAGGCGCTGCCAACCGCCAGCGTCCGGTAATAGCACGTCCGGTAGCCGTTGTAACTGTGCAGGATGTCGAAGAACGCAGGGTCGCCGGGCCGGATCAGCCGGTCGCTGAAGACGTGCACCCGTGGGACATGCCGACCTCGCCGCGCCTGGACCGGTGGATGGCCCAGTGGCTGACCGGCATGCCGGCCGAGACGCACCTGTCGATCCTGGCCATGATTCTCGGCGGCGTGTTCGACCAGGTCGGCCAGGACCTGCGGATCTGCTTCGCGCACGGAGGCGGATCGTTCCCTTTCTGGATAGGCCGGATGGACAACGCATGGCGCGAGCGCAACGACGTGATCGGCACCTCGCAGCACCCGCCTTCGCATTACCTCGGCCGGTTCTACGTCGACTCGGTCGTGTTCGATCACCGCGCCATGCGGCTTCTCGTGGAGACCGTCGGGCCGGACCGGATCCTCGTCGGCAGCGACTACCCGTACCCGCTGGGCGAGCGAGTGCCCGGCGATGTAGTCCGCAGCAGCACGTTCCTCGACGACGCCACGCGGCGGCTCATCCTGCGCGACAACGCCGAGACGTTCCTGGGCCTGAACGCGCTGGCGCAAGTCGATGACATCGCCTGACGACAGTGATGCTCGTCGTGCGCCGGGCGTTCCCGCGCGACTTCCGCACGATGGCGGACGCGCCGGCACACGACCACTCTCCGGCCGCCGGGCAGGTCCGCCCGCTGGCCGCCTGGTGGGCGCGCGCGTCAAACGACGGCACTGCCCTCGCGGTGCTGGGGGCCTCCGGGTGCATGGCAGGATGACTGCCGTGGACAGTACCAGGGTGGCAGCTCGGATGCGGATGCCGTATCGCGTCGCGGTGCTGACCGTCATGGTGTGCCAGACGATCTTGCCTGTGGCCGCAGCCCGCAAGGCCTGACGCGCCGGGCAACCGGAGGACCATGTCGCCGCGTGCACACGCTCATCCTGTGAATCGTGATCGGGTCGCCGCCGCGCGGGCCGGGGGGCCGTGTGTCGGTGACCTCGCCCTGGCCCTGGATGTCACCGAGGATCAGCTGACCATCGCCGCGCCGGGGGCCGACGATGGGCGTACTTGACGCGCTCGGTCACGCCCTCGGCGTGGCCGGGACGATGACCTGGGAGATCACCTGGTCGCTGATCCTCGGCTTCACCCTGTCGGCGATCGTCCAGGCGCTGGTCCGGCGCCAGACGGTGACCCGGCTGCTCGGCGACGACAAGCCGAGGACGCTGGCGCTGGCAACCGGTCTGGGCGCCGCGTCCTCGTCGTGCTCGTACGCCGCGGTGGCGCTGGCCCGTTCCCTGTTCCGCAAGGGAGCCAGCTTCACCGCCGCGATGGTCTTCGAGATCGCCAGCACCAACCTGGTGATCGAGCTGGGTATCATCCTGGCGCTGCTGATCGCCTGGCAGTTCACCCTGGCCGAGTTCATCGGCGGCCCGATCATGATCACGGCGGTGGCGGTGGCGTTCCGGCTCTTCGTCCGCCAGCGGCTGATCGATG
Organism: Streptosporangiaceae bacterium; assembly: GCA_030038495.1. Lineage (GTDB taxonomy): Bacteria > Actinomycetota > Actinomycetes > Streptosporangiales > Streptosporangiaceae > JAJYUU01. The sequence continues at coordinate 2,545 of JASHOV010000303.1, forward strand.
CGGCCCGCCAGCAGGCCGACAAGGGCCTGGCCGGATCGATGGAAGGCCACGCCGCCATGGACATGAGCATCCGCTCCGCCGGCGGGTTCCGGCGGCGGCTGGCCAGCCGGGACGGGTACACCGCGGTCAGCCACATCTTCGTGATGGAGTGGGCCTCGGTCCTCCGCGACATCGCCGGCGGACTGCTCATCGCCGGGGCGGTCGGCGCCTGGGTGCCGGACTCCTTCTGGCGGCACCTGTTCCTCACCAGCCACCCGCTGGCCGCCCGGCTCTGGGGACCGCTGATCGGCCCTGTCATCTCGATGCTCAGCTTCGTCTGCTCGATCGGCAACGTGCCGCTGGCCGGGGTGCTGTGGAACGGCGGCATCAGCTTCGGCGGCGTCGTCGCGTTCCTGTTCGCCGACCTCATCATCATCCCGATCCTGATCATCTACCGGAAGTACTACGGCACGAAGATGATGCTGGTCATACTCGGGATCTTCTACGCCGCCATGGTCATCGCCGGGTACATCATCGAGTTCCTGTTCAGCGCCGCTGGGCTGGTCCCGGCCGAGCGAACCGCCAGGGTCGCCGAGCAGGGCATCCAGTGGAACTACACCACCGTCCTCAACATCATCTTCCTGCTGCTGGCCGCGGCCCTGTTGGTGCGCTTCTTCCGGTCCGGCGGCGGCCCCATGCTCAAGACGATGAACGGCAGCCCCGATCCGCATGAGCACGCGCATCCCGGCACCTGGACCGGCTTGAAGCGCGACGCCTGGCGATCGCCGGGCGGATTCGGCGGGTGACAGGGTCAGATTCCGAGCGTGCATAGCACGAGGTGCCATGAATCCGGTTGCCGGTCCTGGCCGAGCTCGCCATGACCGCGTTCACCCCCGACAGCCTGGCGTCCTAGTGCGACGTCGGCTGCGGGAGGATGCCGAGCAGCTCGCCGAGCGCAAGCTCGCCCTCCGGCGTGATCTGCACAGCCCGGCTGCCTGGCCGCGGCCGCACCCAGGACCTGGCCACAAGCTGCCGCAGCAGCACCGCACCGAGCGCGCCCGCCAGGTGCGGCCTGCGCTCAGTCCAGTCGAGGCAGGTCCGCAGCAGCGGCCTGGTCTTCGGCCGGCCGAGCGCCTCGGGGCCGGCCAGGTCGGTGAACCACGAGCGCCCGGCGGTGGTCAGCAGCAGGCCGTCGTCCACGGCGATCAGCCCGCCCGTGACCATGGCGTCGAAGATCCGGACGCCGAGCTCGCCGGCGAGGTGGTCATAACAGGTGCGGGCCCGCGCCAGGTCCGAGGCGACGCGGACGGTCCTTAGCGATCGCGCGGGTGCGGCCTGCCCCCCGGCCGTGGCGAGGTGCTCCAGCAGCGTCGCGACATCCGGGCTGGCGAGCCGCAGGTAGCGGTGCCGACCCTGGCGCTCCTCCACCAGCAGGCCGGCCCCCACTAGCTGATTCAGGTGCCCGGTCGCGGTCGGCGCGGCGATGTCGGCGTGCCCGGCCAGCTCGCCGGCCGTCCAGGCCCGGCCGTCCATCAGGGCCAGGCACATGGCGGCCCGGCTGCGGTCCGCCAGCAGTCCGGCGAGCCGGGCCACCGATTCCGGTGCAAGTATCACTGCGGGCCTCCAGCTGCTCCTCTGGTTCGAGAGTAGGCCAGTCATCGTTCGGCGACGACCGCACGATTGCGGGTCTACGGTGCGCTTATGTGGACCGAGGTGCTTGCAGAACAGCTCGCCGATACCCCGATCGAGCAGATCGCCACCAGCGCCGCGCCGGGCCGATGGCACCCGGCGCTACGGCAGGCCGGCACGCACTGCCGCGATGGCTCCTGGGTGGTAGCCGGAGCGCGCGACGTCGCCGCGGCGCTCGCGTCGCCGGCACTCACCGTGGCTGCCGTTCCCGGCCGAAGCAGCGTCGGGCCGGCGGCGCGGCTGCTGGCCAGCATGGCCCGGTTCTCCGACGGGCCCGACCACCGCCGCAGGCGGGAGCTGCTGGCCAGCCTGCTGCCGCCCGTGCCGAGACTTGCCAGGACGGCGGCGGTGCGCACCAACGACTACCTCAACCGGCGCAACGCATCGTTCGACGTCATGCCGCTGGCCAGGCAGCTTCCGGCCGAGGTCCTCGCCGGCGCGCTCGGGCTGGCGCAGGCTGACGCCGCGAGGGCCGCCACGCTGACCGGCATGCTCTGCGATGCGGTGACGCCGTCGCTGCTGCCCAGGGAGGGAACGGCGGCCATCGGCGACGCGGCGGCGGTGCAGCTCACCACCCTCATGGCCAGCCGCTGGGGGCAGGACGACGAGCGCATCACGGCCGCCGTGAGCATCCTGTTCCAGGCCAGGGACGCCACGGCCGCGCTGATCGGCGCCGCTGTGCTCGCGGACGGCCGGGCAGCGGTGTCGGCCGCGCAGCAGGTCGAGCACGTGCTGCGGCACGAGGCGCCCGTGCAGTGCACGCGGCGCACGGCGCTGACCGAGGCGCATATCGGCGACGCGAAGATACCCGCCGGGGCGCCCGTGTGGATATTCGTGGCTACCGCCGAGCGGGGATCGGGCGTTCCCGCCACGTTCGGTTCCGGGCCGCACGGCTGCCCGGGCGCCGCGCACGCGGGCGCGATAGCGCGCCAGGTGGTGACCGTGCTGGCAGCCGAGGGCTGGCGCCCTGTCGCCGGGCAGCGGATCGACCTGGAGCCGCGGCCCAATGTCCGGGTGCCGGCCCGAGTCCTGGTGACACGAGCATGAGCCCGGCTGAGGCGGCCACGGGCGCGCGCGCCCACCGCCAGGCGTTCGCCGCGCTGCACCGGCGCGGGCACCCGTTCCTGCTGCCCAACGCCTGGGACGTCGCATCCGCCGTGCTGCTGGCCGACGCGGGCTTCCCGGCGGTGGGCACCACCAGCCTCGGGGTTACGGCCGCGGCCGGCCTTATCGACGGCACGGGCACCGGCCGCGCGGCGACCGTGGCGCTGGCCGCGTCGGTGATCCCGCGCCTGCCGGTGCCGGTGACGATCGATGCGGAGGGAGGCTACAGCGACGATCCGGCCGCGGTCGCGGATCTGGCGGCCGAGCTGGCCAGCCTGGGCGCGGCCGGCCTCAACCTGGAGGACGTGGCGGTGTCGGGCGAGTTCCGGCCGCCCGCGGCCCAGGCGGCGATCATCCGGGCCGTCAGGGCCGCCTCGCCCGGCCTGTTCCTGAACGCGCGCACCGACATCTACTGGCTCCAGCACGGCCCGCCGGACGGTCGGCTCGCCGAGACCCTGCTGCGGCTGCGCGCCTACGCCGACGCGGGAGCGAGCGGGGTTTTCGTGCCGGCTCTGACCGAGATCGGCGCGATCGCCGAGGTGACCGCGGCGATCGAGCTGCCGCTGAACCTGCTGTGGCGGCCTGACCTGGACGCGCCCCGGCTTGCGGGGGCGGGCGTGGCCAGGATCAGCACGGGCTCCGCGCCGTACCGGCGCGCCCTGGCGGCGGGCCTCGCCACCGCGCTCGCGGCCCGCGACGGCGGCGAGCCGCCGGCGCCCGACCTCGCCTACGGCGAGCTAATGCGGCTGCTGCTAGCCGGAGAGTAGGCAGCGGCGCCCGGAAGGGCCGCCCGATTAACTGGGAGCATTACCGTCCTGCCAGAGCGGTAACGCTCCCAGTTAATCGCATCGCCCCTGCGCCGCCCAGGCAAGAGCGTGACCGTGCCGCTTTACAGGCAACGTTGGGCCTCTGCTGCCGTTCACCGCGGCCGGGCACGGCTTCCATGAGCGCCTGCAACCGGCAGCGGGTGCGGTAAAGCACCCATCGTGGCCCTATCCGGGGTATGACCGCTCGCGGATGGCTGCGATCCGGCCCGGGCAGTACCAGCTGATGGCTCGGAAGCAGCCTCTTAACTGCGCTGCCTGGCGAACGGGCTCCGCCGGGCTCTGTCAGATACGCGGCATTGCATCTCCGGGGCCCAACTCCACCCCGCGCTCCAGCGCGTAGCGGACAAGCTGCGCCTTGTTGTGCAGCTGGAGCTTGCTCAGGGTGTTCTGCACGTGGTTCTGGACCGTCCGCGGCGACAGCGTGAGCCGGCTGGCGATCTGCGGATAGGTCAGGCCGGTGGCGACAAGCCGCAGAATCTCGGTCTCGCGCTCGGTGAGCTCCGGCGCGGCCGGCTCGCCGCGGTCCGGCCCGGCCGCCGCGGTGCCGCCGGACTGAGCCAGCCGACGGTACTCGCCAAGGACCAGGCCAGCCAGGCCGGGAGTGAACACCGCGCTGCCGTCCGCTGTCGCCCGCACGGCGTCGACGAGTTCGCCGGCCTCGGCCGACTTGAGCAGGTAACCGCTGGCACCGGCGGTCACCGCATCGAGGACGTCCTGCCGTTCGCCGCTGGCCGAGAGCATCAGCACGCGCACCTCCGGCATGGCCGCCAGCAGCTGGCGCGTCACCTCGGCGCCGGAGAAGTCCGGCAGGTTCAGGTCGAGGAGAACCACGTCAGGGCGGGTCGCGCCCGCGACCCGCAGGGCCTGCGCCCCGTCGCGCGCGGTGCCCGCCACGATGATGCCGGCCTCGGCCAGCGACCTGGCCGCGGCATCCCGCCAGATCGGGTGATCGTCGACGACCAGTACCCGGACGGGCCGGTCAGGTGTGCGGGACACGCAAGTCCACCTCGGTTCCCTGGCCGGGCCTGGACGTGACGGCGGCACTGCCGCCGATGTCGCGGAGCCTGCCGACGATCGAGTGCGAGACGCCCAGCCGCCCGGCGGCCGCGGCCACCGCGAGCCGTCCTGGCCCGAAGCCGGCGCCGTCGTCGCGGACACTGACTCGGATCGCGGCGCCGTCATCCTCCACGAGCACCCAGCCGCGCGCACCATCGCCGGCGTGCTTGCGGACATTGTCGACGGCGGCGACGGCAGCGCCGCTGAGCGCACGGGCCGTCGGCGGCGGCAGCAGCACCGCCGTCGCCGGACACGAGATCGTGATGCGCGCGTCGGCAAGCGGCTCGATCAGCGCGCGCACGTCCATCAGCCCGGTCTCCGCGTCCGGCTCGGTGCTGGCGCCGGAGACGAGCGACCGCAGCGCCGCCTCCTGCTCGGCCGCAAGCAGGCCGAGCTCCGCCGCCTCGCCGCCCAGCGCGCGGCCGCGGCTGCTTACCAGCGCGAGCACCTGCAGTACCGAATCGTGGATCCCGCGGGCGATGCGCTCCCGCTCGGCGATCGCCGCCTCATGGCGGGCCGCCCGGTCGACGGCCGCCTCGGCCTGCTGGCCGAGCCGCACCACGTACCCGGCCACTCCGCCTACCACTAGGAGCAGCACAAGCCCGTCAGCCAGGCTTTCGGAGGGGAAGCTGCTGCGCTCGATCAGGTCGCTGATCCAGATCGGCACCGCGGCGGCCATCCCGGCCCACGGGCCACCGCCGACCGCGCAGGCCAGGATCGCCGAGGCCGCCCAGATGACCGGGATCGTCGGCGCGCCGTGCTGGATGTGCACGGGGGTATCGATCCATCGGGTGCTGATGATCGTCAGGGTCGCCACGGCGACGTCCGCGACGATCAGCCAGCGACTTCGGCCGGAGGGTCGCGAGTACGCGACGACCGTGATGACGGTCCACGCCGTCATGGCCGCGAGCGCGAGATAACCACCTACCGGGTGGGCGTAGTGGCTATCGTTGCTGACGATCAGCACCGTCGCGTAGCACAGAGTGACGATGCGGTAGGCCGCTACCGCTCGCCACATCTGGTTGTACATAGCGCGAACGGTAACGGTGGCGCCACGATCTGGCCACCCGCTCCTTGTGAGACTTCTGTGAGTTTTCGCGGATTTTCCGGATCTCGCGAGAGCGGTGGCTGCGCCCTGATGTACTGCACGTGGCCGGGCCGCGCGGGTCTGGCAACACTGTCCGGCCGTACGGGCCTTTGTGCCGGCGGCTCGCCAGATCGGGGATCTCACGACCATGCTGACCAAGCGCGCCCGTGGCGCTGCGATTACGAGCGTGCTGGGGCTGCTGGGATTGACGGGCCTCGCGGTGACGACGGCGGTTGCCTTCGGGTCTGCGCAGGGGGCCACGCCCGCCCGTACGGTTGCCTCAACCACGGTTGCCTCAAGCACGGGCGCCGGCTACGCGAACGTCGGGAACACGCACTCGCCGGAACTGGAACAGCTGCTGGCCAGGGTCGCGAGCCGAAGCTCGGCCCGCGGACCAGCGGTCTCCGCCGGCGCGGCGACCGCACCGCCCGCGGGCGCGTCCAGCGTCCTCGGCGTCGACGTGGCCAGCTTTCAGCACCCGAATGGCCAGGCGATCAGCTGGCCGGAGGTCGCGGCGGCCGACGGTGGCGCCTACAAGTTCGCGTTCGTCAAGTCCACCGAGGGCAACTACTACGTCAACCCGTACGCGACAACCGACCTGGCGCAGGCCCATGCGGCCGGGCTCTATGTCGCCCCGTACGCGTTCGCGAACCCGTTCGTCGCGGGCGGCGCGACCGAGGCCGACTACGCCATCGACCACACGGTCCTGCCCGCCGGCAGCCCGACGCTTCCGATCATCCTGGACATCGAGTACGACCCGTACTCGGCGGCCGAGCACACCAATACCTGTTACGGGCTGAGCAGCTCCCAGATGGTGTCCTGGATCGGTGCGTTCGTCAATGAGGCGATCCGGCGCACCGGGCAGCGGCCGATCATCTACTCCACGGCCCAGTGGTGGGACGAGTGCACCGGCTCGAGCGCGGCCTTCGCGGCGGACCCGCTGTGGATCGCGGGCGACACCAGCAGCGGCCCGCTCCAGCCGGTCATGCCGTCGGCCTGGACGACCTGGACGTACTGGCAGTACACGGCCAGCGCGACCGTTCCCGGCATAGCCGACCCCGGCGCCACCGACGCGAGTTACCTGAGCTCATCGGCGCTGCAGCTACTCGATCCGCCCGCGCAGAGCGATCCGGCCGGCGCCTCGGTCAGCCTGCAGGAGGGCGCCCTCACCGCGCTAGCACCGGTCAGCTTCACCGCGACCGGTCTGCCGCCGGGCCTGGCGATCAACCCCTCGACCGGCCTCATTTCCGGTGTGCTGCCGGCCCGTGCGGCCGCGTTCCCGGTCGAAGTGACTGCGGCGCCGCCCGCAAGCGGCACGGCGGTCACCCAGTCCTTCACCTGGGACGTGCACGGATCGGTCCGGCTCAGCACACCCCGTGCCCAGACCGGCACGGTCGGCAGCCCGGCGCTGTTGCGGGTGGCTGCCACCGACTCGCTGTCCGGCTGCACCCTGGACCTGAGCGCGTCCGGGCTACCGCCGGGCCTGAGCATGAACAGCTGCGGGGTCATCAGCGGCTGGCCGCAGGTCAGCGGGCGGTACAAGGTGCGGGTGACGGCGTCCGACAGCACCGGGCAGGCACTGCGCAGTGTCTACTTCGGCTGGCGTGTCAACGCGGCGGGGAACGGCGGCGCGACGGGCCTGGTGCATCGGAACGCGAGTCGGTGCCTGGATGCCAGTGGCAGTGCGGTAGTCGTTGGCCGGTGCTCCGGCTCGGCGTCCACGAGATGGACGGTGGTACAGGACGGCACGTTCCGCGTCGGCAGCAACTGCCTGAGGGAGGCGGGCTCGGCGCTGACCCTGGTGCCGTGCAGCAGGCACGGCGCGGTGCGCTGGCAGCTCACCGAGCCGTCGGGCGGGCTCCCCGCGCAGGTCGTCAACCTGACGACGGGGCTCTGCCTGGCCGACACCGCCGCGCGGTCGGGCGCGCGGGCGGACGCCGCCAGCTGTACCGGCGGCGCGACCCAGCAGTGGACGCTCCCGGCCGGCCACCTGGCATCGGGCATCCCCGGCTACTGCGTCAGCGATTACCATCGCCGTGGCCCGGTCACGGGCCAGGTCAGCGTGCGTACGTGCGCGAATTCGGCGCAGGAGTCCTGGACCATCCATCCCGACGGGCTGGTGCAGACCGGCGCCTACTGCCTGACCCTGCAGGGCCCTGGCGTCACGGCCGGGACCAGGGTCGCGCTCGCCAGGTGCCGGGGCGTCCCGACCCAGACGTGGCAGCTGTCCGGCGGCCCGTTCGGCGCCTGGCTGGTGAACGCGCAGGCCGGCCTGTGCCTGTCCGACCCCGGTGACCGGGCTCGGGCAGGCACAGGCCTGGTGCTCGGGTACTGCCAGCAGTCCGACCCCGGCATCACCTGGCGGGTCAGCTAGCCGGCCAGCACCGGCCGGGTCACGACTTTGCCCGCCCGCCCAGCTTCAGGTACGACTTCGCCGCGGCCTGCTTGGGTCCGCCGGGGATGTACACCACATTCATCACGTCCTCGGGCGGGGTGCTGGCGCAGGTGTACGAGCTGGTGTCGATGAGCGTGACCGCGGTCTCCTGGCCTGGGTGGCCAGTTCCCTGGACGGAGGCAAGCTGGAAGTAGCCGAAGCTCAGCTCGGTGCCGGCGGGCATGGCCGCCGGGTTGAACGTGATGGTCCGGTCGGGCACAGGCACTGACGCTGGCGGCTTTATCGCTGGCCCCATGACCTGCATCAAGCCGGCCGGGGTGGGATGTGAGGAGCAGAAGCTGCCGGTAGTGACCAGCGCCGGGATGCCGTCCCGCTGCAGGTCACTTTGCAGGGTGGCGGGTTCCAGAAGCACGTTCGGGTTGATGGTCAGCGTCGCGGTGCCGTTGGCGTTCATGGTGAGCGTGAACGCCGTGGTCCGGATGGTGCCCGTGCCGCGGGCCGGGGCCGAGCCGAAGACCCCGGTCAGGCCGAGGCTTAGCCCTACTGCCGCGGCGGCCGTGGTGGCGGTGATGCCCGCGAAACCTGCGCGCCGCCGCCGCTGGTGCGCGCGGCCCCTGGTGGTGATCGCGGCCAGCGGTGGCCGCACGGGCGCGGCCAGTACGGACAGGGAATCGCGCAGTTCCTGGGTCAGGGCGCTGTCGTTCGGGTGCTCGTCGTGATTCATCGTTCGATCTCCGTGGTCGTGGTGGCGAGTTCGCTGCGGAGGGCTGTCATGGCCCGTGATTGGTGAGCCCGGACGGTTCCGGGCGCGATGCCGAGCTGCCTGGCGGTCGTGTCGATGTCCAGGTCGAGGAGGACACGCAGCACGATCACCTCCCGCTGGCGGGCTGGCAGGCGGCGCAGCGCGGTGAGCACGGCCGTGTCCAGGCCGGTCCCCCAGCTGTCGGCGGTCGCGATGTCATGACTGGCCAGCGCCGTTTCTCTGCTGTGCCGCTGCCACCAGGACGCCCCGGCATTGAGTGCGGTGCGGACTACCCAGGCCCTCGGGGCTGGATGACGACTGACCTTGTCCCAGGACGCCCACGCTCGGGCGAACGCCTCGGCGGTCTGGTCCTCGGCCAGCATCATGTTGCCGGTGCTGGCGGCCACCACCCGCAGGCAGGGGTCCCAGCTTGCGGTGAAGAATTCGGCGAACCCGGCCTTGTCTTGGCTCACACCCATTAACCCGCCGGTGACTGGAAACGCTTACCTCGACCCCGCACGATTTTGCGCCCCGGAGGGCGGCTTAGCCGGGGCGCCGCAATCTCGTCACGTCAAGCGGCGGCGCCGCCATCGGCTCGCCTGAATAGCCGCCAACCTGCCCGAACTGCCCGGCCCGCCACTGCGCGGCCGCGGCCGCAATCTCCTCAGGCGCGCGCGCGACGAAGTTCCACCACATCAGCAGCTTCTCGCCCAGCGGCCTGCCGCCCAGCAGCAGCACGCAACTGCCTGGCGGTGCGGTCAGGGTCGCGTGGTCGTGTCCGGTGGACATGTACAGCAGCCTTCCTGGCTCCAGCCCGACGCCGCGCGGGGCACCCTGACCATGATCAGCCTGCACCTGCGCCGGCCCGGACACGCTGAGCAGCACGTGCTCGAACTCCGCGTCAAGCGGCAGCACGCAGTCGGCCGGGCCGGCCGCCGGGGCGAGTGCGGTCAGCTGCGCGCCGACGATCGGCGAGAACGTCGTGGCGTCCGAGCTCGCCCCCGCGAGCTCGCCCATGAAGACGCTGACCGCAAAGTCCCCGAGTCGGGTGGCAGGCAGGTCGGCGTGATGCTCGAAGGCGGGCGCGACCTGGCGGCTCGCCTCCGGCAGCGCCACCCACAGCTGCACGCCGTGCAGGACCGGGTCAGGCCGCTGCGGGGATTCCTCCGCGTGCGCGATGCCCCGCCCGGCGGTCATGAGGTTGAGCTGGCCCGGTCTGATCATCTGCTCGCTGCCGAGGCTGTCGCGGTGCAGCACGTTCCCGGCCAGCAGCCACGTCACCGTCTGCAGCCCGATGTGCGGGTGCGGCGGCACGAGCATTCCCGCGACGCCGTCGACCGACTGCGGGCCGTAGTGGTCGATGAAGCACCATGCGCCCACACTGCGCCGCAGCCGCAGTGGCAGCAGGCGCCGGACGGTAATATCGCCGACCTGCGCCTGCCGGGCCTCGGTCAGCTCCAGGTCCTGCGCCGGAACGGCAGGCGCGGTTACTTCCAGATTCGCCTCGACGGTGCTCATGAAGTCGATTGTCACGCGGGCCCGACGGGGACGGCGCTACCGGGGTTGGGTGCCGTCGGTGATTGACCGTCGGGGCGGCCGCCCGTATTGTCCAGACTGCGAGATACGGGGATTTACGTGCTGCTGATCGTGATGTACGAGGCCAGCACCTGGCGGGTCCGGCCGGGGGAGAAGTTCACCTTCGGGCGGGCAGCGGAGTGCTCGCTTGTGCTGCCCGCAGGCGACCGGGGCGTGTCGCGCACGGCCGGGAGCGTCGAATGCGTCGGGGACTACTGGTGGCTATCGAATGACAGCGCCGCCTCGATGCTCTTCCTCCAGGGGGACCGTGGCCTGCGGGTCGACATGCCGCCCGGCATGCGCATGCCGCTGCAGCAATGGCACGCTAAGGTGCGCCTGGACGGCGTCCTTGCCAACTACACCATCCGGCTCCGGCTGCCGCATCTGGACGACGAGGAAGATGAGCCGGGCGAGCAGTCCCCGGCAGCGGCCGCGGATGAGAGCACCGCCGAGCGGCTGGTCACCAGCACCCGGCTCCGCGCGCCGCTGAGCGATACCGACCGGCTTGTGCTGGCGGCCCGGTTTGAGGAGTACCTGACCTGGCGGCACTCCGGCGCGGCGCAACCGCGCAGCGCCAAGGAAACCGCCGACCGCATCGGCTGGCAGCCGCATACGGTGACCAAGCGGTGCGAGAACATCCGCAACCGCTACGTCAGGATCGGCGTTCCCGGCCTGCGCGGCCCGCGCGCGCTGGAGGAACTGGCCGCGCTGCTCATCTCCACCGGCGAGCTCAGCGCCGACGACCTCAGGCGACTGCCGCCGCCTACCCGACCAGCGTCTTGACCGCCGAGGTCATCTCGGCCAGTGCCTTCTTCGCGTCCGCGAAGTACATGCTGGTCTTCGGGTCGACGTACAGCTCGTTGTCGATGCCCGCGTAGCCGTGGCCCATGGACCGCTTGATCACGATGATGCTCTTGGCCTGGTCGACGTCCAGGATCGGCATGCCCGAGATCGCGGTGCCCGTACGCCTCGCCGCCGGGTTGGTGACGTCGTTGGCGCCGATGACCAGCGCCACGTCCGCCCGGCCGAACTCCGGGTTGATGTCGTCCATCTCCTTGAGCAGCGGGTACGGCACGTTGGCCTCGGCCAGCAGCACGTTCATGTGTCCCGGCATGCGGCCGGCCACCGGATGAATCGCATAGCTGACCTCGATGCCGTGCGACTCAAGCACCTCGGCCAGGGCGGCGACCTCATGCTGGGCCTGCGCTGCGGCCAGCCCGTAGCCGGGCACGATGATGACCTTCTGGGCGTAAGCGAGCTGGATGGCCGCGTCGTCGGCAGCGATGGACTTGACGCTCCCGCCCGGGCCGGCGGCCACGGCCGCGGCCGCGTCGCCGGTGCCGAACCCGCCGACGATGATGTTCGGGATCGAGCGGTTCATCGCATCGGCCATGAGCTTGGTCAGGATCCCGCCGGAGGCGCCGACCAGAGCGCCCGCGATGATGAGGGCCCAGTTCCCGATGACGAAGCCGGCCATTGCGACGGCCGTGCCGGTGAACGCGTTGAGCAGTGAGATCACGACCGGCATGTCCGCGCCGCCGATGGGCATCACCATCGACACCCCGAAGATCAGCGCCGCGACTATGACGATACTGAGCAGGGCGGTGCTGGGCGAGGCGATCAGGTAGGCGCCGAGGCCGATCGCGATCACGGCGAGCGCCAGGTTGACGATCCGCGCGCCGGGGAACGTGACCGGCGCGGAGTTGATCACGCCCTGGAGCTTGCCCGCGGCGATGAGCGAACCGGAGAAGGTCACCGAGCCGATGATCACGTCGAGCAGCGTCGTCACGCTGGTGGTGGACGACACGGCCGCCCCCGCGCTCATGTAGTCGTGGATCGCGACCAGCGCCGCGGCGCCGCCGCCGACGGCGTTGAACATGCTGACCAGTTGCGGCATCGCCGTCATCTGCACGGTCCGGGCCGAGTACATGCCCGCGGTGGCGCCCACCGCCGCGCCGGCGATCATGACGATCCAGCCGGTCGTGCTGATCCCGCCGTCGTGCACGACGATCGCC
>JASHOV010000304.1 GCA_030038495.1 Streptosporangiaceae bacterium
CCGGGCGTAGACCCGCTGGTGCCGAGTCCGGCACGGATCTACGACTACATGCTGGGCGGGTCCTATAACTTTCCTGCCGACCGGGAGGCGGCGGACAGGGCCATAGCGCAGGTGCCCGAACTGCGGGACATCATCCTGGCCAACCGCGGCTTCCACGGCCGGGCTGCGCGGTTCATGGCCGAGTCCGGGATTCGCCAGTACCTGGATATCGGCTCGGGACTGCCCACCGTCGGCAACACCCACGAGATCGTGCGCGCCGTCGTCCCCGACGCCAAGGTGGCCTACGTCGACATCGACCCGATGGTCGCGACGCTCGCGGGCGAGCTGCTGTCCAGTCCGCGGAACACCAGGGTCGTGGTCGCCGACTTGCGCGACCCCGACGCCATCCTCGGCCATCCGCAGGTGCGCGAACTGCTCGACTTCTCCCGGCCACTGGGGCTGCTCATCACCGGCGTGTGGCACTTCGTCGCGGACTCGTCCGATCCGTGGGCGCTGATGGCGCGATATGTCAGCGCGCTCGCGCCCGGAAGCTACGTCGGGATGTCCCACTCGACCTACGACAACGTGCCGCCGCAGTCGGTCCAGGTCGGCCGGGACGAGTACGCGCGGGCGTCGGAGCAGATGTACTTCCGGTCCCGGTCCGACGTGGAGCGGCTGTTCGACGGGCTCGAGCTCGTGCCGCCCCATGAGAACGCCGGGCCGGTGCTCTCGTATCTGGGGGAGTGGCACGCCGACGACCTGGCCCAGGCCGACAGCGACGGATCACGGTGGGGCTACTGCGGCGTCGGCCGCCGCTCCTAGCCAGGCCGCCTACTCCGGCGGTCGGCGCGGCCGGCCCGTTTCACTGGCCGCCGGTCTCGTCCTTCGGGGTAGGCAGCAGGCCCGGCCGATCTACGACCTGCATGAGCTGGCGCAGCAGGCCCGACAGCCGTTCCCTGTCGGCACGGCTCAGCGCGGCAAGGATCCGGGCTTCCTCCGCTCCCTGCTCGCCGCCGGCCGCCCGCCAGAGCCGCCTGCCATCCTCGGTCAGCTCGATCAGGACCTTGCGCCGGTCGGTGGGTGACGGCAGCCGCCGGACGAGGCCGCGCCGTTCCAGCAGGTCGATGCGTCCGGTTATCGCGGCGGGGGACATGCCCAGCCAGGCCGCGATCTCGCCGGGCGTCGCCCGGTGCTCCGGACCGCAGCCGCCGAGCATGTGCAGGGTGGAGTACTCGTGGTCCTCCAGGCCGCGCGCCTCGATGGTGGCATGCCGCTGCTGCTTCAGGTGCCGCACGAGCATCTGCATCCGGGTGATGATCCCCTCGACCAGCGGGTCAAGCTCGGGGATCTCCCGGCTCCAGTGCTCGACGTGGCGGTCGACCGAGTCCTGGCTCATCGCTTCAGCGTACCAGGTATTTCTGTAACAAATTATTCGTTGACAAAAATTTAATTACCGAACTAATGTCGACGGCATGCCGGGTCCGCTGCGTCACCGCAACTTCCGTCTCCTGTTCGCCGGCCGGGTGATCGATCAGCTCGGCAGCGCCGTGTCCCCGCCCGCCCTGGCCCTGGCGATCGTCGTGGCCACCGGCTCCTCGGGCCCGCTCGCCGTGGTGCTGGCCAGCGCCATGCTGCCGAGGCTCCTGCTGCTGCCGGTCGGCGGCGTGGCCGCCGACCGCCTTGGCCCCCGGCGCGTCGCGCTGGCGGCAGACCTGGTCTCGGGCAGCACCCAGCTGTTCGTCGGCATAGAGCTGCTTAGCGGCCACCTGTGGCTGACCGCGGTGGCAGCAGCCGCCGCGGTCGGCGGTATGGCGACGGCGTTCGACATGCCCGCCAGCCTGCCGCTGGTGGCCGGCTGCGTCGACGCCGAAGACCGGCAGGCCGCCAACTCCCTGATGGGCGTGGCCGGCAGCGCGACCAGCCTCGCGGGCCCGGCACTGGCCGGCGTGCTGATCTTCACCGCCGGCGCGGGCTGGGCGTTGGTACTCGACGCGGCCACGTTCTGGATCAGCGCCGCCACGCTGGCACTGCTGACCGTGCGCAGGGTGGAGATACCGCGTCAGTCCCTGCGCCGCGACCTGACCGCCGGCTGGGCCGAGGTCCGCGCCCGCACCTGGTACTGGACGAGCCTGATCGGTCACGGAACCTGGAACTTCGCCGCCGGGGTGCTCATGACGCTCGGGCCGCTGGTGGCGATCAGGTATCTCGGCGGCAAGAGCGTATGGCTGGCCGCCCTGGAAGCCGGCGCGCTCGGTTACCTGCTCGGCTCGCTGGTGGCCAGCCGGACCCGGGTCAGTCGCGCGATCCTGGTCGGCAACATCGCGCTGATGACCTACGCCGTCCCGCTGGTGCTGTTCGCTGTGACCGCGCCCGCCTGGCTGACCGTCGGCAGTTACGGGCTGGCCATGGCGTGCCTGGGCTTCATGAACCCGGTCTGGGAGACCGCAGTCCAGCAGCAAGTGCCCGAGGCGGTACTGGCCAGGGTCTCGGCCTACGACTGGCTAGCCTCGATGGCCGCGATGCCGCTGGGGTATGCCCTGGGCCCGATTCTGGCCGCCGCTGTCGGCTTCACCTGGCCGCTGGCGGGAGCCGCGGTCCTCGTGGTCGTCGCGCTGCTGGTGCCGTCGTTCGCGCCCAGCGTACGCAGCCTGCGCCTGCGGCAGCCGGGCGGGCCCGACGGCCCCGGGTCCGCGCCTGCCACTGCTGCCGCGCAGCGCGCCTGATGCCGCTAGTAGCTGATCGGCACCGCCTCGTCCAGGCGCCAGTTACCCCAGGGCAGGGCCCGCGGAGCCTGACAGTGCTGGCAGGCAATGGCCAGCTCGGACTGATAGGTCGCGCCGCAGGTCACGCAGGTACGGTCGGCAAGCGCCGCCGACGGGTCAGTCCTGGCGCCGGACGGGCGGACGAACGTCAGCCGGTAGTGTCCGCCCGCAGCCATCCACGACACGCTGGCCAGCTGCCCGTCCATTCGCGCGCCGACCGACTGTCCCAAGGACTTCAGCGCGGAGCCGAAGTTCCTGGCGGCGGCCCCGGCCGCCACGAACTCAGCACCCTCCTGCACCACCGCCTGAAGCTGGCTAAACGCGACGCGCACCGATACCCGCTGCTGCCGCCGGCCGACGTCGACGGCGGTCAGCTCGGGCACCGAGGGGTGATAGTCGATCGGCAGGTTCAGACGTCGCCGCGACCGGCCAGTCGCCGCGTCCTTGGCCGACTGGATGTCCTCCCGGCGCCGGTCGCGCGCCGTCAGCCGGGTGATCTTGCCGAACGGGCTCTCCCAGAACGAGTCGGTCACCAGCCGCCGGAGGGGCCCGATGTCGCCGGTGGTGGTGGCGGCGAACACCAGGAAGGTGGCCGTCAGCGACGCGTCGAGCAGCAGCTGCTCGTCGAACTGCGGATCTGCCCGGCGAAGAGCATCGATGCCCGCCGGCAGCCTGCCCGCGCGACGCGGCGGCCGGAGCGCGCGCAATGCCGCCCGGCGGCGCTGGCTTCGGCCCCGCGTGGTCGTCACCACTGCCACCATGAGGAGCATTACCCCGAAGAACACGATCCAGCTGACGAACACGATCGCCTCGAAGATGCCGAACACCTTCACGCCGGTGCTGGACGCCGTTCCGGCGATCGCGCTTACCACGGCTCGCGTCTCCATCCGATGAGGACCCAGTCGTGCCGCCCGGCAGTGACGATGCCGTGGCAGTACGTGCAGGCGCCGTCGCGATCGAGGGCGAGGGGCGCACCGCAGGACGGACAGCGCCGGGCGGGAAGGCCGCCCGCGGCCGGCGAGATGGCGTCCGCCGACCGGCCGAAGGTCAGATCCTCCGTCCACGTGCCGGGCTCCTTGCTGCCGCGCACCACGATGCCCGACGGCTCGTGCATCTCGTAGCACCAGCCCTCGCACTGCAGCCGAACCCGGACCTCGTCGAACAGGGGCGTCGCGACCGCTTCGACCAGCGCCGCGCTGGTCGCGCGCCACGAGGCCGGGCAGGCCACTCCGGCCTTGGCCCGTAGTTCCAGGAGGGCCTGGTACGACCGGAACAGTCCGTTCGCCATGAACGTCCGGGCCGGGGTCGCGTCTCCGGTGCTCGCGCTCTCGCCGATGAGCCCGCTCGCTGCGGCGGCCCAGGTCAGGATCCGGCCCGGATCGAACTGAGGGTCATGCGCCGCGATGGCCGCCGTTCCGGCCCGAACGCTGGCCGGCTCGGCGACGGGTTCGAGCGCTCCGTAGGTCCAGCGCGCGGGCGGGCCGCTGGTCACGTCCAGCGCCGAGCTGTACCGGATGCTGGTCCGGCCCACCGCGACGAGCCGGATCAGCATCATCGGCAGCAAGTACAGCGGCATGAGCGCGACGAGCAGCAGGACGGTGATGATCTGGAGAATCAGCAACGGGTTGAGGCAGCCGAGGGCGCTGGTCTTGCCCGCAAACTTCGACTTCGGGCTGCTCCAGCGCATGACGGTCCTGGCCGCCGACATGAACCACTCGCTGAAGGTGTCCCTGTCGCTGTCCAGCCTCATTGCCGGACTCGCGTGGAGATCGTGCACAGAGTGTGCGCGCAGAACAGAAGCGGCCGCGCCATGTTTCCCCGCCCTTGTCGGCCCCTGCTCAGACCCAGTTGAGGCGAAGCGTAACAGCGGGATATAGAGCGCTGAAAGAGGATTGTGCCCGCTATTCGAGATCGACGTCCGCGCGCAGGATCGAGTACGAGGCCATGTCCCGCCACTGCCCGGCCCGGTAGCACGACCCGCGGACCGTCCCCTCATGCGTGAAGCCGGCCTTCTCCAGCGCCCGGCGCTCGGCGATGTTCCCGACCTCGGTCTCCGCCTCGACCCGGTTTACCTGCGTGTGCGCGAACAGGTACTCGGCCAGCAGGCGCTGCGCGCGGGTGCCGTAGCCGTGCCCGCGGGCCCTGGCGAGTATCGAGATGCCGATGTTCCAGCAGTAGCTCGTCGGACCGCGCTGCGTGCGGCGCCAGCCCACATCGCCCACGAGCTCGCCGGGCGCGTCCTCATCGCCGGCCACCACTGCCAGCCGTCCGGAGTCAGAGTCCAGGAACCCGTTCTCGGCGAACTGGCGGCGGAGCCGACCGGTGTCGTGATAGCCGAAGAAGCCGTACTCGGAGGCCTCCGCCGGGTCGACGTTCAGCCGCACCAGCAGGTCGAGATCCGGCTCGGTAAACGGGCGTAGCCGTACGGTCTGCGTCATTCGCGAATTCTAGGACAGTGCTGGCAGGCCACCAGCGACGCCGGGTCAGTGCAGGTGCAACACCAGGTTCTTCAGCACAACCATCACCAGGCCAAGACCGGCCGCGACCGAGGTAGTCGCGGCCAGCTGCCAGCCCTTCAGCTGGGCCGCGCGGGCGGCCGCCCAGCCATGCGCGGTCAGCAGCACAAGCGCGGCGGCGACGCCGGCATTGGCGGCGTCCGCTGCCGAGGCTCCGGCCACCCCGGCTGCGATCAGCACGGCCAGCGGGGCGAACGATGCGCTCACTACCGGCCAGCTCGTCGC
>JASHOV010000027.1 GCA_030038495.1 Streptosporangiaceae bacterium
GACAACGGCGCCGGCAAGTCCACGCTCATGAAGATCTTCTGCGGGTTCCAGCAGCCCGACAGCGGGCGGATCCTGGTCAACGGCGAGGAGGTCACGCTCAAGTCCGTGACGCACGCGCGCGCGCTCGGCATCGACGTGGTCTACCAGGACCTCGCCCTGGTCAACGAGCTCAGCGTGTACCACAACATGTTCCTCAACCGGGAGCTGGTCCGCTGGCCGCTGCTGTCCAACCGGTCCATGCGCCGCATCACCCAGGAGCACCTGGACGAGATGGGGGTGCACATCCCCTCGGTCAACGTCCCCGTGGCCAGCCTCTCCGGCGGCCAGCGGCAGTCGATCGCGGTCGCACGGGCGGTGTTCGCCAACGCCAAGATCCTGCTGCTGGACGAGCCGCTGGCGGCCATGGGCGTCAAGGAAGGCGCGATGATCCTGGACGTGGTGCAGGACCTGAAACGCCGCGGCGACGTGTCGATCATCATAATCGCGCACAACTACGGGCAGGTCCTGCAGATCTGCGACCGGGTCAACCTACTGCAGCACGGCGAGATCACGCTGGATAAGCAGGCCGCGTCGACGTCGGTACAGGAACTCAACGACATCGTCGTGGCCGAGTACCGGCGAGCGCTGGAGGAACGTCACGGATCGGCCTGACGGCCTGACGGCCTGACGGCCTCGGGGCCAGGTCGCCAGGTCGGCGCCGGCTCGCGGGTATCGCGGTTCGCTCAGACCTGAACGAACTCGATGCCCGAGAGCTGGCAGAACACCCGCCAGTCGGCCGCGTGATGACCGAGGTTCATGACCTCGTGGTGCGGGCCGCCGGCGGTAAGCCATCCGTTCAGGCATGCGCGCAGCCCGGTGGCGGGCCGGAACTGACCGTAGGGCATCTCCAGCGCGGGCAGCGGCGGGCTGTCCAGGTTCTCCCCCTCGGCCACCACGAGGCGGAACCGCTCGCCCTCCAGCGAGACCAGCGTCGCCAGCGTGGCCGGGCCGGGCTGGTACTGGAACAGGAACGTCGGCGGGTCGGCCAGCCTGCCGATGCCGAGCGGACGCTTGATCAGCCGGACCGTCTGGTCGGCGCGGGCGATCTTCCAGTTGCCCTCGCCCATGTGGCTCATCAGCACCGAGTCGGAAGGAAAGTCCATGGCGTACATCTCGGTGAAGTGCGCGTCGCCGATCAGCGTGTGACCGGCCGCCACCAGGCAGGCGGTCAGCACGTCGCCCTCGGCCGCGTAGCCGTAGCCCTTGGCCATCAGGCTGGAGGCGGCGGCCAGCGGCAGCCTGCTGAACCGGCCGTCCTCGCCGATCGCGTCGAAGTGCGCGGTGTACGCGCCGAACCCCCGCTCGATCAGGATCTGCTCGATGGCCACCTGCATCCGGGCGTGGTCCTGCCGTTCCTCGTCGGACAGCCGCGGGTCAATGTCGAACCTGGCGTCCTCGAACGCGATAACCTCCGCCGCCTGCGCGTCGGTGACGGCCTGCATGCCGCGGTACATGTCGCCGGGCGCGACCGCGAGGATCTCCGGGCCGAGCGTGCGGACCAGCGCGCTCTCGTCCACCCGGATGTCGCCCATGTCGTTCATCGCGTAGCCGAAGATCGCGGTCTTGAGCGACTTCCAGCCGGTGATGGCGGCGGCGGCGCGCGCCCACCTGCCGACGTCGGCGCGGAACGACTCGCTCTTCCAGTCGTCGGTGATCACGCTGAACCGTCGCCCGGCGCGGACCATTGCGTTGGCCGTGTCCTGCGCACCGTGCACCCCCTGGTTGTAGGTCATGTCCGCCATGTCCCAGGCCGCGGTCACGGCCGGCTCGGGCTGGATGTTCGCCAGGCATACCGGCAGCCGGGACTCCGACAGCAGCCGCGCGACCCGCATCGCCGGGCCGTAGGTCAGCATCACGACGAGCACGCCGTCGAAGCCGGAGTGCTCGAACTCGCCCATCGCGCGCTCGGCGTCCTCGCGGTACTTCACCGCCTTAGCCGGAATGAAGTCGCCGACATCGGCCAGGCTCGATGCCAGCTCGGCCGCGTATCCCTCCTGCCGCTGCGCGATGCCGGGAATCATGTCGTCATACAGGTCCTGCATGATTCCCAAAACCCCGATCCTGGGCCTGCGAACACCCATCGATTCCTCCTCAATAGACGCTCACTCGTGACGGTGCCGGCGGGCTCAGCGCTGGCCGTAGTCGGTCTGATACCGGCGGTACAGGGCATCGATCTGGTCTTGCGGAAGTGATGCGAGGCGCCCGTGCAAAGCGGCCAGGCCGACCGTGCACGCGACGTCCTCGCACATGACGGCGGCCTGCACCGCCGCCCGCGGCGTGGGACCCACGGTGAAGACACCGTGCGCGCGCAGCAGCACCGCCGGTGACCGGTGCCCGGACAGCGTGGAGACCACCGCCCTGCCGACCTCCTCACCGCCGATCGGCGCGAACGGGCCGACCGGAATCTCGCCGCCGAACTCGTCGGCGATCGCGGTCAGCACGCACGGGATCGGCTCACCCCGCGCGGCCCAGGCGGTCGCATGCCGGGAGTGGGTGTGCACGACTCCGCCGACCTCCGGCATGTGACGGTAGATGTAGGCGTGCGAGGCGGTGTCGCTGGACGGGTTCAGGACTCCGCCGACCCGCGCGCCGCTGAGGTCGCAGATCACCATCGACTCGGCCGTCAGCTCAGGGTAGGGGACGCCGCTTGGCTTGATAACCATCAGGTCGGTGCCGGGCACCCGGGCCGAGATATTGCCCGAAGTCCACGCCACGAGCCCGTTGCGCACCAGCTCACCATGCAGTTCTGCGACAGCGCGGCGGACCTTGCGGACCGCGGGCGCGGTCGTCGGATCAGTCTTCACGACCGCGGTCCCGTGACCGCCGGGCCCGCCTCCGCGGCCACCGGCTCGCCCGCGAGGTGCTCACCGCGAACCTTGTCGCGCAGCGCCCGCAGGCGGTGCATCACCTCATTGGGCCCGCGCCCGAAATAATCATGGAGGCGTACATACTCGGCGTACAGCTGGTCGTATATCTCCGCCCGGTCCGGATCGGGCGTGAACGCGCTGCGCTGCCTGCGTCCCATGGCCGAGGCGGCCGCGGGCACGTCGGCGAAACAGCCAGCCGCGACCGCGGCGTGGATGGCCGAGCCGAGCGCCGGGGCCTGCTGTGACCCGGCCAGGCTCAGCGGCAATCGGGTCACGTCGGCGTAGATCTGCATCAGCAGCTCGTTGCGCATCAGCCCGCCCGCGACGACGAACTCGGTGACCGGCTGGCCCGCCGCGGCAAACGCGTCAATGATCACCCTGGTGCCGAACGCGGTCGATTCCAGCAGCGCGCGGTAGATGTCCGGGGCGCGGGTGGCCAGGGTCAGCCCGACGATCGCCCCGGACAGGTGATGGTCCACCAGCACGCTCCTGTTGCCGCTTAGCCAGTCCAGCGCGACGAGCCCGTGCCCGCCGGCGGGCTGCGCCGCCGCCTCCGCCGACAGCAGCTCGTGCATCGTGATCCCGCGGCTGCGAGCGTCCGCGTGATAAGAGGGCGGGACCGCATGATCGGCGAACCAGGCGAAGATGTCGCCAACGCCGCTCTGGCCGGCCTCGTAGCCATACAACCCGGCGACGATCCCGCCGTCGACCACCCCGCACATGCCAGGTACCTCCGCCAGCGAGGTCCCGTTCATCACATGGCACGTCGACGTTCCCATGATCGCGACCATCTGGCCGGGTGCCACCGCGTTAGCGGCCGGCGCGGTCACGTGCGCGTCCACGTTGCCGACGGCAACCGCGATGCCGACTGGCAGGCCCGTCCAGGCGGCGGCCTGACGCGTGAGCGAGCCGGCCCGCCCGCCGAGCGGGGCGATAGGCGCGGCCAGCTTGTCGGCGGCGAAGCCGGCGAAGCCGGGGCTCAGCGCTGCGAGGAACTCCCGCGACGGGTACTTGCCGTCCTGGTAGATCCCCTTGTACCCGGCGGTGCACGCGTTCCTCGTCTCGACGCCCGCCAGCTGCCAGATGATCCAGTCGGCGGCCTCGATCCAGCGCGCGGTGCGCTGGTAGATCTCCGGATCCTCCGCCAGCAGCTGGAGCGCCTTGGCGAACTGC
This sequence comes from Streptosporangiaceae bacterium, assembly GCA_030038495.1. Taxonomy (GTDB): domain Bacteria; phylum Actinomycetota; class Actinomycetes; order Streptosporangiales; family Streptosporangiaceae; genus JAJYUU01. The sequence goes on from JASHOV010000027.1 coordinate 4,080, forward strand.
CACTCGGCAGAGATCCGCCCGCCGTAACGGGCCAGCCACGGCTCCGACCGGGCGCGCGCCAGGTCGTTGATCCGGTCGGCCTGGGGCTGGGCGGCGTGGTGCTTCCACAGCTTCGGGTAGGCATGCGGCCGGCCGCGCAGGCCCGGCAGCTCGCACAGCGGGGTGCCGTCGGCGAGCACGGGCAGCACGGTGCACGCGGTGAAGTCGGTGCCGATCCCGACAACCTGAGCCGGGTCGACGCCGGCCTCCGCGACCGCGGCCGGTACCGCGTGCCGCAGCACATCTCGGTAGTCCTCGGGATCCTGCAGTGCCCAGTCAGGGGGCAGGCGCTCACCGGACCAGCCGAGCGTCTCATCCATCACGCCGTGCCGGTACTCATGCACGGCCGTGCCGAGCTCGGCCCCGTCCCGCACCCGCACCACCAGCGCCCGTCCGGACAACGTGCCAAAGTCGACGCCGACGACATAGCGGTCCGCATCGCGCATGTTAACGCTCACACCGAATATTGTGGCGCACTGCGCGCGGGAGGGCGATACCTCTTTCGCTCTGGTCCGCTCTGGTCCGGTCTAACCGGTGCCCGTGCCGGAAACGGCCGGGTCAGCGCTCCGCGCCGGGGCCCGGCGCGCCGGCTGCATCGGCGCGGTGCTTGCGCGCACGACCAGATCCGGTGCGATCGGCAGGACCGAAGGCACTGGCTGCCCGCCGCCGATGCGCTCCATCAGCAACTGCACCGCCCGGCGGCCAAGCTCGCCGAAGTCCTGCCGCACCGTGGTAAGCGGCGGCAGGAAGAACGCCGCCTCCGGCACGTCGTCGAACCCGACCACGCTGACCTCCGCCGGGACCTGCCGGCCGCGCTCGGCAAACGCGCGCAGCAGGCCGAGCGCCATCGGGTCGTTCGCGCACAGCACGGCCGTCACCTCCGGCATCTGGGACAGCCGGTGGCCGATCTCGTAGCCCGAGCGCGCCGACCAGTCGCCGCGCATCAGTTCCGGCTCGCTGGCGCCCGCCGCCCGCAGCGCGGCCTGCCAGCCCTCGACCCGCTGCTGCGCGTCCAGCCAGCTTTCCGGCCCGGCAACGTGATGGACGGTCTGGTGGCCCAGGTCAAGCAGGTGGCGCGTCGCCTGCGCGGCACCGCCCAGGTTGTCGATCGTCACCGAGGGCAGCGGTGCGTGGGTACCACAGCCGACGGCGACCAGTGGTATGTCGGACGCGAGACCGCTGAGTGCCGCCACCGCCGGCGTTTCCGGCGCTATCACCACGATGCCCTCGACGGCCTGGCCGAGCAAACGGTCCACGGCCTCCAGCAGCGAACTGCGATCGAACGCCGGCAGGCTGGTGATCGCCACCGAATACACCGGCCGGGCCGCGCGCTCGATGCCATAGAGCATCGAAGCCGGGCCATAGAGCGTGGTGTCGAAGCTGACCACGCCCAGCACGTTCGTCCGGCCGGTGACGAGCGTCCGGGCGGCGGCATTCGGGCGGTAACCCAGGTCCCGGATCGCCGCGATGACACCCGCTCTGGTCGCGGGACTGACATTCGGGTGGTCGTTCAGCACCCGCGATACCGTCTGGTGCGAGACACCGGCCAGCCTGGCCACGTCGACCATCAGCGGCCGCCCGTGCTGGCCACCCGAGGTTGACGCCAATGCAGTCCCCTCACATCCCCGGCCCTGCCCGCCGCAGCCGCGACGTGTCAGCGCTCACATCTGCGGAGGTGGTCAAACTATAACCCAGCGGGCCGAACCCATACCTGCACCAGGGCGCCATGGGCCTGAGGAGCGCCGCGGCACCCAGCCGGCCCGTGGGACGGTACACGATCCGGACCGTACCGCAGGCGCCGCTCACCACCGCAGTGGGCGCGCCCAGGTAACGGCGGCGCTTCGGAATGCGCAGAGAGCGTGATCCGGCAATGGCGCATCGCTGGCCGCATAGATCACAAAAAGCTCATTAGTTACCTCAGTGAAAGCTTATCCGTGTTTATAGCCAAAGAGGTGACAACTATCGATGTGAGCGTTAACAAAATGGACTGTCAGTCCCCCGCACCAAGGCGATAGGAGGCTTCATGTTCGCCCGCTTATCAGGCACGATGCGGTATCGCGGTACGCGGATCGGCGTTGTCGCGATGCTCGCGGCCGCTGGCGTCACCGGCTGACTGGCCGCGAGCCAGGCGTCGGCTTCGTCTGCCCGCCAGCCGTGCCACCCCGCGATCTCCGTACAGCCCTTCGGGAAGACCATCGAGCCCTATACCGGGAAGCTCACGCAGACCTACCGCTGGCTTCGGTGATCACGTCTGGTCGCAGGTCGGAGGCCTGATTTCCACGCCCGGCGAGGTCGGCGTGACGCTCCAGCTGGTCAGCCCGAACGGCGATTCCAGCGGCGCGGTCGGCAGCCCCGGCTGCCCCGACGGCTGCACCGGGTTCCCGGCGCAGATCACCGTTGACGTCACGTTCACGCTGAGCAACCGGGACCAGTACGCCATTCACTACACGGTGGTCAACGACTCCGCCACCCTCAATACCGTCACCAACCTGACCAACCACAGTTACTTCAACCTGGCGGGCGAAGGCTCGCCCGCGGGCTCGGCTTACCGCCAGTACGTGCAGATCAACGCCAACAAGTACACGCCGACGGACACCACCCAGATCCCGCTCGGCTACCTGGCCAAGGTGGCGGGCACGCCGTTCGATTTCAGGTCGCCGCACATGATCGGCGCGCGGATCGACGACGTCAGCGCCAACTTCAACTCGCCCGGGTACAACCAGCTGCTCATCGCCCAGGGCTACGACCACAACTGGGCGCTGAATCGGCAGACCGGGGCCACCACCGGCCCGGACGGCCTTAACCTCGCCGCCCATGCCTGGGATCCGGCCAGCGGCCGCGAGCTGACGGTCTGGACCAATCAGCCGGGCGTGCAGTTCTACAGCGGCAACTTCCTCACCGGCACGCTGGTGGGCATCAGCGGCCACACCTGCCGGCAGGGGGCTGGCTACACGTTCGAGACGCAGCATTTCCCGAACTCGCCCAACCAGCCCAACTTCCCGTCGACCGAGCTGCGCGCGGGCGGGACATTCACCTCGGAGACGATCTTCGCCTTCTCGTCCAATGGTTCCGGGTGGTGAGTTACTGACCTAGCTCCCGCGGACAGTTCCACCGCCACGGCCCGGGCCGCCGGCGACGCCCGCAGCGGCGTCTCCGGCGGCCCGGTGGGTGCCGGGGCTACGCCGAGACGATGTTCACCAGCTTCGGCGGGCGCACGATCACGGTCCGGACGCCGCGGCCGGCCAGCGCCCGGTCCGCGCCCGGCGAAGCCAGCGCCAGCTCGCGCAGCTCGTCCTCGCTGATGCCGGCCGGGACCTCCAGCCGATCCCGAACCTTGCCGTCGACCTGGACGACGCACGTCGCGGTTTCCTGCACCAGCAGCGCCGGATCGGCGGCCGGCCAGCCGGCCCGGGCCACCGAGGCGCCATGGCCGAGCAGCTCCCAGCACTCCTCGGCCGAGTACGGCGCGAACAGCGACAACATGATCGTCAGCGCCTCCGCCGCCTCGCGCACCGCCGGATCACCAGCACCGGGTCCCGCGTCGATCGCCCGGCGGGCGGCACTCACCAGCTCCATCAGGCGCGCGACGGCCACGTTCAGCCGGGTGCCCTCCACCAGGCGAGTTACCTCGTCGATGGTCCTGTGCGTGACCTTGCGCAGCTCCAGGTCGCCGCCAGAATGGCCAGGTGATGAGGGGTCGGCTGCCGCCCGGCCCGCGCCACCCGTGCCAGCAGCAGCCACGTCCGTAGCCACCCGAACAACCCGGCCCAGGAACTTGGTCAGCGCCTCCGGCCGCACGTCGGCCCAGTCCACGTCGTCTTCCGGCGGGCTGGCGAAGATCATCGTCAGCCGGATCGAGTCAACCCCATGCTCGGCCAGCTGCTGGCCCAGGTCGACCCCGTTGCCCAGCGACTTCGACATGGACTTGCCCTGGTTGATGACCTGGCCCTGATTCACCAGCGCGGTGAACGGCTCGGTGAAGTCGACCATGCCCATGTCGCAGAGCACCTTGACGAAGAACCGCGAGTACAGCAGGTGCAGGATCGCGTGCTCCACGCCGCCGACATACAAATCGATGGGGCACCAGCGGCGTACCGCCTCGACCTCGAACGGCCCGTGCTCGAACGACGGCGAGCAGTACCGCAGGAAGTACCACGAGGAGTCCACGAAGGTGTCCATCGTGTCGGTGTCGCGCTTAGCCGGCCCGCCGCATTTCGGGCACTCGGCGGCAACCCAGTCCGTCGCGGCGGCCAGCGGAGAGGCGCCCTTGGGCGCCAGCTCCTGCCCCCGCAGGTCGGGCAGCAGGACCGGCAGCTGGTCGTCGGGCACTGCGACCTCACCGCAGCCGCCGCAGTACACGATCGGTATCGGCGCGCCCCAGAACCGCTGCCGGGAAAGCAGCCAGTCCCGCAGCCGGTAATTCACCGCCGCCCGGCCCAGGTCCCGTGCGGCCAGGATCTCGATGATCTTGGCGATCGCGTCCTGCTTGGACAGCCCGTCCAGCGGCCCCGAGTTGACCAGCGTGCCCTCGCCCGGCGTGGCCGCGCCGGTCTGCGCCGGGTCAGGTAGCCCGGTATCCAGCACCACCCGGACCGGCAGCCCGAAAGCCCGAGCGAAGTCCAGGTCGCGCTGGTCGTGCGCGGGGACGGCCATGATCGCGCCGGTGCCGTAATCGGGCAGCACGTAGTCTGCGGCCCAGACACCGATGCGCTCCCCGTTGACCGGGTTGACCGCGTGCCGGCCCAGGAACACGCCGGTCTTCTCCCGGTCGGCCGACTGCCGCTCGATGTCGGTCAGCTTGCGCACCTCGGTCAGGTAGCGCTCCAGGTCCGCCGCCTGCTCGGGCGCGCACAGCTGCGATGCCAGCGGCGAGTCCGCGGCGACCACGAAGAACGTCGCGCCGAACAGGGTGTCCGGCCTGGTGGTGAACACGGTGACCGGCTCGTCCCGCCCCTCGACGGCGAACTGGACCTCGGCGCCCTCGCTGCGGCCGATCCAGTTGCGCTGCATGGTCAGCACGCGCTCGGGCCACTTGCCCTCCAGCGCTGCCATATCGGCCAGCAGCCGGTCGGCGTATTCGGTGATCTTGAAGTACCACTGCGTCAGGGTGCGCCGGATGACCTCGGCCCCGCACCGCTCGCACCTGCCGCTGATGACCTGCTCGTTGGCCAGCACCGTCTGATCGACCGGGCACCAGTTGACGTAGCCGTCCTTGCGGTAGGCCAGGCCTCGCTCGTAAAAGCGCAGGAATAGCCACTGGGTCCACCGGTAGTAGTCCGGATCGCAGGTTTGCAGCCGACGCGACCAGTCGACAGAAACCGCGTACTGGCGGAACGAGGCAGCCTGGGTCTCGATGTTCTTGTAGGTCCAGTCGGCCGGATGGGTGTTGTTGCGGATGGCGGCGTTCTCGGCCGGCAGCCCGAATGCGTCCCAGCCAATGGGGTGCAGCACGTTCTCACCGCGCTGCACGTAGTACCGGGCCATGGCGTCGCCGATGGCGTAGGCCTCGGCGTGGCCCATGTGCAGGTCCCCGGACGGGTAGGAGAACATGTCGAGCACGTACCGGCGTGGCCGAGGATCGGCCGGGTCGTCGCTGGCACGGAAGATGTCCATCGTGGCCCAGCGCTGCTGCCACTTTTCCTGTATTGCGCGCGGATCGTAGCGATCCGCGGTATCGGCGGCTGTCATTGCTTTCCTCGCGAGTTCTTAAGCGGATCCCGGAGCCGGCCCTGCCGGGCCGGTGCTTGCGCCCCAAACAGAAGAGCCCCTCGAACACGAGGGGCAGCCGCGCCAACGCAGATCAGGTCGGCGCGGCTAGGTAAGGAGCAGCCGGGCGAAACGCATGCCAAAAGAGTAGCGCATTCGCCGCCCTGCAAGCGCCGCGCCCGCCCGGTCGAGAGCACCGATGGCCTGGCACGCCGGACTATCCGGACACTGCGGACCAGGAGCGATATCACCAGATACAAGCTCGCGCTCCCCGGAAATGCCACCAGTTATGAAAAGTTGCGTGTCCTTAATTCCGCCTTGACCGCGCTCCAACCGCGTCGAATAATGTCCTGACACCCAGCAGCGGCAGACCTGGAGCACCACAGCGCAGCGCTGGTCGAAGTGGACTCGCACAGCTCAGCGGTGCTGCCGCGGTGACGTTTGCGCTGTGTTTGCTGCACTGGGTTGGCCCAGGGGAGATAGGCCGTAGTGCGGGGGAACAATGACCATTAGCATGCTCGCGGAATTAACCAGCACAGCTCAGCCTGCACCGCTAAAAATCAGTTCAGTGATACTGGTGAAAGCCGTGTCCGGTAATTCCCGGCCGATGTGCGCGCACGGGCGGCGAACCTCTCCCGGGCCCTGCCGTGGCTGACCCGGCGCCCGCCGAGCGCGTGCCGCCCTCGCTAGCGGTGGTCGGACTGGCCTGCCGGTTCCCGGACGCGGACGACGCGCCTGAGCTCCTGGACGTCGTCCTGGCCGGACGCCGCGCCTTCCGCCGGATCCCGCCGGTCCGGCTGGACCTGGCCGAGTATTACCGGCCCGATCCGAGCATCTCCGACGCCACTTACAGCACCAGGGCCGCCCTCATCGAGGGCTGGCGATTCGACTGCACCGCCTTCGGCATCGAGCCGGCCGCCTTCGCCGCGGCCGACCCCGCGCTGTGGCTGGCCCTGGAGACGACGGCCCGGGCCCTTGCCGGTGCCGGCCTGACCGCCGGGACTGGCCTGAATCGCGATCGCACGGCTGTGATCATCGGTAACACGCTCGGCGGCGACACGTCGCGCGCGAACGCGTTGCGCGTTCGCTGGCCCTACGTACGCCGCGTGATCAGCGATGCCCTGGCCAAAGAGGTGCCCGAGGTCAACGCCCGCGCCGTGCTCCGCCGGGCCGAGCGGCAGTACCTCGCCCCGTTCCCCGCCGTCGGCTCCGACACGATGGCGGGCAGCAGCGCCGGAACGATTGCGGCGGCGATATGCAGCTACTTCGGCTTCCGCGGCGGGAGCCAGGCCATCGACAGCGCCTGCTCGTCCTCGACGCAGGCCATTGCCTCGGCGTGCACGGCGCTCACAGCCGGCGAGATCGACGCTGCGGTCGCGGGCGGCGTCGACATAAGCCTGGACCCGCTTGAGTTGATCAGCCTCGCCAAGCAAGGCGTGCTCGCCACCGACGACGTCCGCATCTATGACGAGCAGCCCACCGGCTACCTGCCCGCCGAGGGATGCGGCGTACTGCTGCTGATGCGCACCGCCGACGCACGGGCCGCCGGCCTCCCGGTATATGCCGAGGTTGTCGGGTGGGGCGCGTCCGCGGTGGCTCACGACGAGCGGGGCAGCGGCTACACCTCCAGCCAGCTGCTGGCCATGCAGCGCGCCTACCAGCGGGCAGGTGTCAGCCCGGCCGAGATCCAGTTCTTCGAGGGGAACGGCGCCGGGACGAGCGAAGACGACGACGCGGAACTGGCGGCTCTCGGGGTGCTCCGCGGCGGCGCGCGGCATCCCGCGGTGCTCGGGTCGGTCAAGGCCAACATCGGTCATGCGAAGGCCGCAGCCGGGGCGGCCGGCCTGATCAAGACCGTGCTCGCGCTGAGCAACGGGGTGCTGCCGCCCGCGACCGGCGTGCGGCGACCGCACCCCATGATCACCGAGGGCGATGCGAAGCTCACGCTGCCGCAGCAACCCGCCGATTGGCCGGCCGGCGTCCGGCTGGCCGCAGTCAGCACGCTGAACTCGGTCGGCGCGAATGTGCACCTGGTCCTGCGGGCCGAGCCGGCTGACCGACCGCGGGCCGATCGGTCAGCGCGCTTCCGGCTGCCGCCGGCCAGGTCCCTGGATACCCATGACCCGGTCGTGCCGCGCCTGCACGCGGACGCCAGCGACCCCATTCCGTTCCTGCTGCACGCCTCCGACCGCTTTGCCCTGGCAGCGGTGCTTTCCAGGCTGTCCGCCGTCGCGCGCTGGCTGTCCGATGCCGAACTGCAGGATCTGGCCTGCTCCCTCGCGCGGGACCCAGGGAGGCAGGGCCCGAGCCGGGTCGCGATCGTGGCGGCCGGCCAGGAGGAGCTCGGCGCGCGGGCGGCGGCGGCAGCGGCGCTGCTCCCCGGCCTTCCCGACGGTCTGCTGTCGGTCCAGCCGGGCATCTTCGCATCGCAGGACGCGGACGGGCGGATCGCGCTGCTGCTCTCTGGGGCCGACGGCGCGCAGGCAGAGCCCCATGAGCTGCAGCGCGCCGTCAGCGGCTGCCTGGACGCGCTGCGGTGGCTGGAGTCACTGGATGTCCATGCGACCGCGGCCGTCGGTCACGGCGTAGGCGCCCTCGCGGGACTGGCGTGGGCGGGCGTCCTTGGCCAGAACGACGTGACCGAGATAGCAGACCTGCGCGCCAGCTTCTTGCTCCGCGCGGCTACCGCGGACGCGCCAGCCCCCAACCCGGCCGCACGGCCGGGGCGGCCAGAGCTGGCGTCGGCCCGTCACGTCGACACCGCGGCGCTGCGCACCGCGATCGGCCAGAAGTACCGCTTCGGGCCGCCGCGCCGACGCCTCATATCTACCTTCACCGGCGCCGAGATTGCCTCTGTCGAGGGCGCCGTGGACCTGATCTGCACCGGGTTCGCGGGCGCCGACCAGCTGCCCGCGGCGATAAAGGCAGGCGCAGTCGGCGCGACGTTGCTGGTGGAGACCGGACCGGGCGACACGCTGGCCACGGCCGCGGCGATGACCCCGGTGCCCGCGGTAAGCCTGAAGTCCGGGTTCACCGATCCGGCAGCCTCAGCCCAGGCCGCCGCCGCGCTGTTCGCCGCCGGTGCCCTGGGCCGGCCGCTGCCCCTGTTCGCCGGCCGGACCGCGCGGTCCATTGACATCTGGCGCGAGCGAACGTTCATCCCCGGCCCGTGCGAGGCGAGGCCGGACGTCAAGGCCGCGGAGGGCGCGGACTCGGCCGATCGTGGCCAGCGGCAGGCAGGCCCCGCGACGCAGTCGCTCCCGGCCGCCCCCGCAGCACAACGGCCCCTGGCCGCCCCCGCAGCACAAGAGCCCCTGGCCGAGCCGCCTGCGGCCGCCGTTCCGACCGCGGAGCCAGCCATGCCGACGGCCGCCGTTCCGCCGGAATCGGGCGCCGGTGAGGACGGCCCGGCCCGAGTCACCACAGCGGATCACGACTGCGGTGCGGGTACGGCCGACCCGGATGGCGTACAGGACGGCTGGCCGGCCGCGCACCCGGCAAGCCTGGCCGACGTGCGCGCCGAGTTCGAGCGCCAGCCGCCCGCGCCGGCGGGCGACCAGCTAGCGCCGATCCCGGGCGTCGGTCCGTGGGCGCGCTGCTACGCCGAGGTCATGCGCCCGGCAGAGCATGCGCCAGTAGCGGCGGCGGGGCTGACCTGGCGGCTGCATGTCTCCGGCAACCAGTCCCGGCTGTCGGCTGCACGCGGCATCTTCGCCGCCGACCGGGCGGCGCCGCGGACGCTCGCGGTCATCGGCAATCCGGCCGACGATGACGCGCGCGCGGTCGCCGTGCAGGCCGCACGGGAGGCGATCGATACCGGTCACCTCGTCGTCGTTACCACCAGCGCGGACTTCACAGGCTTCTTCGCCGGCCTGCACGCCGAGCACCCGTACGTCGGAGTCACGGTGCTGCGCGTGCCGGACGAGGACGGCCTGCGGCTCGCAGCGCAGTACGCACGGGCGGACTCGGGCCGGTTCCGCGAGCTGGTCCTCACCCCTGATGGCCGCGCCAGCGAGCCGTGCAGGTCCGAGCTGCCGCTGGCCGGCGGGGCCCCGTTCCCCCTCGGTCCCGAGGATGTCGTCCTGGTCAGCCGGGGTGCCAGGGGTGCGGGCCTAGCGCTCGCCCGGGTGCTTGCGTGCTGCGGAACGGCGGTCGCCGTGATCGGCCGCCCTGATGACGACGACAGCGCGCTTGTCTCCGGGCTCGAGGAGCTGCGCTCGGCCGGAGCCAGGATCGGCTACGAGGTCATCGACCTCGCCAGCCCGGCGAGCCTTGCGGCGGCCGTCCACAGGATCGAGGGCCGCCTGGGCCCGGTCACCGCGATCGGGCACGCGGTCAGCCCGTGCGATCCGGTTCCCTTGCAGGACCTGACCGACATCGAGATCTCCGATCACGCGGCGAACGAGGCCGCCGGGCTGGACCGACTGGTCGGATCGGTCGGTCCCGGACGGCTGAGGATGATCGTCACGTTCGGCTCGGTGGCCGCCGCTTACGGACTGGCAGGCGGCGGAATGACCGCACTGTGCAGCGGAGCGCTCGCGGCCAGGGCAACCCGGCTCGCCGCGGAGCGGAACTGCCGCAGGCTCCACATCGACATTCCGGGCTGGGCGCAGGCCGGCCTCGGCGACCGCCAGGCGCTGGCCGCGTGCATGGCCGCGGCGGGCACCGCACCGATCGACGTGGGCGTGGCGTCCCGGCTGCTGCTGAAGGTGCTGACCACGGCGGATCTGCCGGACCGTATCGCCCTGCACGGCCGGGTCAGCGGGCCGGCCGCCCGGCCAGTGGACGCCGCCGATGTGACTGCCGCAGGACCGGCCCCCGCCAGCCTGACCTCCGCGACTCTCGCCGCGGCCGGGCTGCCCGACGGCGGCAGGTTCCTGCAGAACGTGCTCGTTCACTACCCGCGCGTCGAGCTCATCTGCGCGCCGCGCCTGTCCCTACAGGACGACCCTTACCTGGCCGACTACCAGGTCGACGGGCTGCCTATGCTGCCGCCGACGCTGGCGCTCGAGGCACTCGCGCAGGCCGCCTCTGTGCTCGCCGGGCGCCCCGTGCGGGCGGCCGCTGACGTGCAGTTCGACTCGCCGGTCGTGGTGCCTGCCGGCAGCGACGCCGAACTCCGGATCTGCGCACTGCGCGACGGGAACACGATCACCGCGATACTGCGATGCGCGGACAGCTCCTTCACCGTGGAGCACGCCCAGGCCGTGTTCTCCTGGGCCGAGTCCGCGGAGCCTGCCGAGCCAGTGATCGCCCCGGTGGCGGCGCAAGCGGTGCTCTCGCAGCTGACCGCCAGCCCCGCCGGGCTCGTCGATGGCGGCGAGCTCTACGGCCCGATCTCATTCCAGACCGGGCGGTTCCGGCGCATCGCTCTGCTGCCGGAGGTGACGACCAGGTCCGGCCACGCGCTCGCACGCGGGGTCGATGACCAGCCGTGGTTCGAGCCAGGCAGCCCGGCCGCCGCCAGCCAGTTCCTGCTCGGCAGCCCGGGTCTGGCCGACGCGGGCCTGCAGGTGCTGCAGGCCTGCGTGCCGCACCTCCGGCTGCACGCGGCCGGGTGCGCTTCAGTGCGGTTCTCCGGGCGGGCCGCGGAGGGCGCCGTCGAGATCTCCGCCAGGTCGGTTCCCCGGCCGACGCCCGCGGTCCGCCGGTTGCGCGGCGAAGCGGCCGCCGTTCCCGGATCGGACATGACTCCGGAGGAGCGGGCCGACCAGCAGATCGCGGATTCCCGTCCGCTGTCGCGACGGGCCCGGCGCGAGCTGCGCAAGCAATCGCGTAGCGAGCGTTCGCGAGCTGCCGGGCCGGAGCCCGCCGCTCCGGCGCCACCCCGGCCGGAGGTGAGTACGGCATCCGGCGCGGTGCCGACCATTCCGGTGCAGGCCGGAGCGCCCGCTCGCGAGCGGGCAGCCGGGCCGCACGCGCCCGCAGCCCGCACGCAGTACGCGCGGATAGCGGACCAGCGCTGGGATATCGAGGCGGTCGACACGTCGGGTCACCTGCTGTTTTCCTGGCACGGGGTCCAGGTGCGCGACGCAGGCCCGCTGCCACGGTCCACGGCGTGGCCGCCGTCGTTGCTGGCCGTGTACCTCGAGCGCCGCGCGTGCGACATGGGCCTCGACGACTCGCTGCGGGTCGCGGTGAAATGCGGCCAGCCCGCCGCGCCGGGATCGGCACTGCTTGCGGGCGCCGTGCCCGCGCAGGCGGCGGCCGACCGAGCGGGGGGCGGCGGTCCATCGACGCCGCAGAGCGGGGCTCGAGACCGCGACGCGATGCGCGCGGCGGCAGCGGCAGGCACCGGGCCACTCACCGGGTTCAGCCTGGCCGTCACCGCCGCGGTGCCAGTGGCCTGCGCCTGGTCGGCCGCCGAGGCCCGGCACCGGCACGACCAGCCGCCGGGCGCGATCGCATCCATCTACGCCCAGCTCCGGGATCAGCTCACCGAGGAGCCGTCCACGCTTGCGGCCAGGCTGCGCGTCATCGGCTCCTGCCTCGCCATCGCCGGCCAGCCTGCTCTCGACGCGAGCGAGCCGGGGTACCGCCCGACGATCTGCGGCAACGGGTGGGTGCTGGTGCACACCTCTACGGCCCGCATCGCTTGCACCGTGGTCGAGGTGGGCGGCGTGACCGGGCCGGTCGCGGTAGCGATCCTGGCCGGCGAGGCTGCCGCGCTGGACGGGGCCGCGCCAGACGGGGCCGCGCTGGACCGGGCCGGGCCAGACGAGGCCGCGCCAGACGAGGCCGGGCCAGACGAGGCGGGTCAACGCGCGGCTGAGTCACGCGGCACCGGGCAGGTTGCGGCGGGCGTGCCCGGACCAGCGGCGGCACGGTCGTCGGTGCCATAGCGCCACTCGCCCCGCTCTGCCACACTTAGGACTAGAACTGAATTCTAGTCCGAGGGCAGCTTAGATGACGACTCCTGATACGCACCCCGTCGAGGGCGTTGACCTCTCGCTCGTCGAGTTCTGGGGACAGCCGCTGGAGGCGCGGCATGCCGACTTCGCGAAGCTGCGACGACTGGGCAAGCCGCCGTACTTCATCGAGCCGGAGACGCCGTTTACCGTGCCCGGCGACGGCTACTACGCGTTCGTCTCGCACGCGGACGTGACCGCTGCCAGCCGTCAGCCCGAGTTGTTCTCGTCCGCGCGCGGCGCGACGAGTATTCAGGACCTGCCGCCGGAGTTCAACGAGTACTTCGGCTCGATGATCAACATGGACGACCCGCGGCACGCGCGGCTGCGCCGGATCGTGTCCAGGGCCTTCACGCCCAGGATGATCAAGAAATTCGAGGAGGACGTGCAGCGGACCGCCGAGGTCATCGTCGACGACCTGATCGCGACCGGCCCGTGCGACTTCGTCCAGCACGTCTCCGCCCGGCTGCCACTGAAGATCATCTGCGAGATGATGGGCATCGGCGACGAGCACTACGAGATGGTGCTGCGCAACACCAACATCATCCTGTCCGGATCGGACCCGGAGTTCCTCAGCGAGGACATGGACGAGGCCATCGGCCAGCTGCTGACCTCGGGCAAGGACCTCGCCGACCTGGTCATGGCGATCGCCGCGGACCGGGCCGAGCACCCGCAGGATGACGTGATCACCGCACTGGCCAGCGCCAACATCGACGGGGAGCAGCTCACGCCGGCCGAGCTTGGCTCCTTCTTCATCCTCCTCGTCGTGGCCGGGAACGAGACCACCCGCACGGCAATCTCGCACGCGCTGAACCTGCTTACTCAGCATTCCGACCAGCGCGAACTGCTGCTCGCCGACATCGAGGGCAGGCTGCCGGGCGCGGTTGAGGAGGTCGTCAGGTACGTGTCGCCTGTCATCTTCATGCGCCGCTCGGTGACCAGGGACTGCACACTCAACGGGCATGACTACAAAGAGGGCGACAAGGCCGTGCTCTTCTACTGGGCGGCGAACCGGGACGAGTCGGTGTTCCCCGATCCCGGCCGGTTCGACATCACCCGCTCCCCCAATCCGCACGTCGGATTCGGCGCCGCCGGGCCGCATTTCTGCCTGGGCGCGCACCTGGCCCGGCGGGAGATCACCGTGATGCTCCGCGAGCTGATGACCAAGGTGCCGACCATCCGGGCCGCGGGCGAGCCGGACCGGCTGCTGTCCAGCTTCATCAACGGGATCAAGCACCTGCCCTGCGAGTGGGATTAGGGGAACGGGGCCAATCGGCGGCGACTCACTGCTGAGCCTCGGCCAGTCGGATCACCCGGCTGTTCACCGGCTCGATCACAACCCGCCGGTTGGTCATCGCGACGTGTACCCAGCCCGGGTCCCGCATCAGCACCAGTGAGGCGGCACCGCCCGCACCGCCGCCGGGGTGGCCGGCGATCTCGCCGGCGATGTTCAGATGCCAGCCAAGGCCCATCTGGATGCCACCGCTGCGCACGGACTGGGGCGTCAGAGCCTCGGTCACCAGGGCCTCGGGCAGCAGCGATCCCCAGGAAATCCCGAATCGCACCAGGTCGGCCGGAGTCGCCCACAGGCCGCCGGCCGCCGGGACCGTGCAGATCACCTGCGGCGCTTGCTGGAGCGAGCCGTCGTCGGTGACGACATATTCGGCGACGGTGTCGGGACCCGCGCTCGGCCAGCTTTCCGGGAAGAACGAGCTGGTCATGCCGAGCGGCTCGAGAACAATCCGGGTCGCGACTTCGCGGTAACCCGCCCCGGTGATGTCCTCGATTAGCTGCCCGAGCGCCGCGTAACCGCCATTGCTGTAGGCATACTCACCGCGCTGCCCGGTGCACGGCAGTACCGGCCCGGCCAGGTCCGCCAGCGCGGGCACCCGGCTGGCGAGCAGGCCGAACGGGGTGCTCACCCCGCCGCGGTGACCGAGCAGATCGCGGACGGTCACCGAGGCGTCCGACAGCCGTACCGTGCGCAGGTAGTCGTTGGCGGGACGGTCAAGGTCCGCGCTGCCGTTCGCTACCAGGTGCAGCACCATGGTCGCGGTGATCAGCTTGGTGACCGAGTACGCCGGGAACCGGTGGTCAGGGCGCAGCACGGTCGAGTCAGCCTCGCGCGAATCCAGGCCGGCCCACCCCGTGGCAGTCACCCAGGACGCGCCGGGTCCGGACGCCAGCGAGTCGGACGGGCCGGACGCCAGCGAGCCGGACGCCAGCGAGCCGGACGGCGTGGAGCCTGCCGACAGTGCCAGGCCTACAAGGCCAAGCTCGGTGAACGCCTCCTCGGCGACGCCGGTGACGCCGGCTGGCGGCTCGCCCCAGGTGCGGGTGGACGGCGCGGCGATGCGGCCGTCGGTGACCTTGCTGCCGACCGGGTACGCGCGGAGGCCGGTCAGCCGGTGCGGTGGCTTCGTTTCGGCCCCGGCCTCGATCTGCATGTCGCCGATTCGAGCTCGAATGCGTAGCGGCTCGACCAGCGCGATAGTGAGGTCATCTCTGAGTTCCGCGGCCCGGCCTGCGAACGTGCGAACCACCAGGTCTGGCGTCACCATGCTCAGGAAGCGATCGGTGAAGTGCTCCCGCAACTCGCTGTCGGTCGGCGCGGCCCAGCCGTCGTAGTCCGCGTCGCTGAACCTGGCGATCAGCCACTTCACCTGATCGAGCACCGGGCTAGGCTGAGATGCGCCAGTCTCGATTGCCCGCCGCAGCGCGGTCCAGCTCGCCAGGCCGTGCTCGCGGGCGATTGCCAGCTGAGCGTCGTGCAGAGTCCCGAATTCCCCCGCGGCAAGGCGGCGCTTGGCCTCGAGCTTGAGATAGCGCAGGTTCGGCTGGCCCGGAAGTGACCGTGGCGCATCGGACATAGCAGTCCTTCCCTCGGCCCGTGGATCCGCGGCATCGGGCAGGAAAGACCGGCGTTCGGTCACTGCACTTGCGTTCCGGTGAGCTTGAAGCTCTGCCCGCGGATCCAGCGGCAGCCGGGAGCCACCACCGAACAGATTACCCCGGCAACAGCGGGACTGCGATCTCGCCGCCGGCGCGCGACGCGCCGCAGGACAATCGTGTAACTAGCTGTGATCGTCGCTGCACAACGTGTATAACTGGAGACCCATGCGACGCTTAGGACCCGGGGCAGCCCGGGCGGGGGAAGGCGCCGCTGGTTATGGGGGAACCGTAAGTCGCGGAGGGGGACCTTCGAGGGGGCCGTTCGATCCCCGGAGGGATCGCCCGGCTGCGTGCCGCCCGCCACCGGGTGCACGCGGCAATCGAGGGTCGCGATGAGCGGAGGGGACTTCGTCCTGCGGACGGCGCCACCCGGGGGCGTGGCGCCGCCCGCAGGCGAAGCCTCTGCCGGCAGGCTGCCTCAGGTCAGCTTGCCAATCTCCGCTGCCAGCGCCATGTCCTTGTCCGTCAGGCCACCGGCAGAATGCGTCGACAGTGTCAGCGTCACCGTGTCCCACTGGATCAGGATGTCGGGATGATGATTGGCCGCCTCAGCCAGGAACGCCACCGCCCCGGCAAAGAGCATGGCGCCCGCGAAACTCCCGCGCCTGGACACAGACTGGATGCTGTCGCCCTGGCGACTCCACTGCGGCAGACTGGCCAGCTGGCGGCCGATTTCCTCGTCACTGAGCAGGCCCATTGCTTCCCCATTCCTCGGCACTCTGGTTGCGGGCACGCCGGCCGGTCCGGCCGACCCTGTCCACCACACCAGTCTGATCCGCATCGTTCCCGGTAGGCTCGCTGATCGTGACAGATTCCGCCGGCCAGCCACGCCGCACCCCGCTGACCCATGTGCACGAGCAACTGGGTGCAGTCCTCACCGACTTCGCGGGCTGGCTCATGCCGCTGCGATACGAGAGCGAGACGGCCGAGCACAACGCGGTCCGCCGGGCTGCGGGCATGTTCGACTTGTCGCACATGGGGGAGATTGCCGTCACCGGCGGCGCAGCCGCAGCCGCGCTCGATTACGCGCTGGTCGGCCAGCCGTCCGCGCTGAAGCCGGGTAAGGCGCGGTACACGATGATCTGCGCCGAGGACGGCGGCGTCCTCGACGACCTGATCGTCTACCGGCTCGGCGACGCGGATTTCCTGGTAGTGGCCAACGCGGCCAATACGTCGGTAGTGCTCGATGCCCTCACCGAGCGAGCCGCGGACTTCGACGCAGCCATCACGGACCGGACATCCGACTACGCGCTCATCGCCCTGCAGGGACCGCGGGCGGCCGGCATCCTGGCCCCGCTGACCGATGCCGACCTGGGCGAGGTGAAGTACTACGCCAGCTACCCGGCCAAGGTGGCCGGCAAGCCCGTGCTGCTCGCGCGGACAGGCTATACCGGCGAGGACGGATTCGAGCTTTTCGCGCGCCCGGCAGACGCGGAGTCGCTGTGGGCATCGCTCAGCGTGGCCGGGTCGGGCGACGGCCTGATCCCCGCCGGACTGGCCGCGCGTGACACCCTGCGGCTCGAGGCCGGCATGCCGTTGTACGGGAACGAACTCGGTCGCGATCTCACCCCGTACGACGCCGGGCTCGGCCGGGTGGTACGGCTGGATAAGTCCGCCGACTTCGTCGGCCGGGCGGCGCTCGCCGCTCGGGCGGCCGCCCCGGCCGAGCGCCAGCTCGTGGGCCTGACCTGCCAGTCGCGGCGCGTGCCCAGGCACGGCTACGACGTGCTGTGGAACGGCGAGCCCTGCGGCTCGGTGACCAGCGGCGCACCGTCGCCTACCCTCGGCGTGCCCATCGCGATGGCCTACGTCCGCCCGGATGTCGCTGTAGCCGCAACCACGGGTGGTGCCGCCGAATCGGGCAAGAGCGACGGCCTGGCGGTCGACGTTCGCGGCCGGGCCGAGCCGGCCACACTGGTGGAGTTGCCGTTCTACCGTCGCCAGGCCTGACCGAGTCCGGGTCGGCGCGTACCAAGAAGACCAGTTATCGACCTAAGGAAGCGATATGACCGTTCCGCCCGAGCTGCACTACACCGCGGAGCACGAGTGGGTGGCCATCCACGACTCCGTAGCGCTGGTGGGCATCACCGACCATGCCCAGCGCGCCCTGGGAGACGTTGTCTTCGTATCCGTGCCCGCAACCGGCAGCCGCGTGACGGCGGGCGAGCCCTGCGGCGAGGTCGAGTCGACCAAGTCCGTCAGCGACCTGTACTCGCCGGTCGACGGCGAGGTGACGGAGGTAAACCCGGAGATCGACGACGACCCGGGCCTGGTCAACTCCGACCCCTATGGCGCCGGCTGGCTGTTCAAGGTGCGTCTGGACGAGGCCGGCGACATGCCGCCCGGCCTGCTGTCGGCCACCGAGTACACCGCCATGACCAAGGACGAGGAGTGAGTCGCGGCAGTACCCAAACCGACCTGCGCCGCTTCGACACGGCCACGGCGGCGCTCGATCCGCCGTTCGCGATCGTGGACATGGCCGCCTTCCGGGCCAACGCCGCCGCCATGGTGCGGCGCGCGGGCGGCAAGCCGATCCGGCTCGCGAGCAAGTCCGTCCGCTGCCGCTACCTCATCGAGCGGGTCCTGGAGCTCGACGGCTTTCGCGGCGTCCTGGCCTACACGTTGCCCGAGGCACTGTGGCTCGCGTCGGCGGGTACCAGCGATGACATCGTGGTGGCATATCCCACCGTCGACCGCGCGGCCCTGGCGCGGCTCACCGCCGACGCCGGCCTAGCCTCGGCGATTACCGTCATGGTCGACTGTCCCGAGCACCTCGACCTGATCGACAAGGTCGCGGCGGGGGTGGCGGGCCCGCACCAGGTGCGCGTCGCCATCGACATCGACGCCGGGTACGTGGCGCTCGGTGGCCGGCTCCGGGCGGGGGCACGCCGCTCGCCGGTCCGTACACCCGCCGATGCGGTCTCGCTCGCGCGCGAGATCGCGTCCCGGCCCGGCCTGCGCCTGGCCGGGATGATGGCCTACGAGGCACAGATCGCCGGCGTCGGCGACAACCCGCCTGGCCGGCCCCTGTACGCCCGCGGCGTCCGGTACATGCAGCGCAAGTCGGCGGCCGAGCTGGCCCAGCGGCGGGCCGCCATCGTCGCCGCGGTCGGCGAGCTGACGCCGCTGGAATTCGTCAACGGCGGCGGCACCGGGTCCCTGGACGGCACGTCGGCCGAGCCCGCGATCACCGAGCTGGGTGCCGGCTCGGGGCTGTACCACCCGACCCTGTTTGACGCCTACCGCGGCTTCGCGGGCCAGCCGGCCGCGATGTTCGCGCTGCCGGTAGTGCGCAGGCCGGGCCCGGGCGTCGTGACCGCACTCGGCGGCGGGTACCTCGCATCCGGCCCGGGCAATGCGTCCCGCGTCCCCCAGCCGTACCTGCCCGGCGGGCTCCATCTCGACCGGGACGAGGGCGCGGGCGAGGTTCAGACCCCGCTACTCGGCGCGGCTGCCGACGCCCTCAGCATCGGCGACCGGGTCTGGATGCGCCACGCCAAGGCCGGGGAACTCTGCGAGCGGTTCAGCGAGCTGCACCTGATCGAGGGCGACGCGGTCGCGGCGGCGGTGCCGACCTACCGCGGCGAAGGCCAGAACTTCCTCTAAGGCACGGCCTGACAACATCATGGTGGTCGGGGCCGGAGCGCGGGCTTCCGGCGGCCGAGCAGCTTGCCTACTTCCGGCGGCGGCTCCAGATCCGCAAGACGACGGCCGCGACCAGAACGGCGCCCGCCGCCGCGGCGGCCTTCTTCACCTCGGGCCTGGCCAGCTCGGCCTTGGCCCGGTCACGCAGCATGCGGATGTTGCTGGCCGGGCTGACCCGGTCGGCCAGGGTGTCGATCGTGCGGGCGAGGTCCTCGCGCGTGTGCTCGATCTGCGCCAGCAGCGCGTCGGGGTCCTTGTCGCGCCCCGTGACCGCCCCGGTCACGGCCACGGCGCCGTGAACTTCGAGTGACCCGTCCGGATCCGTCATCCCACGTTTCCCTTCTGCACCACGACCCCCGCTGAAGCCACGGCCTGCGCCCCTAGTGTCCCAGGCAGCCGGCAAGCATGCACGGCCGGCCAGTCAACGGCGGCCATTTACGCCGTTTTCGCGTACTTGCGCCGACTAGCGGGTAACCCGATCCGGTTAACGGGGAGGATTTCCGTTCTAGGAGAACAGAAATCCTCCCCGTTAATTGGTTAGGCCCTTAGGGCTGCGCGGCGACGATCACCGGGTCGCCGGCCCGCACCGTTCCCCGCCGGGCGATATTTCCGCCGATGGCAGGCCGCGGTCATCGACACCGCTCGACGACACCCGCTCGCCCCCGAGTGATTTGATGGGATATCGCCGCAGCGCCTGACGCGGCCGGCGCCCTCTCGCTCTGTGCACCGCCAACCGTTCCCGTCCGAGAGCGCGCGGCCTCGGCCGAGCCGGATCCGCGCCGCGCCCGCCGGCGGCACGCCGAGCATCTCGTCGCGATGCTCTGCCCGGTGATCGGCCGGCACCGGCACGGCAGCCGACGCAGGTGGCCTCGAGCCCTACCGGCGCCATCGGCGAAGCGTGACCGCGGAAGAATCGCGTCAGACGCACGGGCGCATTCGGGTCAACAAGACTGCGGTGACACATAGCCCCACTTCACCTGGGGCGCGATTGGCCATTCCCGCGCATCACGTCGCCAATCGCCATACCCTTCGAGGACCATTCCCCTATGAGAACACCGGGGTACCGTTGACTCATGGCGACCCTTCACGATCGCAAGCCTCCGGACCACCAGGAGACGCCAGCGGAGCGCTTAACCAGGGGGTTCAGCTACCTGACTCTGGATCCGTCAGCCCGTCTGCGCCGGCTCCGCGAGAACCAGGCGACGGAGGACACACTGGCACAGGCCTGGATCATGGTCGGCAACGCGATCCGGGAAGCGATCCGGATCATCGCGAAGACAGTCAGGTCGCAGAACAAGTAACCATTCAGGCCGGCCGGGTCGAAGTCTCACAAGCCTGGTCGGCGCCACTTCCGCCACCCGACATCCTCGCCGAGTACGATGGTGACGATCTCAGCGGC
>JASHOV010000028.1 GCA_030038495.1 Streptosporangiaceae bacterium
CGCGCCGAGCCCGCAGATGCAGAGGCTGTGTCGAGGCTTACGGAACTGAGGCGCGAGCGCTACGAGGGCTACCAGCCAGTGTTTTGGCGGCGATCGGAGAGTTCTCGGGCGATTCATGAGGATTTCCTGCGCGATGAACTCGCCAAGGATGACCTGCTGGCCTACGTACTGGAAATCGACGGTGAGGTTTGCGGATTCGTGGCCGGGCGCTTTGTAGGCGCGCCGCAGGTCTACGCTCCGGGGGGCGAGACTCTGCTGATCGATGACTTCGTCGTGGAGCCGAGCGAGGACTGGATCCACCTCGGTCCGGCCCTGCTGGCGCGGATCTGGGAGGACTGCCAGTCAGCCAACGCCGCCCAGGTGGTGGTCGTGTGCGGTCACCGCGACGATGACAAGCGACAGATGCTCGGTAACGCCGGGCTTTCGATTGCGTCGGAATGGTGGGTCGGCAACCCGGCTGAGTCCGGCCACGGGGGATGAGCCGCGCGCCGTACGTAACTCGATGCCGCAGACGTGACAGGCTCGGCGCGGCACTGCGTCACGGCAGGCCGGTACCGCCAGGCCACGCGAACTGGAGCGCGGCGCTACGCGCGTGAATGGTTGCGCTCCCCGCGTGAACGCCCGTTCCCTGACAGCACCGTCACCTGTCCGGTTCCGCCATCCACCCTCAGCATTTGCCCGGTGCGCAACTGCGCCGTGGCAACGCCAAGTGCTGCCACGGAGGGCACCCCGAACTCGCGGCAAAGGATTGCTCCGTGCGACATGACGCCTCCCACGTCAGTGAGCACCGCCGCCGCTCTTGCCAGGACGGGTGACCAGGCAGGAACCATGGTCGCCGCGACGACAACGTCGCCGGGCTCCACCGCCGAGAGATCGCCCTCGGAACGGACAATACGGACGGGCCCCTCCGCGATGCCGGCAGATACGCCGAGTCCATGCATTGCCTCACCGGATACGTCAGGATCGCCGTGTCCACTTGCCGGGTCGAGGTTAGATAGCCAGTCGCCGATCTTGGTCTCATCGATCCCGTAGAGCATGACGGTGAACGGCTCAGTAACGACTGCGGGCGCCGGGCCGAACGCCGGCGCCGGCCGGCCGTCCGCCAGTGCACGGAGGACGGCTCGTCGTTCCGCGACTACAGCCGGCCAGTGGCCCGAGCCAGCTGCGGGTGCGCCGCATGCCCACGCCGTGCAGAGGTCGAATAGAGCATCCTCCACTTCATGCCGCGTAAGCATGAAGATGTCGTCGATCGAGCGAATAAAGCCGGCGTCGACAAACAACCGTGCTAGCTCTCTTACCTTGCGAAAGAACGCCGAATGTCCGCGGTGCTCAATGTGAAAGTTGTGATTCTCGACGTAGTGGAAGACCTTGGCCGCAAGACGCTGGCCGGCTAGGAACGTCTCTTGCTCTGACCCGGCGAGCATAGCGCCGTGCCTGGCTATCACACTATCCCGCGCGGCGGCTCGCGCAGCGATGTCCCGTCGTGGCACCCGGCCGTCTACAGCGCACCCAGCGTAAGTCTTGATAAAGCCAAGTGGAATCTCAGAGTGATCGGCCCAGCATGGATCCGTATGAGCAAACCCGGTGCCACTGTGGATCTCAAACCAGGGATCGTGAGCTGCACGCCATTCCTCATACCATGCTTGTCCCTGTGCGCTCGACCGCAGGCGACGGACCGTGCCTGGAGGATCATCAGGATCGATCAGGCCTGCCACGTCCTTATCCAGCGCGAGCTGAGCAAGGCGCCGTAGCTCCTCGTCGGGCCGGTACAGGTCAACCTCGATTCCCGAGATCATCTGAACGATTACTGTGTCATCCAGGCCCGGAAAAAGCTGTTTACAGTGATCGAAGAAGTCGAGGTAGGCGGCATAGCTGATATTGAGCATCTCGAAGTGATACTGCCACAGCAGCAGCAACAGATCCAGGAGCCTGTGATATGCGGAGATAATTCGATAGCTTGATCCTGACCCGTCGCCCTCCAGGACGAGACCTTCTGGTTCTTCGTGTGGCAGCGGAGTAAAGTCAGTTTCGGCTATATCAGCGATGACCCGAGCCACGCGTTCCTGCCAGCTCGCGTATTTCTCCTCCCACTCTCGGTAGTAGGCTCCAGCGCGCCTGGCGAAGGCTCGGCTGCGGTTCTCAACTACCGCAGCGTCCTCGACAGCTATTGGGGACATGTATACGTATCCGTTATGAATTCGAAAGTCGATGCCGAGGGCCGCAGGAACCAGGAAGTGCCGCGTATTATATTGCGATAGTGCCATCTGCGCGAAATGAAGAATCGTCGCATCAAAGGGGGCAACTGCGTTCGGATAATGAATGGCGTCATGAAACCAGAACCGCTCAGCCTCGTACTCGGAGCGGTCACTCGATCCGAACCTCAGGGAATACGGATACATGCCGTGCCAGTTTTCGGCCCCTGGCGGCGCTGCCACGTCTCCGGGTCCCGGGAATCGTGCACCTTTTTGAATCATGACTCAGCCAATCGGACGCCGCCGGCTCATAGTTGATGCTATTCTGTCGGTAAGTCCCGCTATAGAGGTAGCATTTGTGGATTCGCGTCGGCTCCATGCCGTCTCGGGCCTAGCCTGCAGGATGTGTAGCTTTCCTGAACTGTCCACGGCCCACTCCACGTCAGTCTGATGGCCGAGTTCGGATACGGTCAGCAGGACGGCGGCGCAGATCTCCGCGATCTCCCCGTCAGAGATGCTGGGCAGGCAGCGCATATGCTCAGGGATCGTGCAGTGAGTTAACCCTTGACCCCGGGGAGAGCATCTCCACGCGTAGGGCTTGCTGATGACGCGCCGCTCTACCTCAGCACCGCTGTGCTTGTCGACAACAAATAGATCAGCAGCCTCGCCGCCTACGGCACCTATGCCAAGGCCCCATGAGGATTCGATAGCAATCCGAGCCCGATCGCCATTGCGCGGATCTAGTGAGAAGGCGACGCCAGAACTGCGGGCAGACAACTGGCGCTGCACGATAACTGCCATCGACCGGGGATGCGAACTGTCTGATCGGAGGTCCTGACGGTGCGTCATCCTGAAGCGCCACAAGGAGAGCCAGCAGTCGCGGATCGCGTCAGATAGCTCGTCGGTGCCTCTTACCGCCAGCTTTGTCAAGAACTGGCCGGCGTAACTGCGGTCCGGTGAGTCCTCGCCGACTGCGCTGGATCGCACTGCTACGAGCGGTGCCCTGGCGCTGAATCCGTTGCCGCTCCCGAGGGCGGAGTACGCATCGGCGATCTGGCTCCGCAGCGCCTGACCTAGCCGCGGAGGTCTGATTCCCGGCTCCCAGCGACAGCAGGCCGCGACGACGACGAATCCATCGGGCACGTTCAGGCCGACGCTTTTCACGCGCGCAAGCCCGGCGGCCTTCCCGCCCACTGTCCCTGCATCGCTGGAGTGGTACAAGGTGAGGACGGGTTCGCTTGGCATGACCGGTTAAAGCTCGGAGATCGCTTCGATGATGCGTACTCCGACCTGGCCGCGGATGAGCACCGCGAAGTCAGCATTGATCGTCACGTGGTGGTCCATCGGGTAGGTGACCTCCCCGCCCCGGCTGAGCGGCTGCCGTAGCCGACGTTCCTTCACCTGGCACGACTCCGGCCTCGTCCGGTCAGGCATACAGAGCCTATTTCGTTTCGCGCGACTTCCCCATTGTAACCGATCACGACACTGCCGCTTATATCATATCATGATAAGCTAATGAGAATAGGTATTCCGGGTGACGCAAGCCCGGCGATACAGGTGTCCTGCACGTGACCAGGGGCACCCGGGTGGTCAGGTCGATCGCCCCGGTGACCGCGCCGTCAAAGGACCGATCGACCAGTTGCTCTATGCCGTACGTCGCGCGGCCTGCCATTCGTGCTTCGTTGACGGCGCTTGTGGTCAAGCCTAAGGTGGGTTGCGCTACGTTATGACATATGAGGCATATAGGGATTGGAAGGGGCGAAGGCCGGGTTAACGCGGAGTCCTCCTGACGTGAGCCTGCCAGCCTGTTCCACTGCTCACGGGTCGGGCCGACCTCAGGGAGATGACGCAGTTGACTTCAGCCGGCGGATCCAAGGCCAAGCCGAGCGGCCCAGGAGGTGCGCCCCCGAAGCTGCATACGAGCATCGCCGACGCATACGAGGTGGTGCAGGAGCTCGGGTGCTGCGTGCTTGAGGCCGCGCTCGACCGGCAAGAGCGTGCGGCTGTCCTGACCCGACTGCGTGACCAGGCGGCGGCGGAGAACGAACATGGGCTGGCGAGCCGGTACCTGTCTTTCGCCCATAAGTCGCGTGTCCCCGACGGCCCTAACCAGCGCGTATGGAACCTCATCAGCAAGGGCGAGGAGTTCCGGCGCCTCGCGATGCATCCGCTCGCGACCGAGATTACGGAGCATTTCCTGGGGCCAGACCGACTGCTCTCGAACATGTCTGGCAATATCGCGGGGCCCGGCTGCAGCGCGCTGCACCTCCATCATGACCAGGGATATCTCATTGACCGTGTGCACGGTGTTGCCACCGTGACCGTGATCTGGATGCTCACCGACTTCACGACGGCAAACGGGGCGACCCGGGTGGTAGAGGGTAGCCACCGGCTCGGTCCCGGCGCTGCGCCGCCCGAAGGAAGCGACGTCGTAGTTGAGGCGCCAGCTGGCAGCGCGCTGATCATGGACGGGCGCACCTTTCACGGAACGTGCCTGAACATCTCGGACTCCTACCGATTTGGCATCGTGGCTCACTACGTCCTGCCCTTCATCCGCCAGCAGGAAAACTTCGCGATGTCGCTGGACGACGCGACCGAGAAGGCGCTTTCACCCGAACTTCGCCGGCTGCTCGGTTTCCGTGTATGGAAGACCCTGGGCGCAGTAGCCACGCCGCAGGAGGAGGACCTGGTGCAGCGCCAGTACCCGCGCATCGGGACCCTGGCCTCCGCGGCTGGCCGCGCGGGAGTGCAGGCCGCGAAGGCTACGGCGTCTCGTCCGGCGCGCCGCGATGGCTGAGATCAGGATTCTCGCCGGTGTGGCTGCTACCCGGCTCTGTCAGCACATTCCGCCCCGCTGGGCCAGGCACGTCTGTGACATTGTGGCGGTCGGCTGGTTCCTGGTCGACCGGCCAGAGCCTGGCATGGCTGCCGCGTTCGACGTGGGCATGCGCGCCATCGACCCGTGCCGCGGCCAGGACGAGATCCGCACCGTCGTTGACAGCGCTTGCCGGTATCGGGGCCAGCGAGTCGCGGACACCATCTACCTTGCCGCTGGCGGCTTCACCGCTGGCGGCGTGTCCTTCGCCGACGCTGGCGGTGAGCTCGCATGGCCGGAGGATCGCGGATACGTGATCTTCGTTCCGCACCTGGGGCCGTACTGGTGCCTGCCGTTCGTGCTCGCGATGCATTTCGGACTAAGGCTGACAACTGTCGCGCTGGCCAGCTCGAACCAGTTCTTCCGCACCGTTCAGCGCGTACTGCCGTGGGATCAGCGCATTGACCTCGACGGTATCGACGTTCCCAGCATGGTCAGCTCGTTTCAGATGCTCCGCGCCGTGCAAGCTGGCCGACATCTGCTCGTCACCTACGACGGCCCGCTGACGGACCTGAGTCTTATCGCGTCGGGAGCCACCCCGCAGCGAGTGCTGAGTCCGCCCGCGCGGCTGGTGCGTTTTCTGCGCGAAAGGGCACATGCTGGCATCCGCCTGGCGACGATCCGGACCGTGGGCTCCTACAACTGGGAGGTTGCCATCACTGATCTCGACGCATGCCAGGACGCCGCCGCGGAGATAGGCAGGATCGTGGTCCAGAGGGTCCGCCAGTCGCCAGAGCAGTACTCGCCGATGGTCCGCCTCGGCCGGGCGATCCTCGAGTCGAGCCACTCAGGGCTGGCAACATGACGGGCGTACCAGGCGGTCAGACCTTGGTTGTCGGCGCAGGCCCGACCGGGCTCACGGCCGCGCTGCGGCTGGCCGCCGCCGGCCGGCCGACGGTACTGGCCGAGGCGAAGGAGTATGTCGGCGGCCTTGCGACCACGTTTACCTTCGGTGACCAGCTGTTTGACGTAGGCCCGCATGGCCTCTCGCTCCGTCCGGGCGAGATACGTGACCTTGTCAGCGAGGTGCTCGGCAACAGGCTCTACACGGTCCCGCTCGTGCGCAGGATGTATCGGGACGGCACGTTCTACGAACACCCGTTCTCGGCCCCCGACTTCTGGGCGCGGTCAGGCTGGGGAGAGCGGCTCCGTGCGTCGGCGGATTACCTGTTCGCGCGAGGGTCCCGTTTCGTGCGGGCTGCCAGGCCCGAGCGGTCCTTTGAGGAATGGGCCGCACGCCGCTATGGCACATACCTTTATGACTATTACATCCGTTCGTATTCGGTTAAGTCCTGGGGTCCGCGACTGCAGCAGCTCTCACCGCTCTGGGCCGAGCAGCGGCTATATGACCCACGGCCCGCAGCTGTCCTCGCGGCGTTTCTTGGCCGCGGCAACAAGACGACCGAGCAGGTGCAGCATTATTGCGATGGCGGGATCGGAACCCTTGCCGGCGCGCTGGCGGAGCGGTGCACTCATGCGGGCGCGGCCGTCCGGCTTGGCACCAAGGTCGAGGCTCTACGGCGGTCAGGATCCGGCTGGGAAGCGCAGTTCGCATCCGGCGAGGTATCCGGAGCCTACGACGAGGTGATCTGGACCGGGCCGCTGGAGGACGCGGCCAGGTCCATCGTGGCCAGCCAGCCGGAGCGGCAGCGAACCGTCGATAGCTGGCTGCAGAAGCTGCGCTACCGAGGGGCGATCTTCGTGTACATCGACCTTGACCGGCCGCCAAACCTGACCTTCACATCCTGCTACGTTGCCGATCCAAAGCTCCCGTTCTGCCGCATTTACGAGCCGGCCTGGTACCTGCGGGGCGACGAACGAGCCAGGTCTCGCGCGTTGTGCCTTGAGTACCATGCCGAAGAAGGCGGCGAGAGCACGATCCCGGGTGACGACGGCGAACTAGCGGAAATGAGCCTGGCTGCGCTGAGCAGGGTGCCCGGCTATCAGAATGTCGCCCGGCGTGGCAAGTGCCTTGGCGTGATCCGGGTCGACAAGCACTATCCCCTGCTGGACGAGCCGGCCGTCTCTGCGCTCGCCGAACTGCTTCCCTATCTGACCTCGAACGGCGTGATCCCGGCCGGGCGGGCGGGCCTGTTCCGCTACGTCAACATCGACGTGGCCATGGAGATGGGCCTGAGGGCAGCAGACACCGTGCTAGGGGTCGGGACGTTTGATTCCGTCAACTCTCTCGGCATGGAGCGGGCCTTCCGCGAGGCGCTCGTCCGTGTCGGGCCGTCCGCGAGCTGAGCGCTTGTCGATGCCACTCATCGCCCAGCGGGTCTCGTATTCCTATGGTCAGCGGCAAGTGCTGACCGACGTGTCCCTCCGGCTTGATGAGGGCACTATCGTCTCTCTGCTCGGGCCGAATGGGGCGGGCAAGACAACGCTCATCAGCCTGCTGGTCGGCCTGAGGTCGCCCTCGAGCGGGCAGGTGAGCGTCCTGGTTGGTGGCCGCAGCCACCCGCCGGCCGGTCGCGTCTCCTGGGTACCGCAGCGCATCGGAATCTATCCCACGTTGTCTGTTCGCGAGAACCTGAGCTACGCCGCAGCCCTAGCCGGACTGCGCGGCCGCGGCCGGGCCGCGGCCGTGGCCGGCATGGCGGAAAAGCTGGGCCTCGAAGCATTGCTGACCGCCACCGCCGGGCGGATCTCGGGCGGTGAGCAGCGCCGCGTTCACCTCGGCATGGGCATCATGGGCCGTCCGTCCAGCGCCTTGCTGGACGAGCCGACGGTGGGCGCTGATATCGAGAGCCGGGCACAGATACTGGCGATGGTTCGCGACCTAGCGCGTGACGGCACCGCGATCTGCTACACCACCCACACCATCAGCGAGGTCGAGGAGCTAGGCGGCCGAATTGCGATCCTGCTGGGCGGCGTCATCCGGGCCGAAGGTAGTCGGGAGGACCTGGCAACTAGATACGGCATGTCGGTGATCGAACTGGAAACCGCAGGGATCGTCGACGGAGCCCAGGTACGGACGAAGCGCCAGATCAGCACCTCGACCCCAGATAAGACCCTGGGTACGCTCATCGGGGAAACGGTCGGCGCGGGACTGACCGTGGAGCAGGTGCGCGTCTACCAGCCCGGCGTCGCGTCGCTCTACGAGAGAATTGTCCACGGCAATTCCGCCGATGAGGTGGCTTCGGCGGTGCCCACGTGCCCGGCCGGGGACGACTAAAGGTGCGCGCCTACATCGTGGTTGCGGAGAACGAGCTGCGGCAACTGCGCCACGAGCTGGTAGCGATCGTGATCCTCTTTTTCGTGCCGCTCATCGTGATCTGGGCGGCAGCTCCGGCGCTCAATGTCGCCTACTGTCCCAGCCAGGCGCCCACGTGCGACGGCCACCAGGCCGCAGTCGGCGGCCTCACCGTCCTGTTCGTCTTCCTGGCCGTGTCAACCGTCGGCTTCTCGTATTACCACGAATTCGAGTGGGGGACCTGGCCCCGGCTGCGCGTAGCTGGCCTGAAACTCCACCAGCTCATCGTCGGTAAGAGCTTGCCGCTCTTTGCCTTCGTGCTCGCTCAGCAGCTGGCGCTGCTCATCGTCGGCGGACTCGAGTACCGGGCGCTCGACCTCAGGGCAATTCTTTCCGTGCTTCCCGTCGCGGTAGCGCTGGGGGTGCTTGTCGTCGCTCTTGGCACGTTGATCGTCACCATCACCCGCTCGATCCGCCAGGTGAACGCGGTGGCGACGCTGGGGGCCATGGTGCTGGGCGGCCTCGGCGGCGCCCTTTCACCCCAGCGACTCCTGCCCGGCTGGGCGAGGGACATCGGCCGGATCACGCCGTCGTACTGGGCTGTCCGGGGTTATGCGGATGGCCTGGCCTATCACGACGCGGCCGGAGTATGGGGATCGGCGGCGGTCGTGCTCGGCATCAGCGCCGTCGTCGCCGTGATGAGCTGGGCCTGCCGCAGCGGGGTGGCGGGCCGTGTCTGACAGGACCGTCGTCAGTCCTGGAAGTAAGGAAAGCAGACTCCTGGTCGTCGGTGAGCTGCTGAACTGTCGGCCTTTCCTGCACCCCGACACTTCCGGGGTCACCGTCAGCCAGCTAGCGGCCCGCTACGAAGCGGTCGCCGCCGCCCGTAGCGCTCTCGCCAGCACGATCATGGAACGAGCCCGCGGGGCGCTCGACCAGCTGCCCGCAGCGACGCTCGTGAAGTGCTGCCTTGTCACTAACCCGACTGCCGATCTTCCTGCCACTATTTGCGCGCTCGCGGACCTCCCGGACCACGTTGGCCCCGCCGGGGTGTCGCTCGCATGCGTGACCAGGACATCCAGGGCTCATGCCTCCGAAACGGTGACGGAGTTCCGACGGCTGATGGCGTCGATGCCGGCAGATCCGGCTCGGCCGGATGGACCGCGGCCGCCCGCAGCGGCCGCGACGGCCGCGACGGCGGGCGAGCTGCAGGTTCACGGAACGTGGCGCGGCGGGTTCCACGCGCACGGACGGGTTGCGGCCGACATAGCTGACCTGACTCTGGCCGACCTTCGCGGTGACTTCACATGCGTCCGTATCGACGGGTCAGGAACACTACGATCCGTTGCCGCAAGTCCGGCACTCGCCGACCTGCGGTACGCCGCGCAAAGCTGGACTCAGTGGTTCGCCGGGCTCGGTCGGCATGCCGCGGTCCGCGCATCGTCGGCTTCTGTTGTGATGAGCATTTCCGACGACGCTGTCCTGCTGGTGCCCCGAAACGCCGAGAGGCTGCTTCGGCGGGATCTGCGGGCAGATTTCGAGCGGTCCTTCCCCCAGTCAGGCCTGCGCTGGGCCTCGACCGAGCTAACAGAGTCGTCGACGCCATTCTCAGTAGCTCGGTCGTACTCCGCGAAACTGTGCGGCCAGCGCCTGGCGCGGGCATGACCCGCCGACCACACGAGGAGCAGAGCAGTGATAGATCCCGACCCGCCGCCCGGCGCCATCTGCATAGACGGCATGCTCGTACCGTGGGACCAGGCCGTCGTCCATACCTCTTCCGAGGCGTTCCTCCGCGGGTTGTCGGTATTCGAGGGGGTCCGAGCCTACTGGACCGGCGAGCACTTCAACGTGATCGACCTCGCGAGGCATCACCAGCGCCTGGAACGGGCCTGCAAGATCCTGCGGATCGAGCCCGGCTTCGATTTCGGCGAACTCGTCAGCGCGGTGACCCGGTCTATCGCCGCTGTTGGACAGATGCAGGACCTCTATGTGCGGATCACCGTTATCGTTGGCGCCGGTTCGTACGAGCCCGCTGCCGCCGACTCGGTGAGCTGGCACGTTGCTGCGTTCCCTCGGCCGCGGACCGCGCCGGTGCTCACGTGCTGCGTGAGTTCCTGGCAGCGGCCGAGTGACCTCGCCTACTCCCCGCTGTTGAAGGTTGGCGGCGCCTATACCTCGTTCCGCCTGCCCCGGATGGAAGCGCGTGACCGTGGCTTTGATGAAGTGCTCCTGCTCAACGACCAGGGGCGAGTGGCCGAGACCCCGGGCGCGAGTGTCTTCGTCAAGCGCGGCAATGCCATTGCGACGCCCGACTTGTCATCGGGGATCCTCGCGGGCATCACGAGAAGTGCGATCTTGCGCCTGCTGCGCGCCCGCGACGGCATAGAGGTGGTCGAGCGCCCCATCGCCAGAACGGAACTCTACTTCGCAGACGAGGTCTTCATTGCCGGCACTCTCGACGAGGTCAGGGCCGTCCGCCGGATTGATCACATCGAGCTTCTCACGGAATTCGGCGTCACGATCAGGGAGGAATATTACCGGCAGTGCGTGGCTGCGCCGGAAGACGCGCTCGCCGTGACGGCCATTCCGATCCGCGCTTGAATGTCAGCTCGTTACGGCCCGTCCGGCTACCGCAGCAGGCTCGCCAGCATGGCGGCGAGATCCGCTACCGAGATGACCTCCCCGACCGGAAGGTCTTGCACCGTGAACTGAGCACCAAGCCGATCCTCGACCGCGAAGGCGCACTCCATGATGTCGAGCGAGTCGAGTCCGAGATCATCACTGAGCTGGCTCTCGGCGGCAACGTGCTGATCCGGCCCAACCTGGGACTGGATCACGCTGATCACGACCAGTAGCAGTTCGGCAGCGTCGGTCATTTCACGAACTACCGTCCAGGCGGAACACTACGTCGAGGACGACGGGTGAGTCGGCGGCGCTGATGCCTTCTTGGGCCGCGCGCCGCCGGAGCTTGCCGCTAGGCGTCTTCGCCAGGCTGCCAGGCGTTATCCATACCACTCTCGATGGTGCTAGTCCGGCTAGCTGACTCACGGCCTTCCTGATGGAACGGGCCCCGGCGTACAAGTCGGCGCTGCTGCTACGGGGCTCCGCGAGGACTACAAGCGCGCCGCCTTCCTCTACGACCGCGCAGGCACCGGGGCGTACGTCAGGCACCGCACTCACAGCCTGCTCAAGTTCGACGGCGTCGAGATTCCGGCCCCTTACCACGAGCCGATCGTCGTGGCGGCCCGTGACGTACAGCCCGTCTGAACACAGAACGCCGTCATCACCGGTCCTGAGCCAGCCATCGGCGGTCAGGGCCACGGGCGCCGATGTGTACGAATCGATCACCGATCCGCCGCGGATGAGGACAGTGCCGACGTGACCGGGCCCGCCCTCCGTGCATACCTCCACCGACCCGATCGGCAGACCATTGGACACGAACTCGACCCCGGTGTCCGTCTCGCGCCAGCGCGACTCATCAACCAGTTGATCTCGGTCGACTCTGCGGCTGCTCCACATCACCTCCGGCCGGGTTATGCTGACGGCCAGGCCGGCTTCAGCCAGGCCGTAGGCAGGGCAGAGCGCGATCTCGCGGAGGCCGGATCCGGCGAATGTAGCGGCGAAAGTGCGCAGCGTCGTGGGCCGCACTCGCTCGCCACCTATGATGCAAGCCTGAAGGCGGCCGAGTTCCGCGCTACCCACGCGCTGAGATCGCCGAACCGCAAGATCCAGGCCGAAGTTCGGCGTCGCCGTCACGGTGGCGCCGACCTCCGACAATCCGCTGACCCAGCTGGCGGGATCGGAGAGGAACTTCTCCGGCCTCATCAGGAAGACCTGCGTTCCCCTGGCGCCAAAGCGCCGAGCGGGGGCGCACAGCGAGCTGAGCAGCATGCCCACCAGTCCCATGTCGTGCGAAAGCGGGAGCCAGGAGAACGCGGTCGCACCTGGCCTGGGCTCGATCACGTCCAGGATCGCCGAAATATTCGCGGCCAGCATCGCGCAGTCCAGCCGGATGCCCTTGGGCGTTCCGACCGTCCCGGAAGTGAACTGGACGAGGGTCCCCGCCCTCGGGTGAGCCACCGCCCTTGACCCAGGGGCGGAGCTGATCTCGTACGCCTGCGCCGGCACGCCAACGTCGCCGACGCCCGCGAGGAGCGAGAGGTAGGTGTCCTCGACCAGCAAGCCCGCGCAGCCCGCTGATCTGATGAGCGCTCGGATCTGGCCGGCGTAGTGGTCCGATGACATTCCGCGCGCGGGAAGCGGCAAGGACACGAACTCGTGACCCCAGCGGAGGGCTCCCAGCAGCGTGGCGATGCACTCAGGGGCTGGCGTCAGGATCCCCGCCAAGACAGCGGAGTCGCCATACTGATGACGAAGCGCGTGCCCGGCAACGTCTGCCGCGCGCCAGAGGTCTCCGAACGATATGCGCTCGCCGGTCCCCGCCTTGAGGGTTGCACGTCCATCCGAGGCTCCGTCATCAAGCAGGTCGATAAGCGTTTCAGCCGCCCGCTCCCGCATTACCGCACTGCCTCTCGAGCGGCGCACATCCCCGCGTAGCAGGCACCGTCGCTGTTCACGTAGCGCCAGGCACCGAAGCGGCCGACGGGGTGGACGTCGCGCGTGACCAGCCAGTCGCAGATGCCTTCGCGGGCGGCGATGCTCGCCGCGGTCGAAACCGGATAGGCCTTGTCTACGTATCGCAGGTCAGCGGCCACGACATCCGAGCCGGCGGGTAGCAGGCCCACGCGATCGAGATCGCTCACCGCCCGCTCGAGTAGATCTCCCGCCGGGAGCGGCTTGTGTGCCGAGAAGCTGATCTCGCATTGGACCGAAGTCTCCTGAGCGCGCCGCAGACTTGGCGCCGAGTTCGAATTGAATACTAGCTTGTGGAAGATCACCGAAGAATCCGCGACATAAAGGCGCTGCATATCCGTTTCCAGTCCGCTAATGACCAGGCTGACAACCGCAAGCGAATTGTGCTGAAGGTCGGGTCTCAATTCACTGATCGGGCCTGGCACCGGCGTCACCATGCCAATGAATTCGTCGAGGTCGACACTGGTAATGAGCTGGTCATAGGCTACCTGCCGGCCCGAGGAGAAATCCACGACCTTGCGGTCAAGATAGACGGCAGTAGCGCGATCGAACGTAAGATTAGGCTCGACAGAAGTGTCCACTAGCGCCGAGTAAAAGGCACCGAATCCACCCTCCGCCGGATAAGCGACCTGGTTATTAGGGAAACTGGTGAAGGTGCGATCGGTAATCGCGCCCGCGACGATAGACCGGAAGTCCGGCTGTACGATCCGGTGGCCTACCCACTCAGGCACGATGGTATTGAGGGGGAACGCCCACACCTTCTCGTTGTAAGGCGTCATGAAGTGGCGGCAGATTCCTTCGCCGAAAGACTGCTGCAGCCACTCGGCCAGATTCGTCGGAGCCCGCCCGGTTCTGGATTCGACCGCCGCGATCAGCCCAGTTAGGCAATCGACGATGACATCAGGCGGCAGCCCCCGAAGGTTGCCCTGGAACGGATACGGAATTACGGTGCCGTCATGCCAGATGAACGCCCGTCTGAGCTGGACGAAAGGAGGCTGGCGCTGCGCACTCCACAGCAGCGTGCGAACCTCCTCGTGAGACGTGAAGAACGCGTGCCCGCCGTAGTCGAAGATGCGACCTTCGACTTCGAACGAGCGGCTAAGACCTCCGACGGCCGCTTGCTCGAAGATTCGGTAGGGGACCGTCGTGGCATGAGCGGCGCCAAGACCGGCGGGACCCGCGCCGAGGATAAGGAGCATGCCGGCCTACGGAAAACGTCGACGGGGTGGCTGGCTCCCAGCTCTCGCAGAGCCCCCGCGAGTCCTGGCTGGCTGCCGTCATCCACGACGATCAGCTGGCCGAAGCCCTCGTCGCTTAGCGACCGGCCAGCACCTTCAAGCACGGCTCCCAGATCTGAACCCTCGACTGCATCGCAGACCCATGTCTTCCCTACGGGCGTGTAGACAGGCGGGGGGGACACCTCGCCCGCGCCGTCGAGGTATCCAAGCGCAGCGACCCCGAGGCAGGTGCGGTCGATCCTCGGTACCGATCCGCCGCCGTAAAAGGTGTGCACGGGGAGGTCGGGCACGGGAACACGGTGCCGGTACTTCGTGGTCGAAAGCCGTACGCCGCTCATCTTGGTCAGGTCAAGACGCCAGTACCCGGACAGCCGTTGCCAGCCGAGCTTACGGAGCAGCCGCGTCTGCCCCGTCTGCGCAACGGGCGCGCAGACAATCGTGGACTCCGGGCACGTCTCGCTGACCAGGCGGGCCATGGCCGGATCCCACCAGTCAGCGCTCAGCACCGCAGTGTCATCAAGACGAGGAATGCCGGCAAACCGGTACACGGCGAGCATGGCGCCTACTACGCCCTGGCGCTCGGCAACGTAGAACCCACCGCTGTCGCCCATCACACCGCGCTCCAGCCAGCGAAGGTAAGTCACCTCGGAGTCCTGCCCGAGCCGCCAGTATCCGGGCTCCCATGCGGCACGCTGAGCCAGCCGGATGCGCCCGAGAGCAAATATGGCAGCAAGATCACGATCACCGGCGCGGCGAGCTATCAGCCCGGGCGGCTCTTCGACTGACCGATCCGCATTCGCGGTCATGACTACTGCAAGTCATCCACTCGAGCGGTACCGCACTGCCCGATGGCCGCAACTCGTTGTCATCTCAGCGACCAGATCCTTTCCGCCTGCCGGTAACGGCTGCAACGGCGCAGGCATCACCATATAACGATATATATTGCGCGTCTACTTTCAGCGCCCGGCCGCTGACGTTCGGCGACTTGCAGAGGCTCCGCGTCCTGATCGGCCCGCATGGCCGGCCTCCGGCCAGTGGTGCGTCCATATTTAGATTGATATAATGCCCTATGCTGCGGAACTCGGGGCAACACCTGGTAGGCCGTTTCTCCGGCCATTATGAGACGCCCCGCGGGTTCATCCAGACAGAGCCGGCTGACAGCGGAGCGCCATCATGAGCGCAGCTGAGTTTGCCGGTCTGACCTTGGTCCGGGCCATCGGAGGCCGTCGAGCACCCGAGCCCCGATCCCGGTCGCGGGTCGGTCAGGTCCGTTAGGAGTAGTTACTCGATGAAAGATCGTATCGCAATCATCGGAATGGGGTACGTAGGCAAGGTCCTGTATCGGCAGCTATCCCCGCATGTTGACGTCGTGACATACGATCCCCGATACGACGACGCGTATCCTGAGGCCGAGCTCAAAGAATGCTCGCTGGCGCTCGTATGCGTAGGGACACCGCAGACCTCAACCGGCGCGTGCGATACCTCAAGCGTGGGCGAGGCTGTCATCCGGCTGCCGGTAGACCGGATCTTGCTAAAATCTACTGTCGCTCCCGGGACAACTGACTCGCTGGCAAGAGCGACCGGGAAGGCGATCTGCTTCTCACCTGAGTACTTTGGCGAGACGAGTTTCTATAACCCGTTCTGGTCCAGCGGGCCGGATTCCATTCCATTCCTGATCTTCGGCGGCGAGCCTTCTGTCCGCTCCTGGTTTATCGATTTCTTCCTGCCCATTACCGGTCCCAATAAGACATATTTTCAGTGCTCAGCCCTAGAGGCCGAGCTTATCAAGTACATGGAGAACTCATTCATCGCCGCAAAGGTTTCCTTTGTCAATGAGTTCCGCAACATCTGCGCGGCAATGGGCGCGAACTGGCACGCTGTACGTGAAGGCTGGCTACTTGACCCTCGAGTCAGCCCGTTCCATACTGCCGCGTTCGCTAATGCACCCGGATTCGACGGGAAATGCATTCCCAAGGATCTCCAGGCAATTATCGCCGCGGCACTAGAGGTCGGTTACGAGCCCTCATATCTGATAGAGATCCTGCGCAGCAACGAGCGGTTCCGGGCCGCTCTGTCGCTGGAGCAGGAGACGAGAGACGGATGACCGGCCACGACGAGGGACGCCTCGGCCACGGAGCCCAGGCGGCCGATGGTTACTGACATGCCGGGCGCAGCTCGACGTAGGGTAAGCGGCCCGCCGCCCGCAGAGACAGCCAGCGTCTTGTTTCTGTGCCGGGCGAACGTCTGCCGGTCGCCGATGGCCGCTGCCCTGCTCTCCCGCCGCCTGGACGAACTTGGGATTCGGGCCAAGGTCGCATCGGCGGCGACCGCGTCGCCAGGAATGGGGGCGAGCGCGGCCACGATTGCGGTCATGGCATCACGGGGCATTGACCTGAGCGGTCATCGTGGCATGCCGATGACCACAGCCGCACTGCACGAGGCAGAGATCGTGATCGTCGTGTCCCGTGAGTGCCTTGACGCCGCCATCGCGATGGCGCCCTCGGCGGCCGGGCGCGTGTTCGTGTTCGCAGACCTCGTCCGGCGGGCGCAGAGGACCACGCCGCGCCAGCGGTCGGAGTCGATGACGGACTGGCTTCGGCGAATCGGCGGCGGCGGAGCGCAGCGATCGAGGACGCTGGCGGGCGCGGCGACGGCGGACGATGTGCCCGACCCACGTGGCCGCGGTTACGGAGCGTACGAAGCCGCGGCCGAACTCCTCTCCGGCCTGGTCGAAAGCCTCATCGCGGCCTGCTGGTCCAGCGGGTAGGCCACCGAGGGCGAGGTTGCTTCAGCCGACCAGTGACTCGGACGTGAAGAGGGCCGACGCAGCGGGATCGAACGGGCAGCCACCGCGTAGCTGGTGCTCGATGTACTCGTCCCTGAAGTACTTGGCCGACGACGCGATTGGCGCCTGGATCGAATCGCCGAGCAGGCAGAACGACCGCCCCGTGATGTTGTCACAGAGGTCAAGCAACTTGTCCAGCTCGGCCTCGCTGGCCTGGCCCCGCTCCAGCCGATCGAGCAGCTGGACGGCCCAGTAGCTGCCCTCCCGGCACGGAGTGCACTTGCCGCAGGATTCGTGCTCATAAAACTGCGTCCACCGAAGCGCCACGCGGACGACGCAGGTGGTCTCGTCGAAGAGCTGAAGCGAGCGGGTACCGAGCATCGAGCCCGCCGCCGCCACCGACTCGTAGTCTAGCGGGACGTCCAGCTGCTCCTCGGTGAACAATGGCGTCGAGGATCCGCCGGGCGTCCAGAACTTCAGCCGATGCCCGAGCCGCATGCCGCCCGCGAGCTCGAGCAGCTCGCGCAGGGTGATACCGAGCGGCGCCTCGTACTGGCCCGGCCTGGTGACATGACCCGACAGCGAGAAGAGACCGAAGCCTTTGGATCGCTCAGTGCCATAAGAAGCGAACTGTGCAGGGCCGTAGCTGAGGATATACGGCACGGTAGCGATCGATTCGACGTTGTTGACCACCGTCGGGCAGCTGTATAGGCCCTCAATGGCCGGGAACGGAGGCTTGAGCCTCGGCTGGCCCCGATAGCCCTCCAGCGACTCCAGCAGGGCCGTCTCCTCACCGCAGATATAGGCTCCGGCTCCGGCGTGCACCACTATCTCCAGGCTGAAGCCAGAGCCGAGGATATTGTTGCCGAGATAGCCGGCCGCACGCGCCTCGTCCACCGCGTGCTGTACGCGACGCAGGACGTGAAGTACCTCGCCACGCAGGTAGATAAAGGCTCGCTCTGCCTTGGTGGCGTAGCACGCGATGATGGTGCCCTCGATCAGCGCGTGCGGGTTGCCCAGGAGCGTGGGCATGTCCTTACAGGCTCCGGGCTCGGATTCGTCCGCATTGACCACGAGGTAGTGTGGCTTGCCGTCCCCCTGCGGTATGAAGCTCCACTTATTACCGGTAGGGAATCCGCCGCCACCACGTCCGCGCAGAGCCGAGTCCTTCAGCGTCTGGATGACCTGTCCAGGCGATATGGCGAGAGCCTTAGGCAGTGCCTGATAGCCACCTGCACGCTTGTAGCCCGCGAGCGTGAACGAGTCCGGCTCATCCCAGCGCGCACTGAGCTCCGGGGTCAGGATCGCCTTCATCGCCGGGCTGCCAGCAACTCAAGCCTGGCGTTCGCTTCCTCACATAGCGCCATAACGCTGTTCGCGCCCTTCTCACGGGATCGATGGCCGACGACCGCCGTGATCACGCTGGCCACCG
Source organism: Streptosporangiaceae bacterium (assembly GCA_030038495.1). GTDB lineage: Bacteria > Actinomycetota > Actinomycetes > Streptosporangiales > Streptosporangiaceae > JAJYUU01. The sequence continues at coordinate 18,312 of JASHOV010000028.1, forward strand.
CCAGGCAGTAAGCGTACACGGAGAGGGGGAGGCAGGCTCCGGCGCCCGCGCCCTCGTGCGGGCAGGGCCGGTCCGGGATCAGGCGGAAAGGAAGGCCGAGTGGGTCTGCCGCAGATGGTCGGGATTGGTCGTCCCGGTCAGCACGATGCCGGGGCCGATGTGATCAAGGGAATACCCAAGCAGGTCCGGATGGGACCAGCCCTCGGCGAGGAGCGCACCGCTGCCGTAGGGCCGGTTCGCAATGATCGTGATGTCGTCGCAGTTCCGTGCCGCCCAGGCGGCTAGCTGGGGAACACACGGGTTGACCGGGCACTGGACATGGTCGAACGCCCCGGAGGCTAGAGCGGCGGCGCAGGTGCTGACGTCCCGCGCGCTTACGCCGAGGTGCGCGATACCCAGCTCGCCAGCCAGCCGGCTCAGCAGCACCGTGAGGGCGCGGTTCCGCACGATCTCGGGGGTTGCCTTGTGGACCTGCAGCAGGTCTATCCGGCCGAGCAGATCCGCGGATGCACGCACGGACCGCTCAATCGCCGCCGGGCTGTGATCGGGCCAGCTGCCTCGTTCCGCGGTCCAGAACTCACCGCACTTGGTGGCCACCTGGAAGGGCGCCGCCCGGCCGCCAAGACCACCCAGGTACGCGCCTAGCCTCGCCTCGCTGGAGCCGTAGGCCGGGGCCGTGTCTACGAGCGCGAGCCCGAGATCGCAGGCCGCCCGCAGGATGACGTCGGCCTGGCGCTGTGACGCTACGGGCGCGTGATCTGTCGGCCACGGCCGGCCAATCCCGATCAGGCCGAGCCCGAGCCGAGAGCTCATCGCGAGGGCGCTCCAGCGGGATGGAAGCTGGTCTGCCTTACGACGTTTGCATCGGCGAATGACGACTGGCAGCTTGCGACATCGCCCCGTTCCAGGACGATGTCACGGGCAAGCCCTGCGCCCTTCAGCAATGCACCGCGCTCATCGGGGTTGGGCCAGGCGTGACCGCCGAGGCCGCCGCCGAGTCGGACGGACTGCGCGAGCACCGGGCCGATGATCTGGCACCCGTCGCCGAGCACGCTGCGACCAGTCAGCTCGCAGCCGTTCAGCAGCCGGATGCCGTCGCCGATCCTGATCTCGGACTCCGGCCGGTTGGCCTTGACCTGGACAACTCCCGGTCCCAGTTCGCAGTCGTTCCCGATCACGAGGCTGCCGCCTCGCTCAGCCAGCAGCAGGGTGCCGGGGAACAGCACGTTGCGGGAACCGAGCGTGAGCGTGCTTTCCGTATCTCGCTGGATGACGACGCCCGGATAGATGACCGTCTCCTCGCCAACCTCGACGCCCGCCGAGATCAGCGTCGAGAACGGATCCAGGACGCGCACGCCGGCGTCGGACAGGTGGTTGACCTGGCTTACGGTCAGGAAGCCCAGGCTCGATCTGTGCGCGTCGTGTCGCAAATCAACCATGTTGCCCCTTTCGATCGTCGTGCGATGCTAGCAAGACCGGAACTCAGAGTCGGGCGGTGGGAGGCACCCAGGCATGCGGCTGGATCCAGCGGAAGCCAGGGCGCGGTTCGCGGCCTCGCCGGTACTGCGGCTAGCGACGGCAGACGGGTCCGGTCGGCCGCATCTGGTGCCGTGCACGTTTGTTGTCGACGCCGCCGGCCGGATCGCGATCGGCATCGACAACAAGCCCAAGACATCCCTGAAACTGCGGCGCCTCCGAAACGTCGAGGAGAATCCGCAGGTCAGCCTGCTGGCCGACCACTACGCGGACGACTGGACCCGGCTGTGGTGGGCCCGCGCGGACGGGACGGCGATCGTTGAGCGGGGCGGCGCGGAGCACGAGGCGCACTGGCGCCAGCTCACGACGAAGTACCCGCAGTACCAGGGCCACGTCCTGGACGGCCCGGTGATCCTGGTGACCGTCGCGTCATGGTCGGGCTGGGCGTTCGGCTGACGGGCCCGTCAGCGGACGCGAAGCGGCAGCTCTCGCGGGCCGCGGATCTGGCCGGTCGACCAGGTCACCGCCGCCGGGTCGGCGAGGCTGAACTCACCGATCCGCTCCAGCCACACCTCCAGTGCGACCCGCAGTTCCATCCGGGCCAGATGCGAGCCGACGCAGCGGTGTATGCCGAGGCCGAACGCGGCGTGCCGGTTCACCTCCCGGTCGATGACCACCTCATCCGCCCGGTCAAACTGCGCGCCGTCGCGGTTGGCGGCCGGGAACGACAGCAGGATCCAGTCGTCGGCCCGCATGTCCACGCCGTGCCAGGTCATGTCGTCCTTGACCAGCCGGGCCATGGTGACCGGCGCGTACGCGCGCAGGAACTCCTCCATCGCGGTGGGCAGCAGGCCGGGCTCGGCCACCAGCCGTTCCCGGTCCGAGGGCGTCCTGGCCAGGTGCCAGAGGGAGGCACCGATCGCGCTCCACGTCGTGTCGATCCCGGCGATGAGCAGCAGCGCCATCGAGCCCACGACGTGCTCGGGCTGGAGCTTGTGGCCGTAAAGCTCGGCGTCGATCAGGTAGCTGGTGAGGTCCTCGCGCGGGTCGTCCAGGTGGTCGTGGACCTGCGCGAGGAGATAGCCGAAGAGCGCCCGCATGCGCTCCATGCGCTCCTCGGGCGGCAGGTTGACGCCCTCGAGCGTGTTCTCCACGAACCGGCGGAACTGCGGCCCGTCCTCCGGCGGGAAGCCCAGCATGTCCGCGATGACGCGCATGGGGATGTGCTGCGCGTAGTCGCGCGCGGCGTCGACGACGTCCTGCCCGTCGAACGCGTCGATCAGTGCGTGGCAGAACGCGCGGGTTGCCGGCTCCTGCCGGCCGACCGCCGTCTTGGTGAACGCGGGCAGCAGCAGTTTGCGCGCATCGTGGTGGAACGGCGGGTCCGACGAGATCGGCGGCGAGCCGCCGATCGGGGCTATGTCGCGCGGCGGCCGGTAGTTGCTCATGATGATCGAGCGCGAGGAGAACTTCTCGGTGTCGTAGGCGATCGCCGAAACGTCGTCGTAACGCGTCGGCAGCCAGGCGCCGCCGAACCGGTCGGTGTGCGCGATCGGGCACCGCTGCCGCAGATCATCCTGGATCGGATACGGGTCGGCTGCCCATTCCGGCTCCATGTGCGAGAAGTCGGTCGCCCAGTCGGACACCGGCCCGGTAATGATCTCGCTGCGTGTGCCGAGCGGCTCGTCCTCGGACGCGTCCTGGAAATCCCTCGGGAATCGCTCGTCGACGGTCATGTCAGGTCTCCTCGAGGAGCTCGATCGCGCGTTCCGGGCAGTTGGCGACCGCGAGGCGGGCATCGCGCTCCTTGCCGGGCGGGACCATGCCATCGCCGAGGACCTGGCCGAAGCCCTCCTCGTCGTCGCCGAACAGGTCGGGGGCAAGGTCGTAGCACCGGCCATGTCCCTGGCAGAGGTCGGGGCTGATCTGCAGCTTCACTGTGCTGTCCCTCTGCCCAGGCCCGCGATGACGGCGGCGAGCAGCCCGGCCCACTCCTCCTCGTCGACCGCGTGCAGGTCAGGCGTGACGAGCGCGCTGCCCATGGAAAGCAGCAGGCAGAAATGGGCGAGCGCGTTCGGAGACAGGCCGGTGTCGATCTCACCGGCTGACTGGGCAGCCCGCATCAGATCGGAGAGCCAGTCCGCCCGCTCGCCGACGTAGTCGCGCATCGGCTCCGCCACGTCCTCATCGCGCCGCGCCGCGACGAGCGCCTCGACGATGAGGTAGCCGCTGGCGTCCCGCCGGCGCGCGAGCCGCCGGCCGATGCCGAGCAGCACGTCGGTGATGGACCGGTCCGGGTCGGCGGCGAACTCGTCGGCCAGCAGCCGCCGGCCGTGCGTGCACAGGGCATCCACGAGCAGCTCAGCCTTGGAGCTGAAGTGCGCGTACATCGCGCCGTTGCTCACTCCGGCGGCCGCGGCGATATCGGCCACGCGCGTGCCGTCGTAGCCACGCTCGGCGAAGACGTCGGCAGCCGCGCTCAGCAGCCGCTCCCGCGTCTCGGCTGCGGCTACGCCCGCGATCCGGCCCATGGAGAAATTAAACGAACGTTCATCCGATTCGTCAAGGGGCGGGGAACGGGCCGCCGGCGAGCGACTCATCTTCGTCGGCGCGGCCCCGGCCGCGGGAAAGGTCCAACTTCGTGCCGTGATCTTGGAGCAGTTGTCAGCGCGGGCCGGCCGCGGAGCTGATGGTGGCAAGGGCCGCTGCGACCAGCGGATCTGCGGCGCCCAGGCCGTACCGTTCCGCGTAGAGCGCGGCCACCAGGCCGGTCAGCCGGTCGGCCGGGACGGGCCCGGCTGGGTCGTAGGCCATCAGCCGCATCCGCTCCGGGCCCGCCAGGCCGGTGAAGTCGGGCATGACATAGCCGCCGACGGGCAGCAGCCGGGCCCCGCAGTCCTGCCAGAAGGCGATCCTGCCGGTCCTGATCCTGTGCTCGGTATCGTCCGCGGTCGCGTCCCGCGGGTCCTCGACCTCGAACACGATCCGGCCTGGCCATCCGGCCTGCGCCAGCGCGGGGTGCAGCGCCTGCCAGAAGCCTCGCCCGAGGCCCTCCCGGCGGCGCGCGGACGCGACCGCGTAGTACCTGAGGAACGTCCAGCGAGCCCGCCGCAGCATCATCATCACCGCGAGCGCGACTGGCTCGGTGCCCTCCAGGCCTGCCAGCATCAGGTCGGCAGGACCCCCGCGCGCCAGCTCATCGAACGGGACCCGCAGATGCGGCGGGAACGCCTGGTGATACACCTCACGGGCCTGGTCGCGCTGACCGGCGGTCAGCGATTCGGCAGCTACGGCGCGCGGCAGGCCGGCGTGTCGGCTGTTGCGGTTCATGCAGGTTATTGTCCCGGGCACGGCTAATCTGTGACATGCCGCTCGGGCCGAGTACCTCCCGGGCAAGTGACAGGGAGGCTGAGTGCAGTACCAGGTCTCGAGGCTGATCGCGGGCCCGTTCCTGCGGTCCCTGGCGCGCCCGGACGTGATCGGAGCCGAGCACATCCCGGCCGGCGGGCCGGCCATCCTGGCCTCCAACCACCTGTCCGTGGTCGACTCGGTATACCTGCCGCTGATGGTCCCGCGCCCGGTGACGTTCGCGGCCAAGTCCGAGTACTTCACCGGCACGCGCCTGCGGGACCGCGTCGTCGGTGCCTACCTGCGCAGCACCAACCAGTTGTCCACGGACCGGGCCGGGGCGCGCGCCGCGCAGGCGATGCTGGATGCCGCCCTGCAGTTGCTGAAGGACGGACAGCTGTTTGGCATCTATCCGGAGGGAACGAGGTCACCCGACGGCCGGCTGTACCGGGGACGGACCGGCGTGGGGTACCTCGCGCTGAACTCCGGGGCACCGGTCATCCCGGTTGCCATGATCGGCACCGACCGGATGATGCCGCCCGGCGCCCGGATCCCGCGGCCGGGGAGAATCGAGATCCGCATCGGCGAGCCGCTGACCTTCGACCAGTACAGGAACGGACCGGCCGGGGCGCGTCAGCGCCGCGCCGTCACCGACGAGGTGGTGGAGGCCATCCGGCAGCTATCCGGCCAGGAGTACGTGCCGGTCTACGCGTCCGCCCGCAAGGAAGAGCTCGCGAGTCAGACCGCAGCCCACTGACCGGCCGGGCGGATGCTAAGAACCGGGTGGTGGCTCCGGCCTGCCTCGCAGCCGCCACCTCGGCGCCTCGGCCGCTAACTCGGCGGGCTCACTGCCTGCGCTGTCGGCCCCGCCGTCCGGATTCCAGACGAAGATGGGACGGCTGCCGGTGTCCCCGCTCTGAGCCGCGGTGTCGGCCGGGTCGGCGGCGCGCTCCCAGAGCGAGCCGCTCGGCGACATTGCCGCGCGGGGCGCGGAATGCCGCGGCTGACGCACGGGCAGCGGACCGCCGGATGCCTGCTTCGGGGGTGTGGCCGGGCCGTCACCGGCCGAGGGGTCAAAGCCGGGATCGCGGCCCCAGTCGAGTCGGCCGGTCAGGCTCTGACCCGGTCGGCTCGACCCTCCTTGTCCCGGCTGGCCTGCCTGCTCGGCGCCGGAGAAGCCCGACTGCGGCAGGTCCTCCCGCGCGGGAGTCGACGAGTACGCGTCCGCGGGCTGCGATTGCGGGGTCCGGTCCCACATGCCGCTGCCGCTGGGCGACAGGGCTCGGCCGATCTCGGCCGCTGATGACGCCGCCTGCGGGGAACCCGGCTCGGCCGGCCCAAACTGGGCTGGCCCAAACTGAGCCGGCCCGGA
>JASHOV010000305.1 GCA_030038495.1 Streptosporangiaceae bacterium
GTCGGCACAGCCGCGGTCGGCACAGCCGCGGTCGGCACAGCCGCGGTCGGCACAGCCGCGGCCGGCAGGGCTGCGGTCGGCGGCTCCGGCTGGCTGGCGGGCATCGGCTGGCTGGCGGGCCGGGGCTGGCTCATGGGCATCGGCTGGCCCGGATATGCGTAGTCATGCCATTCCCCGGGCGGGTAGCTGCGCGACAGCCCGGTGCCGGCCGCCGAGCCCGCGGCAAGCATGTCGTCCTGCGGCGGAGGCACCGTCAGCGGGGTGAACGGGCCGCGCAGGCGATAGGCCTGGTGTTCCTGGGCTGCTAGCTCCGGCGCTGGCAGATACCGGTCCAGCGGATCACGCCGCTCGGCGGGGTCGTACGGCGGCGGCAGGTACTCGGGCAGGTAGCCGGAGGTCGGCGGGGGCGCCGGCCAGGGCGCCGGCGACGCCACCGGGGCGCGATCCCATAACGCCGGGTTGGCCGGCTCCTCGGCGGCAAAGGGCCGGAGGTAATCGGCGGTATCCGTCATTGCCCGGACCGTCGCAGGCTCGCCGGGACCATCAGGGCCGGAATGGCTGCCGCAGACCGAGCAGAACTCCATGCCGTCTGCTGTTTGCTGTCCGCACCGTGTACACAGTGCCATGTTGCTCGCGTCCTTCTGCCGAGAGGCCCGTACCTGAGCGTATGACCTCACTTAAAGTATCGGATCAGATACTCACCGACGCCACCGAGACGGCAATTATCGCCTGACACCGATTCTTCGCGCCCTAACGGCCTAATAGCGCAGTTCGGAAATATTCGGCCGACGGCCCCGCGGCTATCGCATGTAAGCGACGCGGCGGATCGGTGGCAGACTGATGTGATGTCCGTGCTGCCCGCTACCGAGCCTGCCGCCCCGCGTGCGGGGGCGTCCATGCACGAGCCATGCGTCCTGCTCAAGCTCGGCGAGATTGTGCTGAAGGGCCGCAACCGCCAGCAGTTCGAGCGGCTGCTGCACGACAACATCAGGCGCGCCGTGCGCGGCCTGGGCGTCGGGGTGCGGGTCTGGCAGCGGGAAGGCGTCATCGTGCTGCGGGTTGCCGCGGCCGAGGGCGGAGAATTCGGCGCGCAGACCGCCGCCGACCTGGTCGCGGAGCGGATGAGCCAGGTAATGGGCCTGGCCAGGGTCTGCCGTGCGATCCGGGTCGCCAAGGAACCTGAGGCCGCCATCGAGGCCGCTGTCCAGCTGGTGGCCGGGCGCTCGGGGACCTTCGCGGTCCGGGCCAGGCGCAGGGACAAGCGGTTTCCCATTACCTCGGCCGAGCTGGCCGTCATGATCGGGTCCCGCATCCAGCAGGAGTACGGATATCCGGTGAACCTGCGCGCGCCCGACACGACGGTGTTCATCGAGGTCGACCAGCACGAGGTGTTCGTGTTCACCGATGGGCGGCCTGGCCAGGGCGGCCTGCCGGTCGGTATGAGCGGCCGTGCGCTCGTGCTGATGTCCGGCGGCATCGACTCGCCGGTGGCCGCGTACCGGATGATGCGGCGCGGGCTGCGTTGCGGCTACCTGCACTTTTCCGGTATGCCGCTGACCGGCCCGGAATCGGTTTACAAGGCATACGGGCTGGTCCGCCAGCTCGACCGCTATCAGAGCGACTCGCGGCTGTACGTCGTCGCGTTCGGCAACGCCCAGCGCAAGCTCGCCTCGTCAGGGGCCGGCAAGCTGCAGATCATGGCTCAGCGTCGGCTTATGCTGAAGACCGGAGCGGCACTGGCCGCCAGGCTCAAGGCCACGGCGCTGGTGACCGGCGACTCCCTGGGCCAGGTGAGCAGCCAGACGCTCACGAACATCACCGCGCTCGACGACGCGGTGCGGCTGCCCATACTGCGCCCGCTCATCGGCATGGACAAGACCGAGATCATCGGCGAGGCTCGCCGGATCGAAACCCTGGCGATCTCGGAGCTGCCTGACCAGGACTGCTGCTCGCTGCTGACGCCGCGGCAGGTCGAGACCAGGGCGCGCATTGAGGACCTGCGCCGGATCGAGGCCCGGCTGGACGCCGACGACATGGCTGAGGAACTCGCGGCCGCCGCCCAGGTGCACGTGCCGGGAAGCTGATCCCGGCGCGGTCAGTGGGCGTCGCTGGGGACTCCCGCCGTGCCCCACATGTGCATCCAGACCGCGGCGTTCCCGCCGAGGCTGGTCAGGGTCCCGCCGCTGGCCCAGATCGCGTCGGTCGAAGGGTCAAAGACGGCGTCGCTGATGCCGTTGCCGAGGCTGGAGGCGATGGCGGCGCTGGCCATGCGGCCGGTGCTCGTTACCAGGACGACAAGACCCGTCGGCAGCAGCGAAGATGACGTGGCGGTGACGAGCACGCGATCAGCCCCGGCCTCGGCCAGCTGGCCAGCCAGCGCGGAACTCGGCGTGACAATCCGCATCCACCGCCCGCCATTCCAGTGCGCCAGGACGAGGAGGCTGCGGTCGCTGGCCGGCTCATTGCCGACGAGCCAGACGTTCCTGGCGGACTCGGCGAGGATATCGTTCCACCGGATCGCGGAGATCGCCCTCCCGGCCCACAGGCGATGCCAGCGCCGGCCATCGAAGCGCAGGATGGAGTCGCCGCGCCGGCCGGCCTCGATACCCCACACGTCGCGGCCTGATACCGCGCTGGCCCGGTAGATGTCGGCGGCCGCGCCGAGGACGCGCCGCCAGGAGCGGCCGTCGTAGTGCCAGGTGCCGAGGCTGCGGTAGCCGACCGGCGACGTACCGAAGATCCAGGCGTTGCGCGGGCTGGTGGCTACTATGCCGGAGAAATTGCCCGCCCGCTGCCAGCGCCCCACCAGCCGCCAGCGGGCTCCGTCCCAGCGCAAGACATAGCGTCCGTAGCTGCTGATCGCCCAGATATCGCTGCTGCCAGGCGCGCTCGCGTCGCTGATGAATTCCGACAGCCGGGCCGGCAGCCTGGCAGTTACCCAGTGGCCGCCCGCGAGGCTCTCGATCACGGGTGAGCTCTGGCCGCCCGGATTGGTGCCGCCGAATACCCAGAGACGGCCGTGGGTGAGCAGGACGGTGGTGTAGCCCGAGGCGTTGCCGGGCTGGCCGAAGTGACTCGTCTGCTCCAGCACCCAGCCCGGCTGGGCCGGCCGGTGCAGCACGACCTCCGTGGCGGGGCCGGGCAGCATGCTCAGCGGCAGCACGGGAAGCACGGCCAGCGTGACCGTGCTGAGCGAGCACAACCGCCGCATTCGTTCCTCCGCGCCACGGCCGCACTAGGCCCGCAGTCTGGCAATGTCCAAGTCAAGACTTGCACAAAATACCGGGTGAAGCACATTGGCGGGGCCGTATGCCCGCGACTGGCCAGGACGCAGCCGCGGCCGTGCCGGCCTGGCGCGGGCCGGGTCCGTGGGACGCTTGGGGCACCGACGAAAGGGGTGGCCGTCCGGATCGGCTTGCAGATTCCCGACTTCCAGGGCGCTGGCGGGTCGCCCCAGCCTGGCCGCTGGCCGCATGTACGTCCTCGGCCCGCCTGCCACCCCCTGAATACGCCGACGTGCTACTTCCGTCTCGACGTGGGCGCGAGCGGCGAGCGGGTCGGCGAGATTACCGACCAGCTTGCCGGCCTGGCGGAACTGGGCTTCGGGATGGCCATCGGGGCGGTCGCCAGCGTCTGGGACCTGGCGCCGCTGGAGGTCATCGGCAGCGAGATCATCCCGGCGGTCGCGACGCTGTGACCGCCGGGTATGCGTGAGATCCGGGTCTAGGGCGTGGCAGCGGGCTGCGGAGCCGGGGTCAGCCCTCGCCCGAGCAACTCGGGCAGGGTCCTGACCATGTTCGCCAGCTCGGTGATGTCCTCGCCGGTCAGCGCCTGATCGCCGTCGCACAGCGCGACCGAAGGGTGCGGGTGCACATCCACGATGATCCCGTCCGCGCCGACGGCGATCGCGGCCCGGCTCAGCGGCAGCACCAGGTCCCTGCGGCCGCCCGAGTGGGACGGATCGATGATCACTGGCAGGTGCGACAGCCGCTGGGCGATCGGCACGGCGCTGATGTCCAGGGTGTTCCTCGTGGCGGTCTCGAACGTGCGGATGCCGCGCTCGCACAGCACGATGTCGAGGTTGCCGCGCTGCGCGATGTACTCGGCCGCCATGAGCCACTCCTCGATGGTCGCGTTCATGCCGCGCTTGAGCAGCACGGGCTTGTCCGCCGCTCCGACGGCCTGCAGCAGGGTGAAGTTCTGCATGCTGCGGGTGCCGACCTGCAGCATGTCCGCGTACGAGCAGACCAGGTCGACCGTGGCCGGGTCGATGACCTCGGTGACCACAGGGAGGCCGGTCTCGGCCCGTACGTCGGCGAGAATCCGCAGGCCGGCCTCGCCCAGCCCCTGGAAGGCGTACGGCGAGGTCCGGGGCTTGAAGGCGCCACCGCGAAGCATCGAGGCGCCTGCGGCCTGGGCCATGCGGGCCGAGATCAGCGTCTGCTCGGGAGTCTCCACCGTGCACGGCCCGGCGATGACGGTGACCGTGTCCGAGCCGATCGGCACCCCGCGGACATCGATCACCGACCGGTTCGGATGGTGCTCGCGGCTGACCAGCTTGTAGGGCACGGAGATCCGGACGACGTCGGTGACGCCGCTGTAGCTACGCAGGTTCAGGGCACCGAACTGATCGACGTCTCCGACGAGGCCGATGATCGTGCGGGACACGCCCCGGCTGACGAAAGCATCGCCGCCGGCGGTCTGCACGAGTTCCACGACCGCGTCGATGTCGGATTGCGTGGCCTCGGGGGCCATCACCACAACCACTCTGTCCTCCTGCTCAGAAATGACGAAAGCCCCGGGCCGTCCGGCCCGGGGCTTTCTGAGAGTCGCTCGCGTCAGCGCAGAGTCTGGCGGGCGACCGTCCCTGGGCCGGGCCGGTAGCCAAAACCAAACCAATACTCGCTACGCATGGCAGGTAGCTTAGCGCACCCCCGGCATTGCGGGCTCCGCGGTGGGCCAGGGTCGGCCAGTTTCCGCGCAGTGGCAAGATAGCTGCACCTGCGAGGGCAAGGGTCAGCTTCGCGGCCGGGTGCTGCGCGAGTGCGGGAAGGGTCAGGTCAGCCGGATATGACGCAGCCTGATACAGGCGCGCGCGATGGTGGCGATCAGCCTCGCTCCGCCGAGCGCCAGGCTGTCGCCGCGCCGACGGGTCCCCTGCCTCCCGGCCAGTACGTTCCCAGGGCGCTGCCCGTGCTGCACTACGGGCCGGTGCCAGGTTTTAACGAGAGCACCTGGGACCTGCGTATCTTCGGAGCCACTGCGTCTGGCGAGGACACCCGGCTGAGCTGGCAGGACCTGGCCAGGCTGCCGGTCTGCGAGGTGATCGCGGACTTCCACTGCGTGACCAAGTTCACCGTTCCGGCGGTGTGCTGGGCCGGGGTGCCGACCGCGGAGGTGCTCCGGCTGTTCCCGCCGGCCGCAGCCGTGACCCACGTGATGATCTGGGCGGACTTCGGCTACAGCGCGAATGTCCGGATCGGGGACTTCGCGGCGGACCAGACGCTGCTGGCGACGCATCGCGACGGCGAGCCGCTGACGCCAGAGCACGGTTACCCGGTGCGGCTCGTCGTGCCCAGCCTGTACGCATGGAAGAGCGTGAAGTGGGTCCGCGCGATCGAGTACATGACGGTCGACCGGCGCGGTTTCTGGGAGGAACGCGGCTACCACAACACCGCCGACCCGTGGCGCGAGCAGCGGTACTCCTACCAGGAGCAGGAGGGGGAGGGCCCACCGCTGTAGCCGAGCGCGGCCGTGCCCTGCCCGGCAGGGACGGGGCCGCGACCCGGCCGCCGCGACGGCACGGCTTAGCATCGAGTCCGGCCCAGTGCCCGCCGACGACGGCGGGAAGGCGGAAGACGGGAGCCATGCCGGTGCCAGCCCTGCGGTGCGGCGAGCGGGCGCGCGCGTGCTGCTGACCAGCGTGACCCTCAGCGACGCCACGCACGGTCTGGACCTGGCCGGCGTGGCCGCCAACGCGGTGCTCGGCGGGGTCAAGGCCCGCGAGCATCACTTCGATATTGTCGGCTTTGTTACTCTTGCCCTGGTCTCCGGGCTCGGCGGCGGGATCATCAGGGACACGCTGCTGCAGCACGGACCGCCGCTGGCCCTCATCGATCCCAGCTATCTGATCACGGCGGTGGCGGGCGCGGTGGTGGCCTATCTCATCCGGATCAAGGGCCCGGCGTGGGAGCACAGCTACCGGATGGTGGACGCGCTCGCCATCGGCTGCTGGGCGGCCGCGGGCGCGCAGCGCACATTGCTGGTCGGGCTCAGCTGGCTGACTGCCATCCTGCTCGGCACGATCACCGCCGTGGCCGGGGGAGTGGTCAGGGACGTGCTGCTGCGCGACGTGCCGGAGATTCTCAGCGGCCGCCGCCTGTACGCGACCAGCGCGGTCGCGGCCAGCGTGGTCCTGGTGGTAGGCGACCAGCTCGGCCAGGCGGCGCTCGGCGTGATCGGCGCCATCGTGGTGGGCGCGGGGCTGTGCCTGCTCAGCTTCCATTACGGCTGGAGCCTGCCGCGCAAGGCGCCCTAGGTTTCAGGCCGCAGGCCGGCTGGCCGACAGCCGCATTACGATGACCGCGCCGACGACGAGGCCCAGCGTCAGCGCCGCCGTCTGCAGGATCGCATCCCGCAGGTCATAAAAGCCCTGGATGGTGTATCCGCCGTCGATCGTCGTCAGCCCGCGCAGGGCGACCGCGCCCACGGTCAGGGCAAAGAACCCGCCGAGTATCAGCACGATGCGCGGCGGCAGGCGGTCGGACCGCTCGAGCAGGCCGGCGATCAGTGCCAGCGCCATGGCCGCGATGAACGTGCCCGCGACCGGGCCGACGACCTTGGTGGCGCCGAGCTGGATCCCCCAGGCGACGTAGACCAGGCCGGCGATCCAGGGCACGTCCTGCCGCCGGGCGCTGAACGTGAGGGCGAGCCCGATGCTGAACGGGACCCAGGCCAGCACCAGCAGCCAGCCGGGGAGCGCGGTGGCCACATGCCGCTCGAACAGGCTGGCCGTGCCCACGCGGCTGATCTCGGCCGCCACCACGACCCCGGCGGTGAGCTCCACCAGCACGAATACCGCCTGGGCCAGCCGCACCGCGCCGGGAGTGAGCTGGCCAACCGCGATCTCGGCCGTCGCCGCGCAGAGGAAATCCCCCGGTATAAGGACGAAGAGCGCCGGGATCATCACGGCCATCGGCCCGCCGGGGGACCGGTGCGCGTGCAGGACCGAGAAGGCGACGACGCCGATGACGATCGGCCCGATGATCGGCAGCAGCGCGCGCAGCGAGCCGACCCGATCCGCCAGGACGAACAGCAGGCCCATGATCGCTCCGAGCACCAGGCTGGACCACACCTCCCGCCAGGTTGCCTGCACGCTGGGCGCGAACCCGATAGCGAACAGGATCACGCCGGCGGCGCGCAGCCACGGCGGATAGGGATTCGGGCTGCGCTCGAGCGCGTCGAGCCGGTCATACGCGGCCCCGGCCGACAGCCGGCCACGGACGATCTCGGTGAGCAGGAACTTTGCCTCGGCGACAAGATCCAGCCTGGTGAGCTCGGGCAGGACGCGGAGGGTCGCGACGGACTGCGAGCCGTCCGCGTGGTTCACCTCCAGGACCGCGCCCTCGGCCAGCGCCAGCACGTCGGCCCTGGCCCCGAAGGCTGCGCCGGCCTGCCGGACCGTGTCGCGCAGCTCGAACGCGCCCTCGGCGCTATGGCGCAGCAGGAATCTGGTCAGCCTGGTCAGCAGACGGTCGACGTCGGCCGTCGGCGTGCTCGCCCCGGTCATTCCCACAGGCCATACCCGGCCCGCCCGGGATGATCACCTTAGGTCAGAGGCC
>JASHOV010000306.1 GCA_030038495.1 Streptosporangiaceae bacterium
GAGGCCACGACTGCCGCGTCGGCTGACCCACCGACCTGGACCGCGTCCGGTGGCGCGGTGACCGAGGCCGGGTCGGCCGAGCCGTTGCCCGCGCCCAGCCCGCCGGTGCCGCCTGCCAGCCTCGCCGCCGACGCTATCCCCGGCCCAGCGACGGCCGGCCCAGGTGTCGACACCGCGGAGGGCTTCTCCGTCGTCAACCCCGACGGATCGACGACGACCCAGCTGCCCGACGGCTCGTTCCAGACCGTCGTCAGGCTCCCCGGCGGCGCGACGATCGTGACCTCGACGCAGCCGCCGGGGGCATCGCCGACCCCGGCTCCGGCGCAGCAGCCACGGGGGCGCCGCTGGCGTAGAAGCGATCGGTGACGAAGCCAGGCGGCGAGCCCCGGTCGACTCGAACATGATCATTTCTTAGCGGAAGAGTTTAGGGTCTGCCCGCCCCCAAACTCTTCCGCTAAGTCGGGTACCGAGGGTCCGCGGGAGCTTTTGCCCTGGTTTGCGGGGGCGCGCTCGCCGTACTGGCGCGACCGCCCGAGGTCCCCCGCTGGTCCAGATGACGTTGAGCGCGTCGTGGCTGCCGAGCGCCAGGCCGATGCCGGCGAAGTTCTCTAGGCCGTTCGCGGTGACCTGACGCCAGACCCGGGTGCGTGCAGGCGCCTGCGAGCCGGTGGCGCTCGCTAACGCGGGTGTTGCCCTGGTCGTGGCAACTGCCGTTGCCGCTACGGCCGCGGCCAGCGCGGCTATCCTCGATCTGATCCTGAGAGTGCGCATGTACTTCCCCCTACGAACCTGCGCCCGGCTCAGATCGGCCGGCTCGCGGCCTCGGCCCCTGTCCGTCAATACGGGGCAAACGGTCGCGACGGCTTAATCCGAGCTCGTCCGCGAATGAATGGCTGATGGCCGAACTGATTACGAGCGCCGCGAATCCGCTGGTGAAGCGAATGCGGCTGCTGGCCGACAGAAAGCACAGGCGGCGCGAGTCTGCGTTCGTCGTGCAGGGCATCCAGCCGGTATGGCAGGCCGTCGAGGCGGGCGCCGACATCGACACCCTGGTGGTCGCTCCCGGCTTGCTCCGGCATCCCGGCGCGCAGGCCATGGTGACCGCGCAGGAATCGGCCGGAGTCCGGGTGGCGCGCCTGTCGGACGGCCTGTTCGGCCGCGTGGCCGACAGGGACGGACCGGCCGGACTGGCCGCGATCGTGCGTTTCGCGCCTGCCGGGCTTGATGACCTGCGCATCGAGCCTGGTTCGGTATTCGCCGTCCTGCACGAGGTCGGCAACCCCGGCAACCTCGGCACGATTATCAGGACCGCGAGCGCGGCCGGGGCGGCGGGCGTGATCACGGTCGGCCCGTCGGCCGACCCGTACGATCCGGCGGCGGTGAAGGCGAGCATGGGGGCGCTGTTCACCGTGCCCGTCGCGGCCGTGGCGGCCGCCCCGGACTTCCTCGCCTGGGCCGCCGCGAACCGCGTGAGCCCGGTGGCGACCTCCGGCCGGGCCGGCGTGCCGTACTGGGATGCCCAGCTGCGGCCGCCGCTGGCGCTGCTGCTCGGCAGCGAGGGCTCGGGCCTTCCTGACGACCTGCTCGCGGCCGCGGAACTCACCGTCGCGATCCCGATGACGGGCACCGCCGAGTCGCTCAACCTCGCGGTAGCGGCCGGGATCCTGCTGTACGAGCTGCCGCGCCGCCGGCGGTCGGCTTCCCCATCCTGATCACACAGCCCTGATCACACAGCCCTGAGCACCCGGTCGGGCTCTCAGGGTGAACTCCGGGGACTTCCCCGATGCCTGCCGCGGGCACGGGCCGGCAGACTGGCGCGCACGGGGACTTCGCCGGCCGGCGGGTTCCAGCGCGCCGGCATCCTGCGAAGGGCCGGAATGGGGAAAGGACTGTGTCCGATGGACACGCTCATCCATGTCAGTAACGTGAGCAAGCGGTACGACAGCGACGGGGCTTTCGCGGTCGCCGATGTCAGCTTCGACGTCAGGGTCGGCGAGGCGGTGGCCATCATGGGCCCGTCCGGCAGCGGCAAGTCGACGATCCTGAACCTGGTCGCGGGCCTTGACCGGCCGACGAGCGGAACGGTCACCGTCGCCGGCCAGCGCATCGACTCGCTCGGCGAGACGGGCCTGGCCAAGTTCCGGCGCCGGCAGGTCGGCATGATTTTTCAGTTCTTCAACCTGCTGGACGACCTGACTGTCGCCGACAACGTGATGCTGCCCGCGCAGCTCGCGGGGCTGCCCAAGGCCAGGGCGCGTCGTCAGGCCGACGATCTGCTGGAACGGCTGAAGATCAGCAACCATCGGCAGGCCTACCCGGCCCGGCTTTCCGGCGGGGAACGGCAGCGCGTCGCGATCGCCCGCGCGCTGGTGAACTCGCCTGACATTCTGCTGGCCGACGAGCCCACCGGCGCGCTGGACACGGCGACGGGCGAGGAGATCGGGCGACTGCTGCGCGAGCTGAACGGCTCCGGTCAGACGATGATCATGGTGACGCACAACCCGGAACTCGCGGCCAGGTATGCGAACCGCTTGATCACGATCAGCGACGGTAAGGTTGCCGCGGATAGTGGCGCCCCGTCCGCTGAGGGTTCCCCGGTTAGCTCGGCGGCGGTGCGGTCATGAGCGCTCGGCCGGTACTGCGCGCGGCCTCGGGCGGCGTGACTAAGCACCGAGCGCAGGCGTTCGTAATCTTCATGGTGCTGCTGGTCTCGACGGCGTCGGCTACGCTCGGGCTCGCGCTGCTCGCGGCGGCCAACGGTCCGTTCAACCAGGCGTTCGCCAGCCAGCGCGGCGCGGACGTGGCGGTCGCCATCAATTCCGCCGATGTCAGCGGCGCGCAGCTGGCCCGGACCGGCAGCCTCGCGGGCGTGACCGCCGTCTCCGGGCCGCTGCGCGCCGCCGACGTGACGCTGAGCAGCCAGGGCTACTCGCTGCCATCCTCGCTGGTAGTGGGCCGCGCGTCGGCCGGCGGCCCGCTCGACGACCTGACCCTGGAATCCGGTCACTGGCCGCAGGCCCCGGACCAGATCGTGCTGGCCGAGGGGCTCGGCTTCTTCCCCGGCCTCGGCACCAAGATGACGGTAACCACCGCGCCGGGCAGGCCGCGGCTCACGGTCGTCGGCATGGCCAACTCGATCACCAGCACCGCGGACGCGTGGGTGCAGCCCGCCGAGATCGGCGCGCTCCGCTCGCCGGGCGCGCCGCCCTCGGCGGAGATGCTGTACAAGTTCGCGCATGCTGCCACCACCGCGCAGATTCGCGGCGACGTCGCGTCGGTGAGCGCCGCGCTGCCTGCGGGCGCGGTCGCGGGCTTCTCGTCCTGGCTCGCGGCCAAGCAGCAGGCGACGGGCAACGGCTCGATCCTCGCGCCGTTCGTCGAGGCGTTCGCGCTGATCGGCCTGCTCATGGCCGTGCTGATCGTGGCCAATGTCGTCAGCGGCGCCGTCGTGGCCAGCTACCGGCGCATCGGCGTTCTGAAGAGCATCGGGTTCAGCCCAGCGCAGGTAGTGGTCGCGTACGTAACCAGGATTGGCGTACCCGCCGTGGCCGGCTGCCTGGTCGGGCTCGCCTTCGGCAACTTCCTGGCGATCCCGGTGCTGCAGAAGTCGGCGGCCTCGTTCGGGGTCGGAACGCAGCTGGTTCCGGTCTGGGTCGACGTGGTGACACCACTGGTGATGTGCGCGCTCGTCGGCATCACCGCGCTGCTGCCCGCCCTGCGGGCCGGGCGCCTTTCTGCCGTGCAGGCCATCACGCTGGGGCACGCGCCGCGGCAGGGGCGCGGCCAGGCCGCGCACCGGCTGGCGGGCCGGCTGCGGCTGCCGCGGGCGGTGACGATTGGTCTGGCCGCTCCGTTCGCGCGTCCGGCCCGGACAGCCGGGACGCTGGCCGCGGTGATGTTCGGCGTCACCGCGGTGGTATTCGCGGTCGGGCTGGACAGCACGCTCGCCCGTGCGGAGGAGGGCCAGTCGCTCGCGGCCACGGCGCCGGTCCAGGTCGGCCTGGCCAGCGGGAACGCCATGCGGCCCGGCAGCAGCCAGGCCCGCGCGATCACGGCCGCGCTGCAGGCCGACCCGTCTACGCGACGCGAGGTGGCCGTAGCCCAGACCGTGGTCGCCGTGGCGGGCCAGGCCCAGCAGGCGAATGTGACGGCCTTCGACGGGAACGCCGGCTGGCTCGGATACGGCGTGATCAGCGGTCACTGGTACCGGGGAACGGGCCAGGTCGTGGTCAACACCGCCTACCTCGATCAGACCGGGCTTTCTGTCGGCGATACCACCTCGTTCACGGCGGGCGGCAAGCCGATCAGGGCCCGGATCGCGGGCCAGGTCTTCATCCCCGGCAGTGAGCCCGCGCTGATGTCGAACTGGCAGACGCTCGGCCCGGCCGCCGACCTCGGCGTCGGGCAGTACGTCGTGGGCATCAAGCCGGGCGTCAGCACGCGCTCCTACGTCGCTGCGCTCGGTGGCAAGCTCGGCTCCCGGTTCGCTGTATACGGCCCGCAGGGCGGTCAGTTCTACGTGATCGCCGATTCCCTGATCGGACTGCTCACGCTGATGATGGCGGTCGCGGCCGGGCTCGGCGTGCTGAACACCGTGCTGCTCGGCACCAGGGACCGGGTGCACGACATCGGGGTGTTCAAGGCGGTCGGTATGACGCCGCGGCAGACCATCTCGATGGTCATGTGCTGGATCGCCGCGCCGGCCATCGTGGCCGCGCTGATCGCGATCCCGATCGCGGCAGCCATGCACACGGCGACGGCGAACGCAATGGCGGTCGCGGCCTTTACCGGCTTGCCGGCCAGCTTCCTGGACGTGTACCGGCCGGCCGAGATCGTGCTGCTCGGGCTGTCCGGGCTGGCGATCGCGGCGGCCGGTGCCCTGCTCCCGGCGACCTGGGCGGCCCGGTCCAGGACCGCGGTGGCCCTGCGGGCCGAGTAGCGGCCAGGGCGTGAGGGTGGCCGGCCGCGGGCCGGCCACCCCCGGTCCCGCGGCAACGGTCTGGACCGAACCGGGTTCGGGTTGGCAGGATCGTGCTGGAACTTGATGCCTGCGAAGTTATGGAGGGCTGGGCGGACATGGGTGGAGTGCAGACCGAGGTCGAGGCGGCGGAAGTCGGATTTGACCAGTCGCGGCTGGACCGGATCGACAGGCATTTCGCCCGGTACGTGGACAGGGGACGGCTGCCCGGCTGGCTGATCACGATCAGCAGGCACGGCAAGCTCGCCTACGTCGCGACCTACGGGCACCGCGACGTCGATGCGGGACTGCCGGTCGAGCCGGACACCCTGTGGCGGATCTACTCCATGACCAAGCCGATCACGTCGGTGGCGGCGATGATGCTCTACGAGGAGGGCGCGTTCCAGCTCACCGACCCGGTCAGCCGGTACATCCCCTCCTTCGCCGACGCCAGGGTCTTCTCCGGTGGCTCGGACATCGGCTTCTCGACGGTGCCGGCCACCGAGCCGGTCCGGGTCTGGCACCTGCTCACGCACACCTCGGGCCTGACCTACGGCTTCCACCGCTCGCATCCGGTCGACGCCATCTACCGGGCCAACGGCTTTGAGTGGGGAAGCCCGCGCGGCATGGACCTGGCCGGCTGCGTGGATGCCTGGGCGGGCATGCCGCTGCTGTTTCAGCCGGGCTCGGAATGGAACTACTCGGTGTCCACCGACGTGCTCGGCCGGCTGGTGGAGGTCTGCTCCGGCCAGCGGCTGGACGAGTTCTTCGCCGAGCGCATCTTCCGGCCGCTCGGCATGACCGAGACCGCGTTCTGGGCCGGGCCGGAGGAGGCGGGCAGGCTGGGCCCGCTCTACAGCCGCGGCCCCGAGGGCAAGGCCATCCCGATGGACGCGATGGGCAAGGCCGCCTACCGCGAGCCCGCGTACCTGAGCGGCGGCGGCGGGCTGGTGTCGTCGGCGGCCGACTACCACCGGTTCACCCAGATGCTGCTGCACCGGCCCGACAGCCCCGCGGGCGAGCTCGACGGCGCCCGGCTGCTCAGCCCGCGCACCGTGGGCTACATGACCATGAACCACCTGCCGGGCAACGCTGACCTGGAGGAATTCGGCAGGCCGCTGTTCGCCGAGTCGGTGTTCCAGGGCGTCGGCTTCGGACTGGGCTTCGCGGTGCAGCTAGACGCGGCCGCGTCCAAGAGCCTCTGCAGCGTCGGCGAGTTCAACTGGGGCGGCGCGGCCAGCACTGCCTTCTGGGTCGACCCCGCCGAGCAGCTCACGGCCAGCTTCTTCACCCAGCTCATGCCGTCCAGCGCCTATCCGATCCGGCCCCAGCTGCGCCAGCTCGTCTACCAGGCTCTGGTGGACTGAGTCCGACCGCGACCCGAACGAGGCCCAGTCCCCGCTGAGCCGCGGCCACCGCCGGCGACGCGGTGGCGGTGATCACCGAACTGCTGGAGCCGGCACCCGCTTCAGGACAGCCAGGCGGCGGTGTCGGGCGATAGCTTCCCGTCGGCCAGGTCGGCGCTGGCCAGCAGGACCGCGTCGTGCGGCGGCAGGGCGATGTCCTGGCCGGAGATGTTGACCACGCACAGCAGGCCACCCGGGCGCCTGAACGCCAGCACCCCGTCGGGGGTGTCCTGCCAGTCCAGCGTGTCATCGTCGAGCCGGTCGCGGGTCCGGCGCAGGCGCAGCGCCGCCCGGTACAGCTCCAGCATCGACTGCCGGTCGCCGTCCTCGGCATCGGCAGCCAGCGACTTCCAGGCCGGCGGCTGCGGCAGCCAGGGGCCGGCGGTCCTAGCCGGGCCGGCGGGGCCAAAGCCGAATCCGGCGGCATCTGCCTGCCACGGCAGCGGTACCCGGCAGCCGTCCCGGCCCCGGACCAGGTGATCCGTTCGCTCGAATATCGGGTCGGCGATCAGCTCGTCCGGGATGTCCTCGACCTCCCACAGGCCGAGTTCCTCACCCTGGTAGATGTACGCGCTGCCGGGCAGTGCGAGGGACAGCAGGATCGCCGCCCTGGCCCGGCGGGTACCCAGGGCGAGGTCGGGCGGGGGCGGGTCGGGATGCCAGCCGCCGCCAGTGCCGGCGCGCCCGTAGCGGGTCAGGTGCCTGGTCACGTCGTGGTTGGACAGTACCCAGGGTCCTGCGGTACCGATGCTGGTCAGGGTCAGGTCGATGACCGCGCGCAGCCGCGCCGCGTCCCACGGGGTGCCGAGGTAGTCGAAGTTGAACGCCGTGTGCAGCTCGTCGCCGGTCAGGTACGGCCGCAGCCGGGTGAGCGGCTTGAGCCACATCTCGCCGACGAGCAGGCCCTCGCGCGGGTAGGAGTCGATGATCTTCCGCCAGCTCCGGTAGATCGCGTGCAGGCCGTCCCGGGCCTCCCAGGGCTTCGGCGCGTCCTCGGGCCAGCCCGCGACGTCGGGCAGCCGCGGATCCTTGACCAGGAAGTCGGCGACGTCGATACGGAAGCCGTCGATGTCGCGGTCGAGCCAGAACCGCAGTATCGACTCGAACTCGGCCCGTACCTCGGGGTTGTCCCAGTTGAGGTCGGGCTGCTCGCGGGCGTACAGGTGCAGGTACCACTCGCCGGGCGCGCCGTCCGGCTCGGTTATACGGGTCCACGCCGGGCCGCCGAACATGGACGTCCAGTCATTCGGGGGCAGCTCGCCGCCCGCCCCGCGGCCGGGCCGGAACCAGAACCTGGCCCGTTCCGGCGAGCCCGGGCCGGCCGCGAGCGCGGCGGCGAACCACGGGTGCTTGTCGGAGCAGTGGTTCGGGACGATGTCAGTGATGATCTTCAAGCCGGAGGAGTGCGTGGCCTCGATCAGCGCCTCGGCCTCGGCCAGGGTGCCGAACAGCGGGTCGATATCCCGGTAGTCGGCGACGTCGTAGCCGCCGTCGGCCATCGGGGACACGTACCAGGGCGTGATCCACAGCGCGTCCACGCCCAGGTCGCGCAGGTAGGGCAGGCGGGCACGGACCCCGGCCAGGTCCCCGACGCCGTCGCCGCTGCCGTCGGCGAAACTGCGCAGGTAGACCTCGTAGATGACGGCCGAGTGATGCCAGGAGACCCGATGAGGAGCCGCCGGGTCAGCCACCCTGGCTGTCCGTCGGCGCGCGGTGCCTGCCGGTGACGGCGGGCGCGTCCGGCGCGGCCGCGCCCGGCCTCGCCGCAGCCGCCTCCGCGAGTGCTACGTCGGCCTTGCGCTCCTTCCGAACCTGGAGCCACTTGTGCACGATCAGGACGACAAGCGCGAGGATGACGATCAGGGCCAGCAGGTCGCTAGCGTGGGAGAAGGTCTTGGAGGCCTTGGCCCAGTCGCTGCCCGCCGCGTACCCGAGCAGCGTCAGCGCGGTCGCCCAGACCACGGTGCCGATGAGGTTGAAGATGGCGAAGGGGGCCGCAGGTACCTCGACCAGCCCGGCCACCAGGCCGACGAAGGCCCGAACCAGCGGGATGACCCGCGCGACCGCGACCGCCCATGCCCCCCGGCCGTCGAAGAACCGCTCCACCCGCTCGACGTCCTTCCTGGTCATCAGCAAGTACCTGCGGTACCGTTCGACCGCCGACCGGCCGCCCTTGCGGCCGATGCCGTACGCGGTGAACGAGCCTGCCAGCTCGCCCAGCGTCCCGACGATGATCACGAGGGCGATGGTCAGGTGGTGCTCGTATGCCAGCACGCCGGCGAACCCGAAGGTGATCTCCGAGGAAATCGGGATGCAGCACGCCTGCACGAAGGCGAAGATGACCAGGGCCAGGTAGCCCTCGTTGGTCAGGAAGGTCGTCATGGCACCCTGTTCTACCCCATCGGAGGCGATGCGCAAGTCGCCTGTGGTCGTATTGCGGGTCGGCCGCTGGTTGTACCCGCTGCCGCAGGAGGCATGAAAGGGCCCCGCCCCCTCGGGGAGGGCGGGGCCCGGTCTGCCCGGCCGGCCGGGCGGGGGGACCCGGCGGCCTGGCCGTTCCGGTTCCGGCCCAGGGGGGAAGGGGGCCGGAGACCGGAAGCTGTCAGCGCAGGTGCATGACGATCGACGACGTCAGCTGCGCCGCCTGGATCTCCCACTGCGCGTAGGCGTAAGGGAATGCCGAGCGCTGCACGCCCTGGGCCGCCGCGTACAGCGGCTGCGAGGCCCAGGACGGATCGCTCGCCTGGTATCCCTGCAGTGCGTCCAGGAACTGGCCGGCCGCGTACGCCGGGTCCATGAGCTGCTGCGGGGAACCCCAGCCCATGTCCGACTGCTGCTGGAACAGGCCGAGCGAGTCGCCGGTGCCGTAGTCGACGTTGACGAGCTGTGACTCCTGCATGGCGGTGGCTACCGCGATGACCGCGGACCGAAGCCCCATCCTCCGGGCCAGCGCCTGCTGCACGATCGCGGTGGCGTTGGAGTACTGCGCCGGGCTGATCGGCATAAAGGACTGCGGGCCGGTAGTCGGCACCGGCAGCAGCCTGTCGGCCGGCGGGGTGATGCCGCGGGCGGCCAGGGCCGGGTTCGTCTCCCAGTTGAGCTCGTCGCGGACCGCCAGGAACGTGTGCGGGGTTCGGCCAGAGTGCGACGGACCGCGCCGTCCTGCGCGGTGGGCCCAGCGGTGGGCCCAGGCCGGCGCCCCGCGGCCGGGTCCGGTGCCTGCCCGCATCGCGGTGCCGTGCGGAGATGCCATGGCCGGGGAGTAGTACGCGGTGGTAACGGCGGCTACCGGGGCCGGCGACGCCGAGTTCGTGGTCGCGGCATCGGCGCTTGCCGCACCGATGGTCGCGGCGCCTGCCGTTCCCGCACCGGCCATTACGAGGGCGGCCGACAGGTAGGTGATCGACTTCCGGTGGCTGCCGATCGGGCCGGCCAGCCGCTTAGGTCGGTGCATCTAGTTCCCTTCCTCGGGGGTCCCCGCCGCGCGGTGTTCGCAGCACTGGCGCATGCGGGCCTGCGGGCATGCGGGCATGCCCGTGCTTCGCTCGATCAGGGCGGACGCGGCCGGGTCTGCGGGGGGCTGACCAGCCGCGGTTCATGCGGTGGGTAACCAGGCGCGGCCTGGCTCCCCGGTGCGGATCTGGGAGGTATAACGCCAGCTCAGAACGCCGGACATCCCGGTATGACGCTTGTCACTACCGGCGGTTAAGGGAATAGATCAG
>JASHOV010000307.1 GCA_030038495.1 Streptosporangiaceae bacterium
CCTGAAAAGCGGAAGGTCGGCGGTTCGACCCCGCCCCTGACCACACAGAGGTCTTCACGTTTCACCAGGGTCCATGTTCACGTTTGGGTCTGACATTCCGGTGGTGCCGTTAACGGGTTGCGGCTGAGGTTGCGGCTGAGGCACCCGGACGGGGTTTGATCTTGTGGTGCTCGCTGCCGGGTGGTCTGGGTGCATGCTGACGCGGGCTGGCGGGCTGTTAGGTAGTCACGTCGGCTCGAAGCAGGCCTTATGCAGGTCAGGCGGGGTCGACAGCTCGCCTGGCTTATGAGACCTGCCGCCTCGACCCCGCCCCTGACCACCCTAGGCCCTCTGAGCAGCGGTAATGCAGTCCGCGGAGTGTCGCCCGCGCGATGCGCCATCGCGCACACCGCTGCGACAGAGGAAGCTTTCAGGGATCCGTGCAACCGAAGGCCGCGTGCTGACCGCGCCGTGGGCCTCCCCCAAGATCATTGATATCTCCGTCTCGCCTATCTCTGGCCGGAGGTGATCGCGGAATCCTGATCCGACAGGAGGCAGCTCACCGTACTGCGTCAGCGGAGTGTCGTCAGGTAGCTCCTGAGGCTGGACGCGACCCAAGGGAATGGACCACCTTAGTCGTAAGTGCCGTCTGCTTGGTGTATCGCGGCAGTTAACGTAGCGGACCGGCGACGCCATCAGCTGTATTTCCGGCTGATGCCCCTGCGCCCCCGAGCGCCGGGCATGGTCGCGGCACGAACTGCGCTGTCGTGCGATGTACTTGACGCGGGCGTGGTCGTTGACGACCTGCAGCTGCGCTTAGCTGGCGCAGACCATGTCATCCTCCACGGGCTGACCCAGAATGGCCAGCCCGGCTCGCTGCAGGTGGCGCGGTGCCTCGCGGGCAAGCTGCTCAGCTAAGCCATACGGCCGGCACCGAAATTTCCAGCAGATCAGCCCGATCCGGATAGCGCGTGCGGTATCCGTTCGGCTGGCCCGGTTGAGCGCTGGCGACCGGCTACGGAAGCTGGCCGGGCCGCTGGACGATGCCGGACGCGAGCATGGCCTCCCAACCGAGGACCTGGCCCCGGCGGAAGTGCTCCGTCCCGTCCAGGCCCGTGCTGGTGTGCGCCCGGACCGCGACCTCGACGTAACCCATGTAGGCGTAGGTCCTCGGGTTGATCACGATCTGCTCCTCCAGGTAGCCCTCCTGCACCGTGCAGAAGCCCACCCCGCTCCGGCCTGCCAGGTCGGTGACCGAGCGTTCGAAGTGCACCACGGGGTCGCGGGCCAGCACGCCGTATAGCCCCGCCAGCAGCCGGGGCGGCAGCACCGTGTTCCGCAGCAGCGCCTGGACCGCGTCAAAGACGCCCGCGTTGCCGGTGCCCTCGGCCCCGATCGGATCCGGCTCCGTCTTCAGGTTGTCCTTGATGATCGCCATGAGACGCTGCGGGCCGGTCGGCAGCGAGTTCAGGTAGGCGTAGCTTACCGATGGCCAGCCGAACGGGACGGGCTCCACGGCCTGCCCGGTCTTGGCGGAACGG
Organism: Streptosporangiaceae bacterium; assembly: GCA_030038495.1. Classification (GTDB taxonomy): domain Bacteria; phylum Actinomycetota; class Actinomycetes; order Streptosporangiales; family Streptosporangiaceae; genus JAJYUU01. The sequence goes on from JASHOV010000307.1 coordinate 1,521, forward strand.
GGCACGTCCGAGGCGGCGATGACCAGCTTTCCTTTCTTGAGGTACGCGTACTCCTGGAAATCGACCCGGGTCCAAGTCTTCTGGTTCAGCCGGCCGTTGGGTGGCCCGGCCAGGAAGCCGCCGGTGCCAGCGGACGACGTCGCCTGTAGCACGTCGGTGTAGATCCACTGGTGCGGCCCGGGGTTGAAGGCCGGCCCAGGGGCGGCGGACAGGGTGGCATAGTCGACGAGCTGGGCTGCGCTGTTCGCGCGCCCGAAGTGGGGCCCAGCGGTCGACTTTGCCGGGGCCGAGTGGCCGTGGAAGGCAATGACCACGGCGGCGATGGCTACCGCTGCAGTGCAGGCGACGGGCACGGCGAATCGCCGCTTGCGCCCCGGGTCGGGCGCGGTCCGGGGGGACGCGGCTCGGCGCGCTGGCTTATCCAGGACGGGAGTGGCCACGATCTGCCCGGCGAGGTCGGCCAGGGCGTCGCCGCTCACCAGGCGCGCGGCGTCGGCGTCGGAAACTGGGGAGATACGGCGAATCTTGTTCATGCGAGGTCTCCATGCGGGACGTGAACGGATGCGGGAGGCGGCGCCGCAGGGGAGGCCAACGCGTCAGCGAACCGGCGCCGGGCGCGGTGCAGCCTGATGCGCACCGCGTTGCGCGAGCAGCCGAGGACGGCGGCGATCTGGCCATGGTCCAGGCCCTCCCAGCCGACCAGGGCAAGCAGTTCACGGTCTGGCTCGGGCAGGCTACGGAAGGCCATCGCGATCTCGGCCAGCTCGCCGGTGTACACGAGCGGCCGGTGGTCGGCGGCGAGTTGCGCGCGTAGCCGGTTGTTCAGTACAGTCCGCCGCCGCTCGCCGCGGCGCTGGTTGGCGAGCACGCGCCGGGCCACGCCGTAGAGCCACAGCCTGGCCTGGTCTCCGGGCGGCACGGTGTCCAGCCGCCGCCAGGCGGTGAGGAAGGTCTCGGCGATCGCATCCGCCGCGTCATCCGGGTTATCGGTGCGACGCAGTACGTACCCGAGGATCGGGCCGCAGTTTGCGGCGTAGATCTCCTCGAAGCGGCGCCGTCGCTCGTCCGGGCCGCCGGGGTGCGGGTATCGCAAGGTTGCTCCTTTCTACACCTGCTACATGTCCGCTTCGCGCAGCGCATTTCATGCCAGCCGTGACCCCCCGGCCCCGCCCGTGCCGTGGCTCGAGAGAGCGACCTGATCGAGCTGAGCGGTTGGTCCTCCCCGCAGAATGCTGCACCTGTACAGGACCAGCGCCCGCAGCGCTCGGGTCCGCCGTACCTTCGCCCGAGATGCACTCGTCCGAGTTGGTCGGTAGCCTCCTAGCGGATGGCACGAGGCCGGAGGAGGGATCGTGGCAGGCTTTGCTTCAGTAATCAGTGCGGTCGCAGCTGCGATAGCCGCCCTGTTAGCCGGATTGACCCTTTACACGTCGGGTCGCCGCGACCACCGTCGCTGGCTCCGCGATTCGCTTGTTGACTCATATGTGGCATACCTGGACGCCAGCTTCGGAAGCGCTGGCCCAGGGGCTCTGCAAGCGCGCCTGACTGGCGATGAGGGTGGCGCGGCCAGCTATCGGAAGCAGGCGGCGGAGGCACACAGCCGCCAGAACGACACCCTCACGCGGCTGCGGATTCTTGCCCCTGCGAATGTCATCAAAGCAGCGGAACAACTGGGCGCCGCTGATCGCGATGTGACCAGCGCCGCCCTCGATGCCCGCTTCGAGGGCGACCCTTCGTGGGATGAGGTCAGGGCAGAGCAAAGCTCCGCACGCAAGGCGTTTCTCAATGAGGCCAGGCGCTCGCTGGAGCTCGGCCTCGGCGCGCCGATCAGCTATAGAACAGAGCTGGCGACCGGTGACAGGGAATAGATTCTCAGACGCTACAAGCCAATGAGCACCAGGCCACCGCAACGTCGATGAGGTTGCCGAAGTAATAGTGGCGCTCGTCGTCGTCGCTGCATCCTGAACACAGCCCGGTGTCGCCCCGGCGCGAAAGCTCATTTCGACCGGCGGTGACAGGTGTCGGGTATCACCCTGTGATATCCGGTCATGCCCCCAGCGGCGCGGTCCGGCTGGTCTAGCAGGCGACTACGACAGCTCTGTTCTCAGCTGCCGCGGCAAGCAGAGTCATGTCGTCGGGATCAGCGGTCAGGATGCGATCGCCAGGCGCGGCCAGCAGCACGACAGTCGCATCGATTGCATCCGCGGTGCCGGCCACAGCCTGCAGAACGCCTGCGTCCCGGCCGTCACGCTGGCTGACTACGCGAACATCAACAGCCCGCAGGAGCCGAGCCAGGTTAGCCTGGCGGCCATGGCGGTCGCGCCATACCTGAGCGACCACCATCGCGTTGGTTCGCAGTTCCAGGCCATGCCGCTGGGCGGCCCCGAGCCGGGCGACCATCGCGCGATCGTCACGGTCGACCGCGACCAACGCTCCGGCGTCAAGGATGAGCGCACTCACGCGGCGGTATCGCCTGGCGCCAGGCCGAGATCCCGCTCGGCCCGGGCGACATCCTCGGTGGTAAGCACACCATGCTCGGCTTCCCAGCCAGCCAGAAAGTCAGCCAGCGCTTCGGCCCGGAGCTTGCTCGCGGCAGCCTCCGCCAGCCAGGAAGACACTGGCTTGCCTGCCTGCGCGGCAGCCGACCTGACGGCGTCACCCAGGTCAGGCTCGAATGACACACTCAGCTTGTCAACCTTCACACCTGCAGCATACCCTGGTATTCCATACCGTGGTAGCAACGCTCGCGCATGCCGCTCGTAGGCCGCGGTCCCGCAAGCTCGCTGGCCCGCGGACGACCTCGTATCGCTGACGGGCGGTAGTGGAGGCAGGGGCCAGCCTGGGATCTGCCGCAGCCGGGTCGTCCTGCCATGACGGTTTGAGCAGTCGGGCACGGTCGGGGAATAATTCGGGCAGCCGGAACGCGGTAATGCCAGTTGCCGGCTTCATCGTCGAAGAACAGCCGGGCCGCCCAGGTCCACGCCGTCATGGCAGGCCCAGATCCGCTGCTGGTCCGCTTTCGCCAGGACCTGGTGCGACGCTGAGCGGCGGATTTCGACCGCTCGCCGGGCCGGACCCACCGGGCCGACGGGGCCGGCCGCTCCGCGACGCCGCACATAAGGACAGCGCGACCAGCAATGGCTGGCACCTTGTGACCAGCGCGCGACTCGCGCCCGTCGGCTAACAAGTTGAGCTGCTGAAGTTCCGCTGCCACGAGCTAACCGATCGCGGCTTCGGGTAGTACCGGCTGGATGCCCCGGTGAACAACAGCACGCACACGGTCAGGTTGAGCAGCCATACCACGGCGGCGGCGGTCATGTCGGCCGGAGCGGTCACCGCAGCACCCTGGCCTACCGCCTGGAGCATCTTCAGGCAGTCCAGGCCGAAGTACGCCGCGAAGGCGAACCTGGCCAGGTTGCGCCCCCGGACCAGCGCCCAGGCCAGCAGCGGCCACACGCCGATGCTGATCGCGACGGCGATACTTACCGTGACCAGTTGGACACTTACGGCGTGGTGCACCGTCGCCGCCGCCCCCGGCGGGTACCGCCGGGCGACGGCCGACCTGACTCGGCCGGCCGTCACGAAATCGACGGTCAGGTAGGCAAGCTCCGCCGCCGCGACGGCGGACAGCAGCCGGACCGCGGCCCGCACGGTACGCGGCGGCCGCGCGGCCGGCCACAGCCGCAGCCGCATCGCGCCCTTGATCAGGTCCGCGGACACGGCCAGACCCGGCCGCTGCTGCCCGTCACGGGCGCAGGCCAGCAGCACCGCGAGGATCTCTTCCTCGTTCTCGCGCCGGTACGCCCGCGGGTAGCAGGCCAGCAGCCGCCGGT
>JASHOV010000308.1 GCA_030038495.1 Streptosporangiaceae bacterium
TGCGCGGCGGCGGTACCGATCAGGGCGGGGCCGGCACCAAGGGAGCCGGCTCGCCGAGGAGCAGGCTCATGTTCGAGCTGGCCGGCTATTTCTACTTCTGCGCAACCGTGCTTGAGATCTTCACCGACGACCTGACCGAGGCCGCCTACGGGCGGCTGTCCGCCGCCGATGGTCCGGCGACGTTCGGCCAGCTCGCACGAGCACGTCAGCTCTTCGGCACCGACACCCTTCTCGCTGTCGCTCAGATCGACATATTCCGGGAGGCCTGCGGGCCGCCCTGCGCGGGGAAGCGTGGTCCTCAGCCGGACATGTTGGCCCAGTTCACCGGCCCCCGGCCGACGAGTACGATCCAGACCTGACCGCGGGCGAAATTCATCGGCTGGCCGCCGGCCGTGGTGAACGTCGTGCCCCGGTCGGCGCCGGGCCGGGACCAGTGGGCCGCGTACGCCTCCCCGTTCCGCAGCACGGTGGCCGGACCCGAGCCGACGGTCTCGGCGTACGGCGGCCTGCGACTCTCCTCGATGTAGCGCGAGGTGGCCACGGTCGTGTACTGGATGACCACGGTCGGGGCGGAGAGCTGCGGGCCCTCCGTTGTCGCCGCCCGCTGCCCGTCCATCCAGACCAGCCACCGGCCGCGGGCCGCGGACCAGGTGAAGCGGAACGAGGCGGCCGGGTAGGAGACAGCCAGTGACGTTGTCGGCTTACCGCCGGAAGTCGGCGGGGGGCCGAAGGTGAACCCGATGCTGTGAGCCGTGCTCGCCCCCCTGGCCTCGGCGAGCAACTGGCGCGTGCGGGCGTACAGGTTGTAGGGGGCGATGCGGTTGTAGTTCCGGTAGTAGCCGCCGACCACCCCGGCGTACAGGTTCACGATCCGGGCGTGCTCGACGACGGGAAGCAGCTCGGGCTGGGCGCCGGAGAAGGCGAACGCCGGGCGCCCGAACTGGGCCAGTAGCTGCAGGTCATCGGCCCGCGCGCTGCGGACCGGGCCGATGACGGGCGGAAAGTGCGAGGAGAAGATGGCCAGGAACCGGCTGAGTCCGCCCTCGACCGGGAGCACGTAGACGATGTCCGCCCGGGTGAGACCGGTCTGCGGCCGCGCGTACACGATGTTGTCGATCTTGACGGCGAGAACCGGGCCCAGGGCGCTCACCGGCTCGCCGGTGAACGGCGACAGCAGCGGCCCGCGCGCCGGGCGCGGGCTCGGGCTGGCTACGGTCCGCGGCCGGACGGGCGGCGGGGTGCCGGGGGACACCAGCAGCGCGACCCCGGCCGCGATCCCGCCCGCCGCGATCAGCCCGGCGGTCGTGGCCAGGACCTTCGGGTGCGTCAGCCGCATCGCTGGTACCGCCGCTACGGGGTCCTGGTCGCGTCGATCTGGTCGAAGTCGCCGACGCCGTTGTAGGTGCCGCCGCCGCCCGACCACTGCCACATGACCGCGTACTTACTCGCGCTGGTCATCCCGCCGAAGAACTGCGCGCAGGTCTTGGTCCCGGCCAGGCACCAGCCGCTGGGGTGATGGCTCAGGCTGGCCGTGTCGCCGGTGTAGGTCCATTCGTAGGTGTTCGTGAGGGCCGAGTCGGTGCCGGTACCGAAGATCGACGTCCAGATGCCGGGCGCCGAGTACACGCCGGCCTGGTAGGAGGAATGGCTGGTGAGGTAGTCGGCGAAACCGTCGAACTCGACCCGGTCCACGATCGCAGGAATGCCGTGCTTACGGACTCGGCCGCTGCACGGCGAGGTGTAGACCGAGTTCCAGCCGTTGTCAGATGCCGGGGTGTAGCGCGGCGCGTCGCCAGGGATCTCGACGTCCATGAACAGCACCGGGTAGGTGACCGCGGGATGCATCGCGGCCAGGTCGGCAAGTGCCGCCTTCGCCTGTGCCTGGCCCCAGTCGCTGGCCTCGATCAGATGGCCGTTGTAGTGGGGATCCACACCCGGGCCGGCCATGAACCAGTAGGCGCCCACCCCGATGCCCTCGTGATAGGTGACGAAGTTCGTGCGCGCATCCCGGCTGTCGGTCTTGGACCATACGACCTCGCCGCCGCAGCGCTGCCAGGCCGCCCAGTTGCCGATCATGCCGATGTAGCCGCCGTAGCTGCCGCCGATGACCGGCTCGCGGTAGGGCGCGGGGCCCGGGATCGAGATGTAGTTGCTGTCGGTCCCGCTCCAGAAGCCGGTCGTCGCCGTCGCCTGCGTCGCAGCCCCAGTCCGCACCGAGGCTGCCGGGGAGGCGGTCGCTGTCCCCGCGATGACCAGCGTGCAGGCGCCGAGGGACGCGGCACCGACGGCCAGGCCGGTCCTGATCTTCATGTGCTCGCCCGAACCCCTCCTGCGACGACTCCCTGTCGTCAGTCTTACCTACCGTGTCAAATAGCGGCCAGGTCGAGGGGCGGGCTGCGGGATGATCGGCCCCGGGGCCGGCACCGCCAGGAAAACTTTTCCGGCCGTGTCGATCTGGCGCGCCTGCGTTCGACGCACGGGTGAAGGCCGGCCGGGCAGCCCGGCAGGACGCAGCGTCCGGCGTCGGAGCTCATGCCCGGCGCCGCAGCAGAGAGGAAAAGAATCATGAAATTCCTGGGCTACACGATCGGCGACCCGAATGCCCCGCTTCCGCAGCCGAGTCCGGAGATGTTCCAGCGGATGGGCGAGTTCGTCGAGGAGGCCACGAAGGCCGGCGTGGTGCTGGCCACCGGCGGAGTCGCGCCGCTCAACGAGAGCGCCAAGGTGAGCTATCACGACGGGCAGTTCACCGTGCTGGATGGCCCGTTCACCGAGGCCAAGGAGCTGATCGGCGGCTGGGCGCTGATGGAGTGCCGGGACCTGCAGGAGGCAGTCGAATGGACCAAGCGCTTCCTGACCGTCGCCGGCGAGGGCGAATGCACGGTCCGGCCCGTTCTGGGCTAGCGGCCGCGCGGGCGCGGACGCGGCCGCGGCCGTCGGCCCGGCGGCGGCCGGAGGCGAACGCCTGGTTCGGCGCGCGTGTCCGCCGGCGCCATGATGTCATCGGTTCTTGTGACCGATGCCCGGGCGCTGGCGGCGATCGAGACCGTTATCCGGATGGAATCGGCCCGACTCATCGCCGGCCTGGCTCACTTCACCGGGGATATCGGGCTAGCCGAGGACCTGGCCCAGGACGCGGTGGTCGCGGCCCTGGAGCAGTGGCCGGCCGGCGGGGTGCCGCGCAACCCCGGCGCCTGGCTCATGACGGTGGCCAAGCGGCGGGCCATCGACCAGTTCCGGCGCAACCGGGAGCTGGAGAAGCGCTATGCGCAGATCGGCCGGACCCTGGAGGCCGAGGGCGACAGCGTCACGCCCGACTTCGACCGCGCGTTCTCCGACGACATCGACGATGACCTGCTCCGGCTGATCTTCACCGCCTGCCACCCGGTCCTGAGTGTGCCGGCCCGGACCGCGCTCACGCTCCGGATGCTCGGCGGCCTGACGACGGCCGAGATTGCCCGGGCCTACCTGGTGCCGGAGCCGACCATCGCGCAGCGGATCGCCCGGGCCAAGAAGACCCTGGCCGCCGCGGGCGTGCCGTTCGAGGTGCCGGCCGCCGACCAGCGGGCAGTCCGGCTCTCCTCGGTCCTCGAGGTGATCTACCTGATATTCAACGAGGGCTACTCGGCAACGGCCGGGGATGACTGGATGCGTCCGGCGCTGTGCGCGGAAGCGGTCCGGCTGGGCCGCGTGCTGGC
>JASHOV010000309.1 GCA_030038495.1 Streptosporangiaceae bacterium
CGAAGACGGTGTCCCTGGCGAGCCAGATCCCTTCACGAGCCAGGAGGTGCACGCCGCGATCGCGCAGGCGTTTGGATCTGAGAACGGCCTGGCGAGAAGTCTGCCCCATATCAAGGTTTACGAGCGACTCTTTGTCAACGGCCTCCATATTCAGTATGACAACCGCTTACTACCCGACCCGTTTAAGCCGCCGCCGACCTCGGTGGCGCCGGAATTACTGACGAACGCGGCGCAGCATCCCACCCCTGAGGCGCGCGCTTACGTATGCGTGGAAATACCAGGGTGGCATGGCCAACTCGTTGTCACGCTTTTCATCCGCGCAGTACACACGGGCGAGTCGCTGTATATCGACTGGACGTTCCGCATCCTTCCGCCGCTCAGGGACGACTTCTTGTACATCGACCGCTTCTTCGAGATGTCGCAGCACCGTCAGGTTCGGCTGTCGCTACGTGCGGGCCTTCGCGAGACGATGCCCGCGCTGATCCGATCGCCTCACGAGGCGCTCAGGATCTGGCGTCGGCCGAAGATCGAACTGCGGAAGCGATCCCGACAGACCCGCGCTATCGCGCGAGGATACGTCTTTGATTACGGTGCGCGACGCAGTATCCGGGAGGAAGCCTGCGGCATCGGACGACAGCACTACTTCCTGGCTCGCGACGAGACGATGTACATGCTCCTGGCCGAACAGACGCTGACGCGCGCGATAGCGGCCTTCCTGAAAGATCACCATGTCAACCTTGGCCAGTTCGAGGCCCAGGTCAAGCTGATCTTCGATAACAGCATCAACATCGGCAGCATCGAAAACAGCACTGGCGTCACGGTCGGCAACGACTCGTCCACGAGTGTGAACACGCCACCCAAGGGAGGAAAGTGAAGGATAGAGAGGAAAGCCACGCCCCAGGCCCGATCAATGTCGGCGACGTTCAGGGTACGGGAATCGTCATCGGGCACGGCTCGTCAGCGTCCGTGCTACAGGCAGGTCCGTCAGTCCAGGATGAACTGGTCCGGCTTCTTGACAAGTACCTCGAGTTACTGGCTGCGCATGAAGATTTGGTCCCTGACGCGGTCGGTCTACGCGAATCTGCGGAGGAGGCCAGGGCCGAGGCGGAGGCGTCGGCACCGAAGTGGCGGCGGGTTCGCAGCTTGCTGCGAGGAGCCACAGCGGGGGTGGCGGGGATCGCCGCGCTTACGGATGTCGTCTTGAAGATTGAGGATCTCATCACGCATTTCCCGGCGTAGGCATGGGGAGAGCCCGTCGCAGAGGGCGGGGGGTCCGCTGACGCGGAGGGCGACGTAGGTGAGCGCGACGGCTCCGCGCGTCGCCAGCGCTTCGCGTACGCGCCCATTCAGCTCCGCGTTGTTCACGGTCGGGCTCTCCGTATCTAGTCGATCGTGCGGGCGCCGAGCCGGATGGCGGCTTCGGGGTCGCGGTGGTCGAAGAACAATGACGCGCCGGTGTCCAGGGCGGCGATTGATGCCATCTCGTCTGCAGAGAGGTCGAAGCCGAAGATGTCCATGTTCTGGGCCATCCGGTCTTTGCGGACTGACTTGGGGATGACGATGACACCCCGCTGGGTGAGCCAGCGGAGCACGACCTGGGCGACGGACTTGCCGTGAGCAGAGGCGATAGCAGTCAGCACCGGGTCGGTGAACAGGTTGTTGCGGCCTTCGGCGAACGGCCCCCAAGACTCGATCTGCACGCCGCGCCCGGCCATGAAGTCCTGGTCGGCCTGGCGCTGGAAGAACGGGTGCGTCTCGATCTGGTTCACGGCTGGGACGATCTCGTTGTGGAGGATCAGGTCGGCGAGCCGGTCCGGGTAGAAGTTGGCTACGCCGATCGCGCGGGCTAGACCCTGGGCGTGGAGTTCTTCCATGACCCGCCATTCGCCGTAGTAGTCACCGAACGGCTGGTGGATGAGGTACAGGTCGACGTGGTCGAGGCCGAGCCGGGAAAGCGAGGTGTTGAAGGCCTGCCGGGTGGTCTTCTCGCCGTTGGACTGGATGAACAGCTTGGTGGTGACGAACAGGTCGTCCCGGGGGATGCCGCTGCTGCGGATGGCCCGGCCGACGGCTTCCTCGTTCTGATAGCTCGCGGCGGTATCGAGCATCCGGTAGCCGGTTTCGAGCGCGGCCAGGACGGCCTGTTCGGTGTCCTCGGCGGGGATCTGGAATACGCCGTAGCCGAGCATCGGCATCCGGGTGCCGGTGTTAAGCGTGACGGTCGGGATCGTGGCGGTCATGATGGTTCTCCGTTCTTGACTGGCTGGTGGATCATCTGCGTCCTGTCGTGCGGAGCGTGAGCGTGCCGGCTGCGGCGACGGCGACCAGGACGGCTGTGGCGGTGTAACTGACCCGCAGTCCGGTCTGGAAAGCGGTGCTGGCGCTGACGATGGCGCCGAATACTGCGACTCCTAGTGAGCCGCCCAGCTGCCGGAAGGTGTTGAGCACGCCGCTGGCTGTGCCGCCAAGCGGGCCGGGTGCGGCATCGAGGATCAGCGAGGCGATCGGGGGGACGGTGAACGCGCCGCCGACGCCGACCGGGATCATGACGGCCGCGACCGCGAGGATGGGCGCGTGTGCCGGGAGCAGCGCGAGCCCGAGCAGCCCGGCCGCCATCGCGGCCTGCCCGGCGATGATCGGCACGATCCGGCCGTGCCGCGCGGCGGTCCTGGCCACCAGCGGGTTGGTCAGCGCGACCAGGCCTGTCCTCGGCAGGAACAGCAGCCCGGTCGCCGAGGCTGAGTATCCGCGCTGCTCCTGGAAGTACAGGCTCTGCAGGAACACCGTGCCGTAGAACCCGGCCATGGTGAGGAACGCTACCGTCAGCGTGACGGCGACTGGGCGGGACGTGAACAGGGCCAGCGGGACCATCGGATGGCGGCCGCGGTGCTGCGCGGTCACGAACACGGTCAGCGCCGCGGCGGCTATCAGGAACGTGCCGATGATGGGGACACGGCCGAAACTGGTGCTGCCGCCCTCGATGAGCGCGTAGGTCAGTGCGCCGAGCGCCAGGACCGCGGACACCTGGCCGGTCCCGTCGAACCGCGCCGGACGGCCGGGCGACGGAGCGGCCAGCCGCACCAGGAGGAGGGCGGCCAGCCCGACGGGCAGGTTCACGAAGAAGATAAGCCGCCAGCCGGCCTCCGTCAGCAGACCGCCCAGCACTGGTCCGGCCGCCGCGGCCACCGAGCCACCCATAGCCCACATCGCGATTGCCTGGGCCCGCTCGGTGCTGTCATCGAAGGCCTCGCGGATCAAAGCCAGTGACGTCGGGGTCACCAGCGCGGCGCCGATGCCCTGCACGATCCGGGCGCCGACCAGGACCGGCAGGGACGGCGCGAGACCGCACGCCGCGGAGGCGGGTTCTGTCATGACCCCTAACGGCGCGACCTCCCGCGGGCGTGGTGTGCCGGGTTGTATCGAGGTCATGAGTACTTCCGCCGCAGTGCGTGTCCCGGGCGTGACCACGGACCGCCCTGGTCAGCGGGCCGGGCAGGCCTCGCCGGGCTGGTCGCTGGCCGCAGCGCTGCTGGGATTCTTCATGGTCACCCTGGACGCGGTGATCGTGAACGTGGCCCTGCCCGATATCCGGCGGGAGCTGGCCGGCGGCATGAGCGGCCTGCAGTGGGTGGTCGACGGGTACACGCTCATGTTCGCCGCGCTGCTGCTGTCGGCCGGGTCGCTGACCGACAGGACCGGGGCCCGCCGGGCCTTCGGTGCCGGGATGGCGCTGTTCGTGGCCGCGTCGGTCGCGTGCGGCCTGGCGCCGAGCCTGGGCGTGCTAGTCGGGGCGCGGCTGGTGCAGGGCTGTGCGGCCGCGGTGATGATGCCGTCGTCGATGGCGCTGATCAGCCATGCGTATCCCGATCCGCTGCGGCGGGCCCGCGCGGTCGCGCTGTGGTCGATGGGCGGGGTGGCCGCATCGACATCGGGTCCGGTGCTGGGCGGGCTGCTGACGCTGGTGTCGTGGCGGCTGATCTTCTTCGTCAACGTGCCCGTCGGCGTGGCCGCGCTGCTCCTGCCGGGAACGGCGGCCCGGTCGCCGCACCACCGGGTGCCGTTCGACTGGGCCGGGCAGGTCGCCGCCGTGCTGGCGATGGGCGGGCTCACCTACGGCGCGATCGAGGCCGGCGCGGCCGGATTCATGGCCCCGCGGGTGCTGGCAGCGTTCGCGGTTGCGGTCGCAGCGGGGGCTGCGTTCGGCGTGCTGCAGTCGCGAGGCCGGCATCCGATGGTGCCGCCTGACCTGTTCCGCTCCCGGACCGTCCGCCTGACGGTGGTAGCCGGGTTCGCGTTCATGGTCGGCTACTACGGGCTGCCGTTCGTGATGAGCCTGTACCTGCAGGACCTGCGGGGCCTGTCCGCGCTGGGCACCGGGGTCGCGTTCCTGCCGATGATGCTGACCGGAGCCGTACTGACGCCATTCACTGCCCGGCTGACCGGCAGGTTTGGTGCCCGTGCTGTCATCACCACCGGCCTGGCCAGCATGACCACCGGCCTGGTCGTCATCGGCCTGCTGCCCGGCAGTACCCCGGTCGGGGTCCTCGCCGCCCTGATGATGCTCGTCGGGCTGGCCGGCCCGCTCGTGATGCCGCCTGTCATCGCCCTGCTCCTGCACGCCGTTCCCGCCCGGCAGGCCGGTGTCGCCAGCGGAGTCCTGAATACCAGCCGGCAGGTCGGCGGCGCGCTGGCGATCGCCGTGTTCGGCGCGCTGCTGGCCGACCGGACAACCTTCCTGCATGGACTGCGGGTCAGCCTGCTCGTCGCGGCCGCTATAGCCGCGGCCACCGCCCTCCTGAGCCAGCAGAGGAGACAGCTGACATGAATATCGAGCCCAAGGCCCCGACCAGGAAAGGTCCAGCCGGCTGGTTCACCGGCGACGTCTACATCGACGCCGTGCTCGGCCGCAAGGGCGAGCCGTCCCGTATCGCCTGCGCTGGGTCCACTTCACCCCCGGCTCTACGCCGAAGTGCACATGCTCGGCGGTCCTGCCCCCGTTCGCCGGTTCCTGCCCGACCTCATCAGCCTCATCGAGAGCCGCGCGATTAATCCCGGAAAGGTCTTCGACCTTGAGCTTCCGCTCGCCGACGCGGCCGATGGCTATCGGGCCATGGACGATCGGCGCGCGATCAAGGTGCTGCTGCACCCCTGAGCCGCCGTTCCCGTTCACGAGGAGGAAACACAATGCACACGCGAACACTGGGCCGGGACCTGCACGTTTCGGCAATCGGCCTGGGCTGCATGGGCATGTCCCAAAGCTATGGCCCCAATCCCCGGGGACCGGAACGCCATGATCAAGGTTCTGCGCGACGCCGTCGAATTGGGCGTCACATTCTTCGACACCGCCGAGGTGTACGGGCCGTATGCCAATGAGGAACT
>JASHOV010000310.1 GCA_030038495.1 Streptosporangiaceae bacterium
CGGCGCGACGGATCATGACACTCCTACTTCGAGTATCCCCACTGGAGATCATCCTGGTAGCCGCGACTAGTGTCCCGCGCGGGAAATCCTAGCGATAGATGGCGAGTGATTCGAGTATCTCTTCCGCGGTCCTGGTCCAGGCGAAGGGCAGCGGCGAGACGAAAATGCCCCGCGAGCGCGGCAGGCAGCTACGCGCCATCGAAGTCCGCCGCAGCGATGGCTCGCACCAGGTCATCTTGGAGGCGGATGCTTCGCAGGCCGAGCTGCTCGGCGACGGCCGCGGCCCGGTGGCGGGGAGCAGGCTGCAGCATCTCCCGGATCGCCTGGGTCAGGGACTCCTCCGTCAGGCAATCCCGGCGAAGCATGGCGCCGACGCCGATCTCGTGAACAAGCGCGCCATGCCGGTCCTGGTTCGTTCGGTCGTTGTCTGGCACGACGACTGACGGAACTCCCGCTGCCAGCGCTGCCAGCGTGGTCCCGAAGCCGCCATGATGCACGACGACGTCGGCGATGTTCAGAGCGCTCGAATTGGGGACATAAGCGAAGATCGCGCGTCCGTCGTCCGTCATTGCGAGGTCGTCAGGCGTGAACGGCGAAGTGGACAACAGCAGGTGGCCGCCTGCCCGCGCAACCGCCCCGGCAGCAATGTGGTACCGCCGAGTGTCGGCGCAAACAGTACCGAAAGTAACGTAAACCACCGGCCGCTCGAGGGACGCAAGCTTGCGGTCCCAGGCGGCCCGCCGGGCGGGTACGTCGTCGAACATCAGAAAGCCCGCATAGAGCAGCCGCAGCGTCGCCGCGCCGGGATCACCATGCCGGTCATGTTCTGGGAATCCCCGGACAATGCTGGCCACGCTCGAACGCATCAGGTCAGCGGCGGTCAGTTCCTGGTCACCAGACATCCCAAGCTCGCCGAGGAGGCTCGTGATATGGGGCGCGCTAGCCACGTCGGCCGGCACTGTCTGGCGGCTGCGGCGGGCCAGCAAGCTGTCCACGCCGTCGGTGAAGAAGGACAGATAAGTGCACGCGCTCCTGGCCGCGGCGACGCGCGCAGCGAATGAATCCTTCCCCACCACGATGCTCGGCCGCACGGCAGCTATCAGGCTCGAGAGCTCAGACACCGTCGCCGTCAGCTGGCTGCGGTCCAGTGACTGCTCAAGGTGCGACCGGCGGCCGGCGACTCGCCGGTCCATATCCTGGCGCATCGAGGTGACCGGCACGAAGTCGCGGCCGAGGCCGAGCTCGTCAGCGGCCCGCTGCACCTGCGGGCTGCTCGCGATCAGCGGTCGACAGCCGGCCCGGCGCATCAGGTTGGCGAGCGCTACACCAGTATTAAGGTGGCCGCGAGTCGGTGCCACCACGATGAGGGACCGTCCGCCCGCCGGCTTGCGTGCGTCCGCCGGGACGTTGACCGGACTCACCCAGCAGCCGCCGCTTGACAGCCAGTCCCGCGACTCAGCGCCCGAGTTCACGACGGCATCTCCGAGTAAGTTTGTGCAGGTAGAGGGCTTGACGAGCGGTCAGGCCAGGGGAGCCGGTGAGCGGGATCGAACCGCTGACCTGCCGTTTACAAGACGGCTGCTCTGCCTACTGAGCTACACCGGCGGGGACTTCGAGCATGGTAGCCGAACCTGCCCCCGTGCCGCGCGCGCCGGCCCGGCGGGTGTGACCGCCTGACATTCTCCGGGCGGCTCTAAGCCGGTGCGATCTGTGAATAGTGCCGCGTATTATCGTTAATACGGCTACATTGCTCCCAAGGCACCTGCCTGCGTCGCCGTTCTGCGGCTAAAGATACCCCTCAGCAAAATGCAGTCGTCAGCATGCCAAGTTCATGTTTCCCCCAGACCATGAAATCCCAGGACAAAAATTAGCCGTTTTCATGAGTCTTCTGCGTCCGATGTGGTGAACTGGCCGCAATAGCGCCTGCACAGTGTTTCCGCAGGTAGGGCGTGGGGGGTGGACATGACCGGAAATAGCCATGTTCCGGGGCCCGCTCCGCCATGGCCGAAAGTCATAGCCACGACCGCGTCGCTCTGGTGGCAGCGCCGCGTTCTGCATCGTTCCGCGGCCGAGCGGTCGCGCCAGCCGATGACCCTCCGCATCACGGTATTGGCTCTATTCCTCGCGCTTGTGATTGTCGTGGCCACGGATATCCATCTCGGCGGGACGCAGGCGAGCGGGTCGAATCGCCAGGGCCGGGCCGCGCGCGTATCGACCCTGCCGCGGGCCGGGAACACAACGACCACGGCCAGCATGCAGGCGCTGGCGGCAGCGGCGGCCAGCCGGCGGCTCGCTGCCGCCTGGGTCGCCGCTCAGGTGGCCCACAGCGTGATAATCGCGTGTGACCCGCTGATGTGCGCTGCCCTGCAGCAGCGCGGCTTTCCGGCCTCGGACCTCGCCCCCATCGGGTCCGGCAGCCCCGACCCGCTGGGGTCGGGCGTCGTGATATCCACGCTGGCGGTGCGGAGCGAGATTGGCAGTCGCCTGACCAGCGTCTACGCCCCGGTGGCTATCGCAAGCTTCGGCGCGGGGCAGAGCCTGGTGCAGGTGCTGGTCACCGCGCCGGACGGAACGGCGGCCTACCTGTCGGCCGAGCACGCAGACCTGATGGCCCGGATGACGGCGGGCCGCGAACTGCTCAGGAACAAGAACCTCCACGTGTCCACGGCAGGCGCGGACCAGCTCGCCGCGGGCGAGGTCGATTCTCGGCTGCTGATGACGCTCGCCGCGCTGACATCCCGGCAGGTCGTGGACGTCAGCGGTTTCGGCGACGCCGGCCCGGACGCCGCCAAGAGCGTACCGCTGCGGGCAATGAGTATCCGCTCACCAGGTACCCGCTACCTGAGGAGCATGCTCTCCTTCCTGCGCGGCCAGCGTGCGCCCCTGCTCGCGCTCACCACGGTCAGCCGGAGCGGCCGCAGCACGACCCTGATCGTCACGTTCACCGCGCCCAGTCCGACCGGACTGCTCCCCGAGAACTGATACCGGCCACAGGCCACGTGCCCTGAAGGAGCGAACATGAGCGGAGCCCGAAGACGGGGTACCAGGATGATTTCGGCCGTGCTCGCCGCGGCGGCCGCGACGTCACTGGGTCTCCTCGCGCTCACGGCGCCAGCGGCGTCGGCCTCGTCGGAGGTCGGCTGGGTGCAGCTGGCGCACCTGTCACCGAACACCCCGGCAGTCGACGTCTACCTGTACTCGTTCGGCGACGCGTCGGCGCAGCTCGTGCTGCACCACGTCGCCTACGGCACGGTCTCGCCGTTCGAGCAGCTCGCGGCCGGCGACTACACCGTCGCCATGCGCCTGGCGGGCGCACCGTCATCCTCCAAGCCGGTGCTGTCGACCGCGGTGGACGTGCTGGCGGGCCACGCCTACACGGTCGCGGGCATGGGCCCGGCCGCGGGGCTGCGGCTGCAGGTAATCCCCGACCGGCTCACAACTCCGCCAGGCAAGGCCCTCGTCCGCGTGATTCAGGCGTCGCTGCAGCAGGACTCGGTCACGGTCACCGCCGGGAGCGCGAGGCTGGCCACGAACCTGAAGTTCGCGAGCGTGACCGGGTATCACGTCTTGCAGCCCGGCACGTGGACCGTGCACGCGGCCGGGAGCAGCGAGTCCGCCACCACCACCATGTCGTGCGCCGCCGGGACCATCCACACGCTCGTCGTGCTCGATAATGGGGACTCGCTGTCGATCGACGACCTGCTGGAGGCGGCAGGCAGCCAGGTCGCGCCCGCGGGCGGCGTCCAGACCGGCTTCGGCGGCATGGCCCCGCATCCGGGCGCACCCCTGCGACTGTGGCTTGTCCTGACGCTGTCCGGCCTCCTCACGACGTGTGCTGGCGTCGCGATGCTGACCCGACGCCGCCGTCCGGCACTGCATGCGCGCCGTCAGGCCAGCTCCGCCTGAACCGCCGGCCGCTATGCGGGGGGAACGGGGGCTCGTGCCCCCGGCCAGC
>JASHOV010000311.1 GCA_030038495.1 Streptosporangiaceae bacterium
CCGGATACTGGTCCCGGTACGACGCCTCCCGGCAGGTGTTCCAGGGCGAATGGCTCCGCACCGGCGACACCTACGTCAGGGACGACGCCGGGTTTTACCGCTGTCTCGGGCGCACCGGCGACATGCTCAAGCCCGGCGGCATGTGGCTATCGCCGGCCGAGGTGGAGGAACGGCTGCTCGCGCACCAGGCCGTCGCGCAGGCCGTCGTGGTCGCCGGGGTCGATGGCGACGGGCTGGAGAAGCCGGTCGCCTACGTCATGCTCCGGCCGGGCGCCGCGGCGACCGAGGACGAGCTCGTCCAGTTCTGCCGGACCGGGCTGCCGGCGTTCAAGCGGCCACGCCGGGTCGCCTTCACCGACGCCTACCCCACTACCGCGACCGGGAAGATCCGGCGCGTCGACCTCCGTCAGATGGCCACCGCCCTGCTGACCGAGGGCCAGCCGTCGGCGGGGGCTAGCGCCTGACGCCGATGCGGGCAGGCCGGTCGGCGTCAGTCCCAGCCGATGACGTCGATGAGCCGGAGCCGCCACAGCGGTGGCGGCGGTCCCTGCACGCCCGCCCTGCGCATCAGCGCCCGGACCGTACGGTCGGTGATCCTGCGTGCGCCTGCGACCATCAGGACGGCGATCGGCAACTCGATGAGCAGCGCGTCTGTGACGCTCGCGGCAGCTTCTGACGAACCCCACGACAGCGTGACGTCGAACCACGCGTCGCAGCACAGCAGCGTCGCCGTGACCAGCATCAGCGGCACCATCACCTGGCGGCGCAGCAGGCTGGCCAGCGCCGTCGCGCCGAACGCGAGCAGCTCGGCTATATCCAGGCCGGTCCACGCGACGCCCCACTCCCCGGCCCGGTAGTGCTGCGGGAGGGTAACGGCGAGCAGGACGATCCACGGGATCAGCACGAGGCAGCATCCGGTCATGAACACAAGACCGACCCGGCGCCGCACCTGGACCGACCGGTCGGCGAGCGGGTCCTCTCGGTCCGGATCCGCGTGGCGGGACAGGCAGAATTCGTTGCCCTCCGGATCGCACAGCGCGGTGAAGGCGTCATGCTCCGCCAGGACGCGTGCGCCCAGCGCCGTCAGCCGCTCGACCTCGGGGTCGAAGGCTCCGCAGCGCAGGTCGAGATGGAGGCGGTTCTTGCCGGCCCTGGGCTCGGGGACACGCTGGAAGAGCATCCCCGGCTGCCCTGGCGGCGCCAGGACGCGCACGGTGGGATCATCCTGCGGATCGTCGACTCCCAGGCTGCGCAGCCGCTGAAGTTCAGCCTCGTCGTACGGGGCGATCTCGTAGCCGTTGAGCGCGGCCGCCCAGAACCGGGCTATCGACGCCGGATGCCGGCAATCGACGGTTATCTCGTAAATTCGCGCCATAGGCGCGATCCTGCCACCGCCGCCAGGGCCGGGGCGACAGCGAATCCTGGCCGCCAGCGGCGTAAGGCACGGCTCAGGAGGTGCCGCCGAAGTCGACATCCTTGGTCTCGACGGTGCCGGCCGTCCGCCCCGGCGCATTCTGGTGGCTCCAGTAAAGGTTGGTGTGCGCGATGACCTGATCCGGCGGCGGCGCCCCCCATTCGGTCAGGTCCTCCGTGGTGTGGGCATCGCTCACCAGCGTCGTGTCGTAACCGCGGGTAAACGCGCCGTGGATGGTCGATCGGATGCACGCGTCGGACTGCGCGCCGGCGACGAACAGCCGCCCGACGCGAAGGTCGGACAAGACCGTCTCGAGCGTGGTGTCCTCGAACGAGTCGCCGTAGCTCTTGTCCACGAGCGGTTCGGCCGCGTCCGGGCTGAGCTCGGGCACGATCTGCCAGTCGTCGCCGCCCCGCACCAGGCCCTCGTCGGAGTGCTGGACCCAGACGACAGGGATCTTCTCGCGCCGGGCCTTCTCGACCAGGCTGCCCACGTTCGCGACAACCGTGTCACGCTCGTGCGCCCCCTCGACGACCCCCTTCTGCACGTCGATGACGAGCAGCGCGGTGTGCGGCCGGTCGTGGAGTGTAGTCATGATCTTTCCTTACTCGCGGGGGATTCGCCTTCCTGGCCACGCTAGACCCAGCCACCGACACTGTGCCGGGGCGGCTGCCCGCAGATCGGTCAGACCCCGCTGGTCGCGATGGCGGCTCCGGTGCCGGGATCGAAGAGGTGCAGGCGCTCGACGTCCACCGCGAGCACCGCCCGCTGACCGACCGTCAGCTGCGACCGCGGGTCGATCCTGGCGACCCCCGCGCTCGCCGGGACGTCGACGATCTCGGCCGGGCCATCGCCGCCCCGATCGGGCAGCCCGTACTCCCCGGCCACCGCGGCGGCATCAATGGTGAAGTGCACATGCAGCTCGCTGCCGAGGACCTCGACCAGATCCACCCGCGCCCGCGGGGAAGCACGCGGATCCGCGGCGCCGCCGGGCACTGCCGGGTCGGACAGGTGCTCAGGCCTGATGCCGACGAGGACAGGGCGGCCTGGGTACGCGGCTAGCGGGCGGCCCGGCTTGAAGAAGGCGGGCGGGAGCGTGCGGCGCTGGCTGCCGAGCAGCAGGCTGCCGTGGTGCCCTAAGAGCGAGAACCTCAAGAGACTGCCAGGCAAGGAGACAAGGGGTGCCGGTCAGGGGAACGGCGGTGCTGGCGGCGAGCCCGAGAGGATCTCGTCGCCCCGTCGGCGCACAGCGTCGTCGCGGTTGCCTGAGGTAAGGATGTAGAAGCGGGCACTGCGGATTGCCTCCACCACCATGTCGGCCACCTGGGCGGGTTCGATGCCGGCCGCCGCGAGCTGCCGGAATTGCTCGGCGCTCGCGCGTGCGGCCGCACCATCAGCCGGCCCGGCGCCGGCGGACGCCGGCCGGTTGCGGGCGGATGTCCCGAAGTTCGTCCGGACCGCTCCAGGACACAGCACGGAAACGCCCACCCGCGCACCGAGCGCGCGAAGCTGGAAGTGCAGCGTCTCGGTGAGCGCGACGACAGCGTGCTTGGAGATGCCATAGGGGCCGAGGGCGCCGGCAAAGACCCCGAAAATCGACGCCGTGTTGACGATGTGCGCCGCGTCCTGGGCCAGCAGCAGCGGGACAAACGCCCGGATGCCATTGATCACGCCGCCCAGGTTCACCCCGAGCACCCAGTCCCACTCGCCCGCCGGGATCAGCCACAGCGGCCCGTGCGAGCCGCCCACGCCGGCGTTGTTGCACAGCACGTGCACAGCACCGAACGCGCGTACTGCCTCATCCCGCAGCGCGTCGACCTGATCCGGCCTCGACACGTCCGTCAGCACCGGCAGCACCGCTGATCCCTGGCTGGAGAGCCTGCGCGCCGCGTCGCTCAGCGCCAGTTCCTCCACGTCGGCCATGACCACGCGCATGCCCTCGGCAGCGAAACGCTCGCAGAGGCCCAGACCTATCCCGCTCGCGGCACCGGTCACGACCGCCACCCGGCCCGGTGCCACCACTCCGGCCGGCGGACTCATCGCGGACCCGGAATCAGTGCTCGTGAATCAGCACGCCGCGGACGTTCTTGCCGTCCAGCAGATCCTGGTACCCCTGGTTGACTTCCTCGAGCCGGTAGGTGGTGGTGACCAACTCGTCCAGCTTCAGCCGGCCCGAGCGGTAGAGGTCGAGCATGCGCGGGATCTCGTCGAAAGGATTGCCGCCGCCAAACAGCGCGCCCTTGATCTGCTTCTCGAATAGCGTCAGCTCAAAGCTGGGCAGCTGGATATTGACCTTGCCGGGACCGGCAAGCCCGGTCACGATGACGCTGCCGTGCTTGCGAACGGCAGCGAACGCGGCGCTGATGACGTCCTCGGTGACAATGCCAACGGTCACGAGCGCGTGGTCGGCGCCAACGCCATGGCTGAGCTCGGTAATAATGTCCTGCGCCGCACCCGCGTCCGCGGCCGTGTGGGTGGCGCCGAGCCGCGCGGCTATCTCGCGCTTGTTCGGCAGGGGATCGACGGCGATGACGTGCTGCGCGCCCGCGAACGAAGCGCCCTGCACGGCGTTGATGCCGACGCCGCCGATGCCGTAGACCACGACGATGTCGCCGGCCCGGACGCCGCCGGCGTTGACCGCGGTGCCCCAGCCGGTCGGCACGCCGCAGCCTACGAGCACGACGGTCTCCAGGGGCAGGTCGTCATCCACCTTGACGCACGAGTGCACCGAGAGCGTCGCGTACTGGGAGAACGTGCCGAGGAGGCACATCTGGCCATAGTCCTGGCCGCCACCGTGCAGCCGGAATGTGCCGTCGGGCAGGCAGTTGTCGACCAGCAGAGCACCGAGATCGCACAGGTTCGTCTGCCCGCGCGAGCAGAACCGGCAGTGCCCGCACACCGGGAGGAACGAGCAGACCACGTGGTCGCCCGCCGCCAGCCGGGTGACGCCCTCGCCGACTTGCTCGACGATGCCGGCCCCCTCGTGGCCGCCGACGATCGGGTACCGGACGGGAATGTCGCCGGTGCGCAGGTGATCGTCGGAGTGGCACAGCCCGGACGCGACGAAGCGGACGAGTACCTCGTTCGCCCGGGGCGGGTCGAGCTCGTGCTCGACGATTTCCCACTCCTTGCCGACGTCGTGCAGCACCGCCGCCCTGGTTTTCACACCGCTCTCCCATCGACGCTCGCCACGTTCGATGGTTACTCCCAGCGGCACCCGGCAGTCAATGTCGGGGCGCCCAAAGTATTGGCAGCGGCCTTGTGACTGGTAACACTCGACGAGTCAGCAGCGGCCGCCCTGGCCGGGGGCCCCGCCGCAGTAAGCACCAGCGGGGCTGGCACCGCGCGAGTTGCCGCGCGGCGCCAGCCCCGCCTGAGTCCGCCGGTCCGGCTAGGTGCCGTAGACCCGGATGTGGTACGGGCAGACGGAGTTGGCCGAGATCTGGTACTTGCTGCCGGTGCTGCTGGGATGCAGGATCGCGGTCCCGCTGCCGCTCGTCCCCGATGTGCTGGCGATCGACATGCGGTTGCCGCCGCTAGTGGTCGCCATGCTGGCGGAGAACGGGTGCGACCCGCTGGCGCAGCGGAAGGTCCAGTGCGCTGCCGACGGGTCGGTCACCGCGAACGGGTTCGATGTCCTGGTGCCGGTCTCATTGAAGATGGTCAGGGTCCGGTACGACGGGGTCGTGGACACCGGGCTGTGGCGCACGGCCGGCGCCGGCCGGTGTACGGCGGCCGTCGGCGCGGTGCTGCTATTCGAGGCAGCGAACCCGGTGATGATGCCGGCCACGGCGGCCAGGCCGAGGATGCCGAACAGGGCGAGCTTCTTGTTGTTGTTCGACCGGCGCGGCTGATCGTAGGTCTGCGTCGTCTGGCGCTGTACGGAGGGCTGAGACGTCGTCTGCTGGACGCGCGGCTCGGAAGAGGTGGTCCGCTCCTGTGACGCGGAGACCGGGGTCGCTCCGGTGGCTGATGAGCCCGTCGACCGGGTGGTGCCGGACGCCGGCGTGGCGGGTCCGAGATCGGACTGCTGCCCGGACACCCGCCGGCCAGGCTGACCCGGTGTCTGCTCCTGGGCCGGGTCCATACCCAGGTTAGGGTCCTGCGGTGACCCCGGCTGGTCACCGGGAAGCGGGTTACGTGGGTTGTTGGTCATCGGAGCCTCCCTGACACTGTCGGTGCTGCTGACAAGGACGTGGGGGGCGCCCATGCGATACCACGGATCCACTGCTCCGGACCTGTCTACCCGGGCCGCGCCCGGCGGACACCGCAACCGACATAGGCATCAAAACGGTCTCAAGGCCGCGCGCCGCCGGTCCGCCGCTGGTCCGCCGCTGGTCCGCCGCCGGCCCAGCGCCGCGAGCGCGACGGGCCTGATACCACGTGGATACTGATTTAATACCGAGTTTCCGGGCAAACGGATTGACCGGCGATTCCCTGTCTGCTCTCCTGCTGTAAGCCGTTCCTGAGGGGGGATTCTGATGGGTTCACCAGCTCGTGCCGCGCTGGCCGCGGCGATTACCTGCGGCCTGGCGCTCGTCGCCGGATGCTCGACCGGAACCCCCGCTCCGGCCCCGACGGTGACCATAACGAAGACCTCGGGCGCGACGGCCAGCGCCGGCCCCGCCGCCTCGCCCTCGATCACCTCGACCACCCCGGTCGCGGCGGGCCCCGGCCCGTGCCAGTCCGGCGCGCTGAACGTGGCCCTGGGTACCGGCAGCGCCGCGGCGGGCACGCAGTACCTGCCGGTCAGGTTCACCAACGTCTCGCATGCCGCGTGCACCCTTTACGGCTTCCCCGGCGTCTCCTTCACCGGCGAGACCTACAGCGTCCAGGTCGGGCCCGCGGCGACCAGGAATCACGCCAGTCCCGAGAGCCTGGTGACGCTCGCTCCGGGCGCGGTCGCGACCGCGCTGCTGACCATCGTGAACGCGCAGAACTACCCGCCTGGCCCGTGCGGGCTGACCACCGCGAGCGGGGTGCTGGTCTACCCGCCGAACCTCAAGACGTCGGTGGGACTTCCGTACAACGGTTACACCTGCGTGAACGCCAAGTACCACGTGCTGACGGTCAACGCCGTGGTGCCCGCGAGCAGCTGACGCGGTTCCGTGGGCGCGCCTGGCGTCAGCCGGCCCGCCACCGGAACTATCCGGCGCGCCGCCTGACCGCTCCGGAGCGGTCAGGGGTGATGAGCCACGGCACTGGCCAGCAGCACGGCCACCAGGCAGCCT
>JASHOV010000312.1 GCA_030038495.1 Streptosporangiaceae bacterium
CCCCACAAACCTCACCTGTAACGCGCCGATGGCACTCGTCGACCGCATCGGCGGCGGATCGAGAAGATCTTGGAGGAAAAGTCAGCGGTAAGGCTGACTTTTCCTCCAAGATCACCGGAAAGTAGCCGTGCTTGCGACCCTGACCTGAGCGGCCAGGGCTTCGGTGAACGCCTTGCGCTGGCTCTGGCTACCCGCGCCGATCCGCGGACCGGCGCACGTACGCGCCGACCCGGACTTGACCGACCGCGCGGGGCGACCCGCGCGGGGCGGTCAAGATCATGTCCATCGACCTCGGTAGTCACTGACTTCCTGTCCGTGCGAGATGCATCGGCCTAGCTCAGGCCCGCAATCAGGCTGAGTCTGGCGCCATGGGCCGGGGCCGGAGGCGCCACCGCTTAGCCGCGGTGGCATCTAACTGGCGCCATTGTGATTTGCTATGGCGCCATAGCGGTGCCATACTGGTGCCATGGAACTTGAACCGTATGTCGCGACGCTCCGCCAGGAGCTGGCCGCAGCGGCCGAGATGGCGGGAACCGAGGCTCGCGAGCTTGCCGAGCGCCTGGCCGCCCCGCTGGAGTCGGCGGCCCGGCTGGCGCTGCTCGAAGCGCTTTCCGCGGCGTCCGACGAGATCACGCGCGACCTCGCGCCCGGTTCGGTCCACGTTCGCCTGCGCGGGCGGGAGCCGAGCTTCGTCGTGACGCCGCCGCTACCGGACTCCTTCGCCGAGCCGGTTACCCCGGAGCCAGCGGCCCTGCCGCCGGTGCCGGCGGACGCCGACGAGGGAGCAGCCGCCCGCATCAACTTCCGGCTGGGCGAGACCCTCAAGGGCCGGATCGAGCAGGCCGCTGAGCGGGCCGGACTCTCGGTCAACAGCTGGCTCACCCGCGCGGCGGCGGCCGCACTCGAATCCGACGACCCGGCCCGCGGTGCGGACCGGCGCGGTGCTCGCGGTGCTCGCGGTGCTCGCGGTGCTCGCGGTGACGAGCGCTTCACCGGCTGGGTGCGCTAAGGCGCCCCGCGCCACCACGTCAAATCCTAACCAAGATCCACACGGCCCCTTAAGGAGAAATCACCATGCCTACTTTCAGCACCCCCCAGCCGATCGCCACGACGATCGATCTGGCCGCGGCCGATGTCCGCGTGCTCGCGAGCGATCGCAGCGACACCGTCGTGGAGGTCCGCCCGAGCACCAGCTCACATGAGCCGGACGTCAAGGTCGCCGAGCAGACCAGGGTGGAGTTCACCGCCGCCGGCCTGCTGATCAAGGGACCCAGGCAGCGCGGCCTTGGCGTCCGCAAGATCGGGTCGGTCGATGTGATCGTCGAGCTGCCTGTCGGCTCGCAGATTGAGGCCGAGGCCGGGATCGGCGCGCTGCGCTTCTCGGGCCAGCTCGGCAAGTGCCGGGCCAAGATTGGCGCCGGCAGCATTGACCTGGAGCAGGCCGGGCCGGTCGACCTGCAGGCCGGCGCGGGCGCGATCACGGTCGACCACGTTACCGGTCCTGCCGAGATCACCACCGGATCCGGCCGGCTGCGCGTCAGCCAGGTCGACGGGCCGGCGGTAATCAAGAATTCCAACGGCGATACCTGGCTTGGCATGGTCACCGGCGACGCGCGGGTGAGCACGGCCAACGGCACGATCGAGATCGGCAATGCCGGCGCCGACGTCACTGCCAGCAGCGCGAACGGCGGGATCCGCGTCGATGACCTCGCCCGCGGCTCGGCGTCGCTCAAGACGAGCATGGGCGAGATCCAGTTCGGCGTCCACGCGGGCACCGCCGCCAGGATCGACGCCTACACGCGCTTCGGCGCGGTCCGCAACTCCATGGATACGGCCGACAGCCCCGAGCCGACAGACGAAATCCTCGAGGTTCACGCGCGGACGAGCTTCGGCGACATCGTGATCCGGCGGTCCTGAGCCCTCTCTTCATGCCGCAGAAAGGAACCCCGATGGCAACGACATCCGCGGCCGGGACGGCGATCTCGGTGACCGGGCTGCAGAAGTCCTTCGGCGACAAGGTCGTGCTCGACGGCATCGACCTGAGTGTCCAGGAAGGGACGATCTTCGCCCTGCTCGGGCCGAACGGCGCCGGCAAGACCACGACCGTGCACATCCTGTCCACCCTCATACCCGCCGACGGCGGACAGGTGCGGGTCGCAGGCCACGACGTCGCGGCCGAGGCCGACTCGGTCCGCGCCGCGATCGGCGTGACCGGCCAGTTCTCGGCCGTTGACAACCTGCTGACCGGCGAGGAGAACCTCCTGCTCATGGCCGACCTGCATCACCTGGGCCGGGCCGCGCGACGGCGGCGGGCCGCCGCGCTGCTCGATCAGTTCGACCTGGCCGATGCCGCCGGGAAGACGGTAGCGACCTACTCGGGCGGCATGCAGCGCAGGCTCGACCTCGCCATGACGCTGGTCGGCAGCCCGCGGCTGATCTTCCTGGACGAGCCCACCACCGGGCTGGACCCGCGCAGCCGCCGTGGCATGTGGCAGACCATCCGTGACCTGGCCAGTCAGGGCGTGACGATCTTCCTCACCACCCAGTACCTGGAAGAGGCCGATCAGCTCTCGGACCGGATCGCGGTCCTGGACCATGGCCGCATCGTCGCCGAGGGCAGCCCCGAGGAGCTCAAGCGGCGCATCCCCGGCGGGCACATCGAGCTGCAGTTCGAGAACGCCGACGAGCTGGAGTCGGCCGAGCGCGTTCTCGGCCTGACATCGCGCGACGACGAGAGCCTGTCCCTGCAGGTGCCGAGCGACGGCGACATCCCGGCGCTGCGCGCGCTGCTCGACCGGCTCGACAACGCATCGGTCAAGGCCGAGCGGCTGTCGATCCACACTCCCGACCTCGACGACGTCTTCTTCGCCCTCACCAGCGAGCCCGACTCGCAGAAAGCCAGCCAGCGATGACCACCCTGTCCTACACGGTCGCCGACTCCGCGACGATGCTCCGCCGCAACCTCAGGCGCCTGCAGCGCTACCCGGCGATGACGCTCATGGTCCTCGTCATCCCTGTCGTCTTCCTGCTGCTGTTCGTCTACGTCTTCGGCGGCACGCTCGGCGCCGGCCTCGGCCATCTCGGCAACGGCCGCTCCGCCTACCTCCGCTACGTAACGCCCGGCATCCTTCTGCTCACCCTGGGCACCGCGGCCGCCACCACCGCAACCGCGGTGGCCCTGGACATGAGCAGCGGGATCATCGCCCGGTTCCGCACCATGGCGATCGCCAGGGCGTCGGTACTGACCGGCCACGTGCTCGCTAGCACGATTCAGTCCGTGCTCAGCATCGCCTTCGTCACCGGCGTCGCCGCGGCGCTGGGGTTCAGGACCTCCGCCGGCCCGCTCGCCTGGCTCGCGGCGGCCGGCCTGCTGGTCCTGGTCAGCTTCGCGATCAGCTGGCTCTCGGTGGCCCTGGGCCTGCTCAGCGGCAGCCCGGAGAACGCCAGCAACCTGCCGATGCTGCTGACGATCCTGCCGTTCCTCGGCAGCGGCTTCGTCCCTACGGCGGCGATGCCCGCCGGGCTGCGGTGGTTCGCCGAGTACCAGCCGTTCACCCCGGTGATCCAGACTGTCCGCGGGCTGCTGACCGGCGGCCCGATCGGCGACAACGCGATCATGGCGATCGCCTGGGGCGCCGGCATCGCGGCGCTGTCCTACCTGTGGGCCCGGCGTCTGTACCGGCGGCCGATGCTGGCCAGGTGACGTGCGGCCCGTATCGTGTGAACCGCCGTCTAGGCGGGGAACGGGGGCACCAGTGCACGTGCGGGCGGCCGGGCCGGTCGGATTCGACCTCGACCTGACCCTCATCGACTCCCGCGCGGCGATCATGGCGGCCTGGTCGGCCGTCAGCGCCGAGACCGGCGTGCGCATCGATCCCGGCGAGGTCGACAAGCGGATGGGCATCAAGCTGGAAGACGAGGTTGCGTTCTGGTTCGCTCCCGGCGAGCAGGCCGGCGCCGCGGACTGCTACCGGCGGCATTACGTTCGGCTGGCCCCGAAGCTGACCACCTTGCTGCCCGGTGCCGCCGAGG
>JASHOV010000313.1 GCA_030038495.1 Streptosporangiaceae bacterium
TCACAACGCTCTCAAGCCCGAACTGATCGATCTGGCCCGCTACCCCCGGCCCATTGGCGAGCTGGCGGGCAATCAGCTTCTTGCACATGATCCGCTCTATCGCGGTCAGCGACCAGAGCGCCGCCTCGCCGTCCTCGCCGGTCAGCCAATCACGCCCCACGCGGTCAGGGATGCCCACCATTACTCCCACTCGTGAAATCATCATATAGCTGCATCCCGGCGTCTATAAGAACCGCAGTGCCTCCGACGTAAATACTCGCGATCCCAAGAGCAAGAGCTCCCTGGTAAGCGGGCTCGGCGATAAGACCTGCGCTCACTGCCACTTCGGGTGCCGCCATCACCACTCCAGCTACGCCTAGACCAGCCGCAACACATGCCCCGCCGCTTCCCGCAAGGCAATCCCGTCCATCCAAGCCTGCCGCTCCGAGGCCTGAGAGCGCGGACACACCACCCAGAACGGTTGCAGTAGTGGCAGCCTCCAAAGCTGCACCTGCGATCAGGCCCACGCCGCCCGTGAGAAACGACAGCGCGCCAAGGCCGATGCCAATCGCGATTTTGTTCCGCGAGATGAACCCGGTGATATCGCTCCACCAGCCGCCGGATTGCTGCTGCTGTTCCGTCTGGGCGGTCTGCTCGGCGATCTCCTGGTTGAGGGCAACCGCTTGCTGCTGAGCGTAGACAACGGCCTGGCTGATGGCGGAGTTGGCGGTCTGGAAATGCGCGGCGGTCGCATGGAAGCACTGCACGGTGTCGCCGCACTGGTTGAGCTGCTGGTTCGCCGCGCCGCTGATGTAGGACTCGGCTTCTGTCTCCTGCTGCTGCTGGTTCAGCCGGGTGGCGGTCGAGGCTGTGGAGCAGATATCGCCGAGGTAGACACACAGCCCGGATGGGTCGCTCTGACTTACGGGGTTGTCTGCGGCAAGAATGCAGCCCTCTGCAAACCCGGCCCGAGTCAGCCCGCATCCCGGCCCCGGCCTGCGGGAAACCGTTACCCGCGCTAACAAGCAAGATCATTAACTGGCCGATGGCCCGGACGCGAGTTTTCGGCTAGCCGCCCGTTAGGCCCGGGCGCGAGGTTCAGTTATCAAGAAGCAGCGATGACGGTGATGATCATGCCACCCAGTGCTGGCGGCGGGGAAGGGGCGAGCGGCTGGGAAAGAGCAGGGGCGGCCTCGTGCGTGACCGCGCGCTAGAGGTCACCCACGCGTGCGTGCTAGCGCTCGTCCCGGGCCTCGTGCGAGTCGGCGTGCTAGCTGTCACGCGAGCATGCGTGCACGCCATCGTCATAGTCCGCGTGCTAGTCGTCGTCCTAGTCCCCGTCCTAGATTGCGTGCTAGAGCTGGGCAGGGCTTCCTCCCGGCGCCGGGATGGTTGCACCGGGGCCGGTCAGCGTCCAGGGCGCTTGCGCGTCCCTGCGGGACGGCCCTGCGGGCCGCCCTGGACCCTGCCCGTCCCCGGCTCAGTGCCGCACCTGCCGGGACGATGCCCGGGGACTGGACGCTGATCCTGGTGCCGATGCAGACAGGTGACGCGGGCTGCGGGCCGGGAGCCAGCGACGGATCAGATCCGCCGGCAGCCCGCGTCATTGCTGATGATGCCTGCCGGGTCTGGCAGTTATGCGGGCTGGTGTTAGTCTGCGGCGGCTGCGGCCCAGGTGAGTGCGTTGCGGGCGGTGTCGAGGGCCTGGTGCAGGCGGCGGGACGCGGCGGCGGCGGTGTCCAGGGCAGCGGTCACCTCGGCCAGGACGGCGGCGGGGTCGCCGGCGTGCGGCCCGGCCACGATGGTGATCTGGCCTGCGGCGTGCTGGCGGTTCAGGAATCCGGCGAGCTGGGCCAGGGCCTGGATCAGCCGGGCGGACAGGGCCGACAGTTCCCCGGTGACGTCGTAGGCGTCGGCGGGGCAGGCCAGGCCGCCGGCGGCGGGCCGGGTGGCATGGTTCAGCTGCCGGATCGCCTCGGCTGCCTCGCCGGCGAGCCTTGCCGCGGTCACCGCTGCCCCCGCGTGGCGGACAGCCCGGCGGGCTCGCGGGTCAGCCAGTCGTTGGTGGTGGCTTCCAGCCGCCGGTCCCAGAAGCTCGGGCCGGCCCAGGCGAACGCCCGGCCGGCGTGGCGGATGTGGCGGCGCAGCGTGCGCCGGGCGGGCCGGGAGCACAGCGCGTGCTCCAGTGCGGTGACGCGGCGTTCCAGTGCCTCGGCCAGGGAGTCGGTCATCAGCTCGAAGGCGATGGCCTGCGGCCAGTCCGGGCCGGCCGGCCGGCGGATAGGTGATGATGCAGTCATGGTTCTGACCTCCGAGTAGGTCGGTTACCTAGCCCTGGCCGTCGCGTTCGCAGCGCGCGGCCAGGGCGCCCCGGCAGGTTGCCGGGGACGTGATGGGTGCGGGCGGGGCGGGCCCGGGCGGCGTCATTCATCCCGGTCACGGGTTGCTTCCGGGCGGGGCTGAGCGGCACCGGGGTGGGTGCGGGCGTGGACGGCCTGCAGGGCGGTGATCGAGACGTGGGTGTAGATCTGGGTGGTGGCCACTGAGGCGTGGCCGAGCATTTCCTGGACGTAGCGCAGGTCCGCGCCGCCCTCCAGCATGAGGGTGGCCATCGTGTGGCGGAACAGGTGACACGATCCGGTCTTGCCGGCGGCGGCGATGTAGTCGTGGGTGAGCTGCCCGACCCGGAACTTGGAGATGGGGCCGCCGTCGGAGGCGGTGAACAGTGCGGTGACGGCCGTGGCACGGCAGAGCACAGGCCGGGCGTCGGCCAGGTACTTGTGCAGCCAGGCCAGGGCCCGCTCGCCGAGCGGCAGCAGCCGGTCCCGGTCGCCCTTGCCGGAGCGGATCAGGATCGTGCACCGCTGGTGGTCGATGTCGGACAGCGCCAGCCGGGTGAGTTCGAGGCGGCGGATGCCGGTGGCGTAGAAGACCTCGAGGATGGCCCGGTCCCGCAGCCCCAGCACGGTGGTGGTGTCGGGCTGGGCGAGGACATGCTCGGCTTCGGCGGCGGTCAGCGAGGACCGGGGAATCCGGCGGGGCGGGCGGGGCAGTTCCAGGGCGGCGGCCGGATCGGACAGGATCAGGCGGCGGGCGGCGGCCCAGGCGAACAGCGGCCGGATCGCGATCAGCCGGGCGGCCTGCGAAGCCAGCAGCAGCGGCTGCCCGTCGGGCTGGCGGTAGAAGAACAGGTGCCGCTGGTAGCGCTCCAGGATCTGGCGGGTGACCCCTGAGGGCCGGGTGATGCCCCGCTCGGCCAGCCAGGTGGCGAGCTGGGCGGTGGCGTGCCGGCGGGTGCGGATGGTCGCCGGGGAGTAGCCGCGGGCCGCCATCCACGTCTCGAAGTCCGCCCACATGGCCGGGAAGCCGAGCGGGTCGCAGGCGTCGCCGGGGAACGGGCCGGTGATCGCGGGGCTGGTGACCTGTCCGCGGCGGGGCATCAGTGCTCACCGTCCGGCGGATCTATCACCATGACCGGGCTGCCGTTGACCGGGCCGGTATCCCTGCGTGCGGGAGTGATCACCGGCAAGAACGGCTGAAGGTGGCTGGTGAGCTGGCCCGATCCCTGATCCTTGCTGCCCGGGCCGGTCCCTGACCGGGGGCTGACCGGCCCCTGACCGGGGGGTGACCGGACCGCGGGCTGCCCTGACCGGTCCGGGTCGCAGCTGCCTGCGGCGAGGGCGGCCGGGTCGGCCAGGCCGGGCAGGAACGGGGTGCCGTCGGTGCCCTCCCCGCGCCAGGACAGCTCGTAGCGGTAGCTGCCGTGCCCGCCGGGGTGCACCCCGATCAGTTCCAGGCTGGCCAGCCGGGCCAGGTGCACTTTCAGGGCGGTGTCCGACCAGCCCAGTGCCTCGCGCAGCTCACGGCGGGTGAACCGCACCCGGCCCGCGGGCACGCCCTGCCGGTCACCCTCGGCCATCACGTAACCGGAGATCGCGTCCAGCAGGCGGCGGGTGACTGGCGGCAGCTCATCCAGCGACCGGCCGAGGATCTCGTGCGCGAGCCGGTTCGCGACCGCGATGTCAGCCGGGGTGGCCTCGATATACGTGATGTCCTGCCCGCCGATGCGGGCGGTCTTGCGCTGCCGCTGATGCTGGTGCAGCAGCGTGACCGCGTCGATCAGGGTCAGGTACTTGCCGTGATCACGGCGGGTGCGGGTGCGGGCATCGGCGAACGTCAGCCCGTCCGCCCAGGGGTTGATGATCGTGACAGGCTCGATCAGCCGCTGGGCGTTGCGGTGCACCGCGATCACCTGCTCCCGCCGGACCCGTGCGGCCAGCCCGTCCAGGGTGCGGGCGTGCCGCTGGGCGGCGTGGATGCGGCGGGTCTGCTCCCGGTCCTCATCGACGGCCAGGACCAGGCACCGGTTCATCAGCTCCTCATCGACCTCGATCGAGGTGGTGGTCAGCACGATCGCGGCCGGGCCGGTCACCTGGTAGGTGCGGGTGACCAGCATGCCGGTGTCGGGATCCTTGCCGGTCGAGGCGATCGACAGCCGGCCCTCGGACTGCAGCAGCTTCAGGGCGTAGGCGGCCCGCGACGCGCCTTCCTCCTCCGCGACCGCCAGCACCTTGTGCGCCAGCTCGGTCTCGCCGAGGTAGAACAGAGACTGGCCCGTCATCGCCGAGTAGGTCACCTTGTCCTCAGGTGGCATGAGGGCCAGCACCGCGTCCATCAGCGCCGACTTCCCCGCCGCCGAGGATGACTGGACGATCACCGCCAGCGGCCGGTCCAGCTTGCGGGACACCGCGGCCAGGTAGAGCGCCAGGCAGTTGCCGGACTCCCCGGCGATCCCGGCCGCCTCGAAGTCCGCGGTAATCCGGCCGGCCAGGTCCGGGTCACCCAGAAGCTCCAGGGCAGCGGCCCGCTCTGCCTCGCTCATGGCGGGCCCGGCGGGCGAGGGCTGCCGCGCGGCGGTGATGGCCTGCTCGGCGGCGGTCTCGCTGGCCAGCAGGATCTTGCCGAGATCTGCTTTGACGACGCCGGCGTCAACGCCGAGCTCGGCCGCGGCGGCGGTGATGAACCCCTGCCGGGAGCGGGCGGAGTAAAGGTCGAGGGTGTCGATGTGGAACCGCTCGCCGCGGGCCGCCAGGACATTGACCCGCAGGGCACCGTGGCTGGTCGCGTGGTCCAGGCCGCGGACCCGCCAGCGGCGGCCGCCCAGCTCCACCGACAGTTCCCCGCCTGCGGCCGGCACCGGGGCATCGCCGGGATCTCCCGGCAGCGCATTACCGCCGGGTGGCGGCACGGGGGCATCCCCCGGGCCCGGTCCGGGCCGGGCGGGCGGATCTGCCCGGCGGGGCGCCCGGGGCTCGGCGCCGTCTCCGGCCTGGACGGCCTGCGCGGCGCCAGCCCCCGCGCCCTGCGATCCGGCTGCCAGGACCGGGGAGCGATGACTGCCGCGGCGGGCACTGCCATGGCCATCTTGCCCGGCCTGGCCGATCGGGGCGGCATGGCGCAGCAGCACGCCGAGCGCGTCCCGCGGGGACCGGGCAGCCACGGCGACGTCATTGACGTCACCCCCCGCCGGGAGCGGGACCCGCAGGCACTCCACCCCCATCGGGGCAAGCTCGGCGGCTAGGGAAGAAGCCCCGGCATCGCCCGCCGGGTCGCCGTCATAGGCGATCAGCACCCGGCCGATGTGGTGCTCGCGGACCGCGGCGGTGTGCTCCCCGGTCCAGCCTCCGGTCCCGTACGAAGCGGTGACGTGCCGGAACCCGGCGCACCACAACGACAGGGCGTCGATCATCGACTCGCACACGATGACCTCGCCCCCCGCGGTGAACGCGGCCGGGTTGAGCACGCCGCGGTGCGGGCCCGGCAGGTAAAGATGCAGCGGCGTCCCGGCGTGCAGGTCGGTGCGGACCTTCCGGCCGTAGACCTCGCCGACAATGCCGCGATCATCAATCACGGGGATGACCAGCGACCCCCAGAAGTGCTCGTGGCCGGAGGACCGCAGGATCCCCAGCCGCTTCAGCCGGGACCGGACCTCATCGCCGGCCGCGGTCTTGGAGCCGGGCAGCCGGTAGCCCAGCGTCCGGTCGGCGAACCCCAGCCGGAAGAACTCCGCCGCCTCGGGATCGGCGATCGCGCGGCGGTGCAGGAACGCCGCCGCATCCGCCGAGCCCGCCAGCGCGTCATGGTAGAACCCGGTCACCTCGGCCAGCAGGGCAGCGTCCTCGGCGTCGGGGGCGGCGATCGGAGGCAGCATCGCCGTCCGGGACCGGACTGCCTGCCGCGGCGGGCACGACAGCGACGGCGCGTCGGCGCGCAGCAGCTCCACCGCATGCCGGAAGCTGACCCCGCGCGAGCGCATCACCCAGTCGATCACCGACCCGCCCGCCTGGCACGCGCCCAGGCAGTGCCACAGATTCGAGGCCGGGCTGATCACCAGCGACGGCGTCGAGTCGTCATGGAACGGGCAGCAGCCGGCCAGGTCCGCGCCCTGCGGCCGCAGTGCCACTCCCGCGGCCTCGGCCAGCCGGGCCACGCTCACCCCGGACTTGA
Organism: Streptosporangiaceae bacterium; assembly: GCA_030038495.1. GTDB lineage: Bacteria > Actinomycetota > Actinomycetes > Streptosporangiales > Streptosporangiaceae > JAJYUU01. Next base: position 6,487 of record JASHOV010000313.1, read on the forward strand.
TCCGGGCTATCTCATCCTCGCGAACCCGCGCCACGCCGCCTCCGCCCGGGAATCTTCAAGATTCTTTAGCCTGCCTACTATGCACAGAATCTATGGCTAGTATGCATGATAGCAAGAGGATTGTGACTACCGGCGCATGCACGGAGGCCCGCAGTGGACGCAGAATGGCTTCGCCAGGACGAGCCCGGAGGAGTCATCATGGCGTTCGCTGACCGCATCAGGGCACTGCGCGCCGAGCGCAGCTGGTCCCAGACCGACCTGGCCGAGCACATCAGCGCCGCGCCCGCGCAGATCAGCCGGTATGAGTCCGGCCGCACCGCTCCCTCCGCCGACACCGTGATCCGGCTCGCCGAGGTCTTCGGCGTCTCCTGCGACTACCTGCTCGTCGACGAGGCCCCCCGGCGGCCGTTCCGCTCCGCCGAGGACGTGCTCGGCGACCGGCTCGCCTCCGTCGCCGAGCTGACCAGCGACGACCGGGCGCTGGTCTTCTCCTTCATCGACGCGCTAGTCACCAAGACCCGGCTCAAGCAGCTCACCGCTGACATCAGCTAGGCGTCCACGGTGCGCCCGCGCCAGCCGGTGCTCCCCGCGCGTTCCCGGCAGCGGGCACGGTGACCTGGTTCACGGGCCCGGCCGGGGACACGACCGGGAACGACAGCCATCGCCGCGGGACGGGCTGAGCACAGCCCACGGCCACGCGGGAACGCGTCCCGCCGTGACTGCCGGCCGGGGACAGCACCGGGACCGGGCGTCAGGCAGGCAGCAGGGTGAACGCGTCGGTGTGCCGGGGCCGGACCACGGCGAAGTCGCGGCGGTTAAGCGTGGCCAGGGTCGTGAGATCGAGCCGCTCGGCGACAGCGATCAGGGAAGCGTCGATCAGGTCCAGCCGCAAGCTGGCGTACTGCTCCGCCAGCTCGGCGCACCGCTGCCAGTCGCCGGCGGTCAGGTCGACCGGGGCGAGCTGCCCGCCGGTGAGCAGCCGCAGGAACGCGGACTGGGCGGCGGTGCCGAGCCGGTCCAGGATCAGCCACGACGCCTCGGCGATCACCGGGACCGGGGCTGCCAGCTCGCCGCGATGCTCACGCACGATCGCCGCGCACTGCTTATGCCGGTCCGAGCGGCGATCCGCGGCAGCCAGCCAGATGTTGGTGTCCACCAGCAGCACGGAGATGCCCGGGGCTGGTCAGCTGGCCCGGCGGGCGGCGGCCTCGGCCCGCAGCTGGCGGGTATCCCGCCCGGCCCATCCGGCGTCTCCCGAATCCGCCGCGCCGATGAACGCCTCCACCGGGTCGCCGGTCACGGCCGCGGGCAGCCGCTCGGCCAGCAGGTCAGTGGCCACCTCGTCGGGAGTCTGCCCCCGGCGGGCCGCCTCGGCCTCCAGCACCGCGGCGAGGCTGTCGGGCAGGTGCACGGTCATCGACATGACACCAGGGTAAGCCCGGCCGGCGTCACCGCAGCAGGCAAAGCACGCCACCACACGGGAACCGGCCAGCCAGCAACAGCCGAGGAAGAACCCCGCGCCCGGCGTCCGCCGGCCGTCACCAGCCCGGCCAGGCCCGCCGTCCGGCCGCCGGTCACGCCAGCCCTCACCCAGCCCGTCCCCGAAAATGAAGGCTCCCGACAAGACACCTCTTGCACC
>JASHOV010000314.1 GCA_030038495.1 Streptosporangiaceae bacterium
AGCTTGAGCTGCAGGCGCCGACCGTCGTGCAGCGCAAGCCGGTGACCGAGCCGCTGCAGACCGGCATCAAGGCCATTGACGCCATGACCCCGGTCGGGCGCGGCCAGCGCGAGCTCATCATCGGCGACCGGCAGACCGGCAAGACCACTATCGCCATCGACACGATCATCAACCAGAAGCAGAACTGGGACTCGGGCGACCCCACTAAGCAGGTCCGCTGCATCTACGTCGCGGTCGGCCAGAAGGGCTCCACCATCTCCTCGGTACGGGCAGCCCTGGAGGACGCGGGGGCGCTGCAGTACACCACGATCGTGATGGCGCCGGCCTCCGACCCGGCCGGCTACAAGTACATCGCGCCCTACACCGGCTCGGCGCTCGGCCAGCACTGGATGTACCAGGGCAAGCACGTGCTGATCGTGTTCGACGACCTGACCAAGCAGGCCGAGGCGTACCGGGCCATCTCGCTGCTGCTGCGCCGCCCGCCGGGCCGCGAGGCCTATCCCGGCGACGTGTTCTACCTGCACTCGCGGCTGCTCGAGCGCTGCGCCAAGCTGGATGACGAGCTCGGCGGCGGCTCGCTGACCGGGCTGCCGATCGTGGAGACCAAGGCCAACGACATCTCGGCCTACATCCCGACGAACGTCATCTCGATCACCGACGGGCAGATCTTCCTGGAGACCGACCTGTTCAACTCCGGTGTCCGGCCGGCCATCAACGTCGGCCAGTCGGTCTCCCGCGTCGGCGGCAACGCGCAGATCAAGGCGATGAAGAAGGTGGCAGGCGGCCTCAAGCTGGCCCTGTCGCAGTACCGCGACCTGGAGGCGTTCGCGTCGTTCTCCTCCGACCTGGACCCGGCATCGCGGGCCCAGCTCGACCGCGGCGCCCGCCTGGTCGAGCTGCTGAAGCAGCCGCAGTACAGTCCGTACCCGGTCGAGCGCCAGGTCGTATCCGTCTGGGCCGGCACCGAGGGCTACCTGGACGACGTGCCGGTGGAGGACGTCCGCCGGTTCGAGGCCGAGTTCCTCGACTACCTGCAGCGCAACGAGCCGGGCATCTACGGCGCGATCCGCGAGACCGGCGATCTGTCCGGCGACACGGTGGTGGCGCTCAGGGACGCGATCGACACGTTCCGCAGCCAGTTCGAGAAGACCGGCGGCGAGCTGCTGGTCACCGAGGAGCCGGCGACGGCCCTGCCCGCCGGCGACGTGCAGCAGGAGAAGATCCCGCAGTACGAGATACCGGCAACGAGCGAGAGCACGGGCATCGAGGACGATCCCGGCACTACTCCCCGTACCGGCACCGACAGCGAGTAGGACGGGATAGCGCAGCATGGGAGCCCAGCTTCGCGCGGTTCGGCGGCGGATCAAGAGTGTGCAGTCCACCGCCAAGATCACGCGCGCCCAGGAGCTGATCGCGTCCTCGCGGATCATCAAGGCGCAGCAGCGGCTGCACGAAGCGCAGCCGTACGCCAGGGAGATCACCCGGGCGGTGGAGGCGGTCGTCGCCAGGTCGGCCAACGTCGACCATCCGCTGACCCGCCCGGCCCAGAACCCGTCGACGGCGGCGGTCCTCATCCTGACCAGTGACCGCGGGTTCTGCGGCGGCTTCAACGCCAACGTGCTGCGGGAGGCGCAGAGCCTGCGCGCGCTGCTGGAGGGCCAGGGACTGACCGTGGTGCCCTACGTGGCCGGCCGCAAGGGCATCGCCTGGCACCGGTTCCGCGGCCGCGAGCTGGCCAGCGAGTGGAGCGGGTTCTCCGACACCCCCCGGCACGCGAACGCCTCGGAGATCACCTCGACCCTGCTCGATGCCTACGGTCGGCAGGGCATGCCGGGTGGCGTGGACGAGATCCACGTCGTCTACACCGAGTTCGTCTCGATGCTGACGCAGCAGGCAGTCGTCCGGCGGCTGCTGCCGCTGGAGATCGAGAAGACCGACGAGCCACCGCCGACCGGGCCGATGCCGATTTACGAGTTCGAGCCCTCGCCCGAGGATGTTCTCAACGCGCTGCTGCCGTGGTATGTGGAAAGCAGGCTGTTCCATGCGCTGCTGGAGTCGGCGGCGTCGGAGATCGCGGCGCGTCGGCGGGCAATGAAGTCCGCGACGGACAACGCCAACGAACTGATCGAGCAGCTCAGCAGGGAAGCCAACAAGGCCCGGCAGGCCGAGATCACCCAGGAAATCAGCGAAATCGTGGGCGGCGCGAACGCGCTCGCCGACGCGACCAGGGAGTAAGTGAGCATCAACATGACCGCTTCCGCAGAGACCACCGCCGCGAGCGGCCCGGCCGGCCCGGCCGCCACCGGCCGCGTAGCCAGGGTGATCGGCCCGGTCGTCGACGTCGAGTTCGCGACCGAGGAGATGCCGGAGATCTACAACGCCCTGCATGTGGACGTCACGCTCGGCGACACGACCAGGATGCTGACCCTGGAGATCGAGCAGCATCTGGGCGACGACACCGTGCGGGCCATCTCGATGCAGCCCACCGACGGCCTGGTCCGGGGTGCCGTCGTCACCGACACCGGCGGGCCGATCACGGTCCCGGTCGGCGACGTGACCAAGGGCCACGTGTTCAACGTGCTCGGCGACCCGCTGGACGTGCCGAAGGCGTCGCTGGACGTCAAGGAGCGGTGGTCAATTCATCGTCAGCCGCCGGCCTTCGATCAGCTCGAGCCGCGCACGGAGATCCTGGAGACCGGGATCAAGGTACTCGACCTGCTCACCCCCTACGTCAAGGGCGGCAAGATCGGCCTGTTCGGCGGCGCGGGCGTGGGCAAGACCGTGCTGATCCAGGAGATGATCACCCGGGTTGCGAAGAACTTCGGCGGCGTGTCCTGCTTCGCCGGGGTGGGCGAGCGGACCCGCGAGGGCAACGACCTGTTCCTGGAGATGACCGAGTCCGGCGTCATCAAGGACACCGCGCTCGTGTTCGGCCAGATGGATGAGCCGCCGGGCACCCGCCTGCGGGTCGCGCTGTCCGCCCTGACCATGGCCGAGTACTTCCGCGACGAGCAGCAGCAGGACGTGCTGCTGTTCATCGACAACATCTTCCGGTTCACGCAGGCCGGCTCGGAGGTCTCCACGCTGCTCGGCCGCATGCCGTCGGCCGTGGGCTACCAGCCCACGCTGTCCGACGAGATGGGCCAGCTGCAGGAGCGGATCACCTCGACCCGTGGCCACTCGATCACCTCGATGCAGGCGATCTACGTGCCCGCCGACGACTACACCGACCCCGCTCCGTCCGCGGTGTTCGCCCACCTCGACGCCACCACGGCGCTGTCGCGCGAGATTACCCAGAAGGGCATCTTCCCGGCCGTGGACCCGCTCGCGTCCACCTCCCGGATCCTGGCCCCGCAGTACGTCGGCGAGGAGCACTACGCGGTCGCCCGCGAGACGCAGCGGATCCTGCAGCGCTACACCGAGCTTCAGGACATCATCGCGATCCTCGGCATCGACGAGCTATCGGAAGAGGACAAGGTCACGGTGCAGCGGGCCCGCCGCATCGAGAAGTTCCTCTCCCACCCGATGTTCGTGGCCGAGCAGTTCACCGGCCAGCCCGGCGTGTTCGTGTCGCTGAAGGACACGGTCGCCTCGTTCAAGGCGATCTGCGAGGGTCAGTACGACCACCTGCCGGAGCAGGCGTTCTTCATGGTCGGCGGCATCGAGGACGTCGAGAAGAAGGCCAAGGACATGGAGAGGGCATGACGCTGAGGGTGGCGCTCGTCGAGCCGGAGGGCGAGGTCTGGTCCGGCGAGGCCGAGATGGTCATCGCCAGGACCCTGGACGGCGAGATTGGGCTGCTGACCGGCCACGCCCCGGTCATCGGCATCCTCGCCGAGGGCAGCATGGTGCAGATCCGGCCGCAGAACCCCGGCGATGCCGACGTGTTCGCGGCGGTGTCGGGCGGGTTCCTCTCGGTGGCAGACAACCGCGTCTCCATCCTGGCCCGGCAGGGTCAGCTCGGCAGTGACGTCGACGTGGCCACGGCCAGGGCCGAGCTGGACCAGGCGCTGCAGGCGGCGGGCCCGGCGGCCGGCGGTCCGGAGGAGCCGGCCGACGTGCGGTACTACCGGGCGCTGCTTGATGCCGCGGACCAGGCCCGCTGATCTGGTGACCTGATCAGGCAGCATTCGAGCGGCGGGAGATAGGACAGAGTGTCGGGCCAGCTAGCGTTTGCAGCTGGCCTGACCGTTGCCGTTGTGCTGATAGCGCTGGCTGGGGCGCTGGTGATCCGCCGGATGGTCATCAGCCGGCGCGGCGGCATCGTGGAGTGCGCGCTCCGGCACGACGGGAAGTCTGTCTGGCGGCAGGGCCTGGCCGAGTACCGCGGCGGTCAGCTGTACTGGCACCGGTCGCTGAGCCTGCGCCTGCGGCCGCACGCGGCGTTCGACCGCAGCCAGCTCGCGGTCCTCCGCAGCCGGCCGGCCGATCATGGTGAGGCGGTCCGGTTCGGGTCCGGCACGGTGATCGTGCAGTGCCAGGGCTTGCTACGCCACCGCGGCCGTGCGGCGGAGCGGCGGAACGTCGAGCTCGCCATGTCGCAGGCCGCGCTCACCGGGCTGCTGTCCTGGCTGGAGGCGTCGCCCATCTACCCGATCTGGCGGGCCAGCTTAGCTAGAGCGTTTCCTAGCGCTCCCCGCCCGGCTTCCACAGCAGGTCGCCGCCCGGCTCGTTCACCTTGCGCCCCAGGATGAACAGCAGGTCGGAAAGCCGGTTCAGGTACCGGGCGGTGAGCGGGTTCATGCTGTCGCCATGGGCCTCCAGGGCGGCCCAGGTGCTCCGCTCGGCCCGGCGCACGACGGTCCTGGCCACGTGCAGCAGGGCCGCCGCCGGGCTCCCACCCGGCAGCACGAAGCTGCGCAGGACGGGCAGGCCCTGGTTGTACTCGTCGCAGGCCTGCTCAAGCCGGGTGATGTAGCTCTCGTCCACCCGTAGCGGGGGGTAGGCCGGGTCCGGGGTGACCGGGTTGCACAGGTCGGCGCCGACATCGAACAGCTCGTTCTGGATCCGGACGAGCAGCGCTGCGACGTCGTCAGGAAGCTGGCCCATGGTCACTGCGACCCCCAGGGCGCAGTTCGCTTCGTCGGTATCCGCGTACGCCGCCAGGCGCGGGTCTGTCTTCCGGGCTCGGCTCATGTCGCCGAGGGCGGTGGTGCCGTCATCACCGGTGCGGGTGTAGATCCTGGACAGTACGACTGGGGTATCGCGGTCTGCGGGCATGGGCCCACCGTATCCGGCCCGGCGACCGGCCCGGTGCAGGCCCGCCCCCCGGCGGTGATGCGCCGTTACCTGACCGTAACTCGCGGCAGGCCGGTCAGCGGCCGGTCGGAGACTCAATGCGCCCAGTCAGAGGTTATGCGTGTTAGCGCCTCTGACCTGGGGTATTCACAAGACGAACACGATGTGGCATCGTGTAGATACTAAGAGTGATAGAAGTTGTGGCCACTTTTGGGCCATGACAGATCCGGGGCAGAAAAGACCCCGGAGGAGCCGCTTGTCGGCTCGCGGCCAGCCAGGTCAGTTCCGGCGGTTCTCGGGGGCCCGCCGGAGAACCAGGCGGCCGTAAGGGTGGGGGGAGGCGCGCTCCCGGCCGGAAGGCCGGGAGCGCGCTTTTATGTGCCGCGAGCCGCCCGGTCTCGCGGAATAGGCGTCTACGCCCCGAATCGGCGGAGCTAGGCACAAATAACTCGATACGCTATGCAGCCAGGAGCCGCTGCTTGTGACCCCCGCCGGCCCGTGGTTCCGGCAACAGCGCGCCGCTTCCGATCACGCGCCCGTGGCCACCGGCTAGAAGATCACGGGGCGTAGCTAAGGTATGGATCGGCCCGCGGGCCGAGTCGGGAAGGGTTGGGTCGTGTACGACTACATCATTGTCGGCGCCGGCAGCGCTGGCTGCGTGCTCGCCTCCCGGCTCAGCGAGAACCCTGACACTCGCGTGCTGCTGCTCGAGGCAGGCCCGCCCGACACCGCCAGCGAGATCCACATCCCGGCCACGGTGAACATGCTCTTCAAGAGCGCATATGACTGGGACTACCAGACGACTCCGCAGGACCGGGCCGGCGGCCGCTCGGTCTACTGGCCGCGGGGGCGGGTGCTGGGCGGCTCGTCCTCGATCAACGCGATGATCTACATCCGCGGCAGCCGGGTCGACTACGACACCTGGCGTGACGACTATGGCTGCGAGGGCTGGGGGTACACCGACCTGCTGCCGTACTTCCTGCGCGCCGAGTCCAACTCCAGGGGAGCCTCCGCCTATCACGGCGCATCCGGGCCGCTCAGCGTCCAGGACCTGCGCTACAAGAGCGACCTGACCGGGGCCTTCGTCAGCGCGGCCAAGAACTGCGGCCAGCCGGTCAACGACGACTTCAATGGGCCGGCTCAGGAGGGCGTCGGCTACTACCAGGTGACGCAGCGGGGCGGCCGCCGGTGGTCCGCCGCGGACGCCTACCTGCATCCCGCGATGAGCCGGCCGAACCTGACGGTGCAGACCGACGCCCTCGTCACCGGCATCGTGATCGAGGCCGGCCGGGCCATCGGCGTGCGCTACCTGCGCCGCGGGGTGGAGGAGACGGTCATGGCCGACTCCGAGGTCATCCTGTCGGCGGGCGCGATCGGCAGCCCGCAACTGCTCATGCTGTCCGGCGTCGGGCCGGCGGCGCACCTGCGCGAGCACAACGTTCCCGTGCTGGCGGACAGCGCGGGCGTGGGCGGGAACCTCTCCGACCATCCCGGCGTGACCGCCATGTGGGGCACGCCCCGATCAAAGAGCCTGTGGGAGGTGGCCGGACCGCGGAACCTCGCGCGCTGGCAGATGACTCACAGCGGCCCGCTGACGACCAACATCGCGGAAGCGGGCGGCTTCGTCAGGACCGACCCCTCGCTGCCTGCGCCTGACATTCAGTGGCACGTGCTTCCCGTGCCGTTCGTGAACGGCGGACTGGCCGATCCCGCCAGCCGGGCCCTGTCTGTCCTGATCACGCTGGTTCAGGTCGGCAGTCGTGGCCGGATCAGGCTGCGCAGCTCCGACCCGCGGCACAAGCCGGCCATCGACCCGGCGTACCTCTCCGACACGGCCGACTTCGACCCGCTCGTCCGGGGCATCGGGATGGCGCGCGAGTTCGCCGCTGCCAGGCCGCTGAGCCGGATCGCCAAGGTCGAGCTCGCGCCGGGCCCGCAGGTGCAGACCGAGACCGACCTGCGCGAGTGGATCCGCGGCGATCTCACCACGCTCTACCACCCGGTGGGGACCTGCGCTATGGGCGGCGACGGCCGGGTTGCGGCCAGCAAGCTGACCAGCGTGGTCGACATCCAGCTGCGGGTTCGCGGGGTCGAGCGGCTACGCGTGGTGGACGCCTCGGTCATGCCGACCGTGCCGCGCGGCAACACCAACGCGCCGACGATCGCCATCGCGGAGCGGGCGGCTGACCTGATCCAGGGCCGGGCGCCGCTGGCGCCGCTGGATCCGGCCGATGCCGCGCTGACGACGGCTTAGCGGCCTGCATGCAGGGCCGGGCGCGCTACTTGTGGCGCCTGCCGTGCAGCAGCGTGACCGCCATCAGGATCTTCTTCATGTCCTGGTCGGACCGGCTGAACGAGGTGAGGTTCACCGGCGGCTTCAGCCGCTGCCGGGTGATGGCCTTGGACCGGGCGAACTCGCGCAGGCCGTCGGCTCCGTGGATCCGCCCGAAGCCGGAGTCACCCAGGCCGCCGAACGGCAGCGACGGCACGGTGGCGAAGGAGATGACCGAGTTGATCGCGGTCATGCCGGAGCGCAGCGACCTGGCCGCCGCCATCGCCGCCTTGCGGTTCTTGGCGAAGATGGTGCCGCCGAGCCCGTAGCGGCTGGCGTTCGCCAGTTCGACGCCCTCGGCCAGGTCGGTCACCTTGGTGACGGTAATCGTCGGCCCGAAGGTCTCCTCGGTGACGGCCTTGCTCTCCTCGGGCACTTCCGCGAGGATCACCGGCCCGACGTACGGCCGCCGGATGCTGGCGATACCCCCGATCACCGGCCTGCCGCCGCGAGCCAGGGCATCCGCGACGTGCTTCTCGATGACCTCGGCCTGGCCCGGCATGGTCATCGGGCCGTAGTCGGCCTCCCTGTCGTCGCCGGGGCGCACCTGGGTGACCCGGTCGGTGAGCTTCTCCAGGAACCGGTGGTACACGTCCTGGGCTACGTACACGCGCTCGACGCCGACGCAGGTCTGCCCGGCGTTGGAGAGCGCACCCCACGCGCAGGCGTCCGCCGCGGCATCGAGGTCAGCGTCCGCGCCGACGATGAACGCGTCCTTGCCGCCGCACTCGGCCACCATCGGCGTGAGGTTGGTGGCGCAGGCGGCCATGACCTTCTTCGCGGTCGCGGCCGAGCCGGTGAAGGCGATCTTGTTGACCAGGCTGCGCGCCAGGTAATCGCCGGTCTGCCCGAGGCCCGTTACCATCTGGAGCACCGGCTGCTCCGGAACGACCTCGGCGAAGGAACTGACTAGCCACCCGCCGGTGGCCGGGGTCAGCTCGCTCGGCTTGAAGACCACGGCGTTCCCGGCAGCGAGCGCATACGCGATGGAGCCCATCGGCGTGAAGACCGGGTAATTCCAGGGGCCGATCACGCCGACCACGCCGAGCGGCTGGTACTCCAGGATGGCGGCCTGGTTCAAGGCCACCAGCCCGCTGCGCACCCGGCGCGGCCCGAGCACCTTGCGCGCGTTCTTGGCGGCCCAGTCGATGTGGATGATCGCGAGCACAATCTCCAGCTGGGCGTCGGCCAGCGGCTTGCCGGTCTCGGTGTGGACAAGCTCGGCGAGCCGGCCCATGTACCGGGTGAGGTGCGATTTCCATGCCAGCAGCCGCTGCTCGCGCCCCTTCCAGCCCAGGCCCGACCACCAGCGCGCCGCGTCCTGCGCCCGCTCCACCGCGTCGTTGACGTCTTGCTCGCCGTAGACGGGAAGGGTGGCGATGACCTCGGATGTGGCCGGGTTGAGCGTGTCGAACGTCTCCGTGGACCTGAGGTGGCCGCCGGTCCAAAGGGATCCGTAGCTGCCGAGGGTGGCCGTCATCTTGCACCGCCGTTCTGCACGATTTGCTGCGATTCTATGCCGGAACGTGGCTATTCTGCGAAGGTTGTCACGGAGCCAGTAAATCACCGGCTGGCCTGCGGGTATTCCGTCAGGTAGGTTGTAGCACCGCCTCTGCCCGGGAGCCCCTCATGGCACAGCTGACCTCACCTGAAGCGGATCGGCACTGGCTGCTGGAGGCGATCGGGCTATCCCGTCAGTGCCCGCCGTCGGCTACCGCTTTCTCCGTCGGCGCCGTGCTCGTGGGCCCGGACGGCACCGTACTCGGCTACGGGTACTCGCGCGAGCTCGACCCGGCCGATCATGCCGAGGAGGTTGCCCTGGCCAGGGCGGCCAGCGCGGGTGCCGACCCCGGCCTGCTGGCCGGCTCGACGCTGTACAGCTCGCTCGAGCCGTGCGCGGCCCGAGCCTCGAGGCCGGTGCCGTGCGCCGACCTGATCGTCTCCAGCGGCATCCGCCGGGTGGTGATCGCGTGGCGGGAGCCGCCGATTTTCGTGCCCGGTGGCGGCGCCGTCCGGATGCGCAGGGCCGGAGTCGCGGTAGCGGTGGTACCGGAACTGGCCGCGGCCGCGAAGGCGATCAACGCGCATCTGCTCGCGGACTTAGCGGTACCGGCTGCCCGCCAGCATGACGGCCGCGGGCCGCGGTGGTGTCCGGACTGGCCGGTCATACGCTCGGGAACTCACACATCGGTCACGAGCTTGACGGGCTGGCCGGTCACCGTCGCGACCGTCAGGTAATCACGGTCCTCGCACAATACGGTGAGGCGCTCTCGCTCAGCGGTGGCGGCGATTTCGGCCATCGACACACAGCCGAACAGATCACCCATTAGCCGTTGCTTTTCTAGCCGGTCCGCCAGTGACCGCGCCGAGTACAGGAACTCTAGTTCCACGATGGGGCAGACCGCGATGACTCCAGCCGCGAGCTGGTCGGACCGCCGGCGCGGACCGGGCGCCCACCAGCGGCCTGTGGCTAAGACGGCCGGTCGTCGGCGCGTCCTATGCGGTAGACGACGTGCGGTCGCAGCGGGCTGGACGCGGGCACCGACGGGTGCTCGAAGAATCCGTACCGCGTCATCCCGATGCGACGCATGACCGCCTGTGAGGGCTCGTTCAGTACCGCGGTCATGGACCAGATCTCGTCCAGGCCCGCGCCGTCGAAAGCCACGTCCAGCGCCGCCAGCGCCGCCTCGGTCGCATAGCCGTGATGCCAGGCGTCCTTCCTCAGCCGCCAGCCGACCTCCATGCCGCCCGCGCCGGGCACGCCGTCCGGCATCGGGTTCAGGCCGGTGAAGCCGATGAACCGCCCGGCCGCGGCGATCTCCAGGGCCCACAGGCCGAAGCCCTGCCGCTCGAAACGCGCCTCGTTCCTGTCGACGAAGGCGTCGCTGGCCGCCCGGTCCAAGGTGGACGGGAAGAACCGCATGGTATCGGCGTCACCGTTCAGCTCGGCAAACGGTTCCCGGTCGGAGTCCCGCCACCGGCGCATGATCAGCCGCTCGGTCCTGATCTCGTCAAATCGCTGTCCCACGAGCCGTGCCCCCCTTGCAGGTCCTCGCTGCCGCATCGGCTCGCACAACGAATCGGGACACGGTGACGACCGGCCGTCGGCCGGCGCCGTGAGGCTCAGAACAGCCGCAAGGCGCCGTCGTCGGTGCCGCGCATGGCGTCGTAGTCCAGTGTCACGCACCTGATGCCGCGATCCTCCGCGAGCACGCGTGCCTGCGGCCTGATCTCCTGCGCGGCGAATATGCCCCGCACCGGCGTGAGCAGCGGATCTCGGTTGAGCAGCTCAAGATATCTGGACAGTTGCTCCACGCCGTCGATCTCACCGCGGCGCTTGATCTCGACCGCGACACTCACGCCCGCGCCGTCGCGGCACATCAGGTCGACCGGGCCGATCGCCGTCGGATACTCACGCCGCACCAGCCGCCAGCCCTCGCCGAGTATTTGCAGCTGCGCGGCCAGCAATTCCTGAAGATGCGACTCGACGCCATCCTTGACCAGGCCCGGATCGATCCCGAGCTCGTGGGACGAGTCGCTCAGGATCTCCTCGATCGTGATCGTGAGCATCTCGCCGGACTTCGCCGTGACGACCCACTGACCTTCGGCCTCGGCCAGCCGGCAGGGCGGCGACATCCAGTTCAGCGGCTTGTACGACCCGCCGTCGCTGTGCACCAGTACGGATCCGTCGGCCTTGACCATGATCAGCCGGGTCGCCAGCGGCAGGTGAGCCGACAGCCGCCCCGCGTAGTTAACGCTGCATCGGGCAATCACGAGCCGCACGAGGAGCACTGTAGCGGGCTGTGGCTTTACTGGTGCAGCGCTGGCCGGCATTCGCGCTCTGGGTAGAGCCCGACTCGCCGAAGTATTGATGAAAGGGCTATATCCGCATAAGAAGGTGACAGGGCGATCCGATCCCGGCTCGGTGCGAAGCAGCGCGGAGGAGCAATGCGGAGAAGGTTCTGGTGGTTAGCGGTTGTCCTGGCGGTGTGCACGATGATCGGCGGCGCATCGGGCGCGCTCGCGGCGGCGCGACCGGGTACCGCCCAGGCTGGTGGCACCGAGTCGACTGGCTGGGCCGGGTATGAGCTGAGCGGGGCCGACGGCGCGTTCAGCAGCGTGTCAGCAGGCTGGACCGAGCCCGGTGCGACGTGCGTCAAGGGTGACCAGGACGTGGCGTTCTGGGTCGGCCTCGACGGGGTCAGCAGCGACTCGGTCGAGCAGATCGGGACCGAGGCAGACTGCACCAGCGGTGCGGCCTCCTACCTCGGCTGGTACGACATGTACCCGGCCAGCCCGGTGTACTTCAGCAACCCGGTCGAGCCCGGCGACGTGCTGAGCGCTTCTGTGACGTTCAGCGGTACCGAGACCTACACACTGGTGCTCGCCGACGCGACGCAGGGCTGGACGGAGACCGTCACGCAGCAGGAGGCCGGCCTGGCCCGGTCCTCAGCCGAGGTGGTGACCTCCGGGCCGGGTGCGGACAGCAGCACGCCCGAGCTGACCGACTTCGCCAAGGTGACCTACACCGGCTGCACCGTCAACGGCGTCTCCCTGGGCACGCAGAGCCCGGTCAAGGTCACGATGGTGGACGACAAGGGCAACGTGATGGTGCTGCCGAGCGCTATTACGTCGGCGGGTAAGTTCACCAACACCTGGGAGCGCGGCGACTGACCGGACCGCCCGCGCGCGTGCTGGAACTGCTCGGCGTGCGGCCGGGCGGTGTCGTGACGCTCAAGGAGCTACCGCTCGAGAACTGCAGCTGGATGGTCGAGACCACCGCCGGGCAGCGCGTCGTGCTGCGCCGATATCACGTCCACAGCACCGCGCCGGACCTTGCCTACGAGCACACGGTGCTGAATTATCTGGCTGGCCGAGGATGGGTCGTCCCGGCTCCGCTCAGCGAGCTCTGCCAGCACGACGGTGCCCTCTATTGCCTGACCCGGTATGTGCCCGGCGGCGCGGTCGCGCGCCAGCGGGAGAACGCCGCGCAGCAGCGTCGGCGCGGCCGCGACCTGGCCCGGCTGCATCTGGCGCTGCGCGGCCTCGGCGAGCGAATCGGGCAGCGCCCCTGCTGGCGCACGCAGCACTCCGGGTACACCGTGCACACCGCGCTCGACTGGGCAGCGTGTGTCCGCGTGCTGACCGAGCACAGCGCCAGGCTGGGTGACTGGCTCCAGGCCGCGGCAGTGCAGGCGCACGACGCCCTGGCCGCGATCGGGGCCGGCGAGCTGCCGCTGCTGGTCGTGCACGGAGACTTCGCCGAGTGGAACGTGCACTACGACCGCGGCCGGCTGGCGGGCGTCATCGACTTCGGCCTGACGCACCTGGACTCGCGGCCCTATGAGCTGGCCATTGCCCGCACCTACCGCGCGCCGCAGGTTACGCCGGAGTACCGCGCCGAGCTGGCCCGCCGTGGCTGGCCCCTCAGCGAGCTGGAAGAAGCCGCCATCGAGCCGGTCTACCGTGCCTTCCGCGTCGACATGGCCGCGTGGCCGGTCCAGCAGCTGCTCCAGGGCGGTGAGCCGGACCTGGCGATCATCGAGCGACAGCTCGCCAGGACGGGAACGCCGCCCGGCTGACGGGCAGCCGTTACGAGCGAACGCGGAGCCGGGGAAACTCGAGCGGCGCGAGGTCGCTGAGCAGCTCGATCGCCTTCGCCCTGGACAGGTCCTCGTCCTGGGTTACTGCCTTGTCGGCCTTGCCGCGGTCGGCGGCCAGGGCGACGCACGCGTGGAACGCGGCCCGGCACAGCCCCCGCGCTGCCGCCCCGGCCGCCGGCACCTGGCCGGCGTAGGGCGGCACCGGCCGCGGCGTCACCGTCGGCCAGTCGGCCGGGTCGCGCGGGGTATCCAGGGTCAGCACCGGCGTGATGTCGGCGGCGGCGGCGTCGCGATTGGTGAGCGGGTCGCCCAGGGGCCAGCGCGCGCGCAGCGTCCGGATCAGCGAGGTGTTCCGGTACTCGCCGGTTACCACCGTGCGCTCCGGTATCCAGGCCGAGATCGCGAAGGCGGGCACCCGTAGGCCGGAGCGGTCGAAGCCGAAGCCGTACTGGCGGAACGTGGCGGCCGGATCCGGCGGGGCCGCCAGTGGCGGCGGAACGTGGTCGTAGGTGCCGCCGTGCTCGTCGAAGGTGACAAGCAGCATCGTGTTGTACGGATTCGAGCTACCGTCCGCTGGCATCGTCCGGACGGCGTCGTAGATCCTGGCCAGCAGCGCCTCGCCGCCCAGCAGCGAGGACGGCGGATCTATCGACGCGTCAGGGAACAGCGCGTCGAAGGCCGGGTGCATGTCGTTGTGGCCGAATAGCAGGTTCGGCTCGATGAACGAGTACGCGGGCAGGTTCCCGTCGGCGGCGTCCTGCAGGAACTGGTCGGTGGTGCAGAACCGCTCCGCGTGCCGCGGCAGCAGCCGGCGGGCGTGGATGACTCCGGTCAGCGAGATGTGGCTGGGCGGGTCGCAGTACACGTTCCAGCTCAGCCCCTGCTCGTGCAGCCGCTCGAAGATCGTCTCCGCATCGTTGTGCAGCGGGAACGCCTCGATGGGCGTCAGGTTGTCGACGTAGCCCGACGAGCTCGCGGCGTGAAAGAACGACCGGTTCGCGAACGTCTGCGTCGGCACCTCGCAGTACCAGTGGTCGAAGGTCGCGAAGCCGCGGGCGAGCGCCGACACCACCGGCATCTGCGCGGGCGCGTACCCGGTCATGATCTGCGCGTACTCGGTGTACGACGGCTCGCGTCCCATCTCGGCGGTGAACGCGCTGATGTAGTCCGCCACGAAGCCGTCCATCGTCGGCCGCTGGCCCGAGTCCGCGGGTGCGTTGTACGGCGGCGTCATCTTCTCCGCGAGCACGTTGCGGTTGGACGGCGGGTCGATGATCCCGAATAGCTGCGTGTTGACGTGCTGGTACTCCTCGCCGGGATCGGGGCTCGGCGTGTTCATGCCCGCCGCCAGCCCGTACGGGACCACGTCGCGCCCGCCCCTGTCGCCCGCCCACTCCGGAATCGGGTTCGTGAGGTCCAGCCCCGTTACCCCCTCGAAGGCGGGGACGTCGCCCGGCTGGTAGAGGCGGCCGAGCAGGTTGTCGAACGATCTGTTCTCGAACATGAGAACCACGACGTGATCCAGCGCGCTGCTGCGGTCAGGACGCGGCATTGGATTCCCCTCGGTATGGCGGCGAATGGCGAGTGCCCCCAGTATGTCGCCGGGTGCCCAGGGTGCGGGCGGACTCCCGCCGGCGCCCTGCTAATACCGCGCGGCGGCGCCCCGGGTAATGTCGCGACCATGGAGATTCGCGAGGTAGCAGTCGTCGGCCTCGGCACGATGGGCGCCGGGATCGCCGAGGTGTTCGCCAGGGCCGGGATAGCCGTGGTCGCCATCGAGGTTGACCCCGACGCGATGGCCCGCGGCCTGGGCCTGCTGGAGGCCTCGCTCACCCGCGCGGTCGGCCGGGGCAAGCTGAGCGAGGCCGACAAGGCCGGGATCCTGCACCGGGTTCGCCCGGCGGCGGGCTTCAGCGAGGCCGCCACGGTCGATCTTGCGATCGAGGTGGTGCCGGAGCGGATGGAGATAAAGCGGCAGATCTTCGCCGAGCTTGACCGCGTCTGCGGGCCAGAGGCCATCCTGGCGACGAACACGTCCTCGCTGTCGGTGACCTCGATCGCGGCGGCGACCAAGGACCCCGACCGAGTCATTGGCCTGCACTTCTTCAACCCGGCGCCGGTGATGCGCCTGGTCGAGGTGGTCTCGACCGTGCTGACCGCGCCCGGCCTGGCCGATGGGATGGCGGCCCTCGCCCGCCGCCTAGGTAAGACGCCGGTGGAGGTCACCGACCGTGCCGGTTTTGTCGCGAATGCGCTGCTGTTGCCCTATCTCAACCACGCCGTCCGCCTGCTGGAGACGGGCTACGGCAGCCGCGAGGACATCGACACCGCGGCCACGGCCGGGATCGGCCTGCCGATGGGCCCGCTCGCGCTCCTTGACCTGATCGGCCTCGATACCTCGCTGTCGATCCTCGAGGTACTCGACGGCGAGCTGGGCGGTACCCGGTATGCGCCGGCCCCGCTGCTGCGCCGGCTGGTCAGCGCCGGCCGGATGGGCCGCAAGTCGGGACAGGGCATCTACGGCTACCGGGAGCCAGCCGCCGCTGTCGGCGCCGAGGGTAGCGGCGATGTACGGGACGGGAACGAGGCCGCCGGGCCGCCGCCGTCGACGGTGACGCTGATCGGCTCGGGACGAGCCGCAGACGCCGAGCTCGCGAGCGCCGCGGCCGCCTCCGGCGTCAACGTCACGCGGAACCCGGCGCATGCCAGCGACCTGGTCGTCATCGCCGCCGCCCCGGACGAGAAGGTACTGCCGACCGCCGTCGAAGCCGGCCGCGCCACCCAGGCCGTCGGCCTGCACCTCGCAGCCGGGGACCTGGTCGAGGTGGTGAGCACCCGGCTGACCGAGGCGCAGGCGAAGGCCGCGGGCGGCGCCCTGGCCGGCCGGCTCGGCCTGCGGGCCGTGCACGCCCCCGACCGGCCGGGATTCCTGGTCGGCGCGCTCCTGTACCCGCACCTGGCCGACGCGGTCCGGATGGTGCAGGACGGCTACGCAACGGTCACCGACGTCGACAACGCCATGACGCTGGGCTGCGGCTACCCGCTCGGACCATTCCGGCTGCTGGACAAGGTCGGCGGCCAGGCAGTGCTGGACGGGCTGCGGGCCATGCACGCGGCCTACGGCGATCCTGCGTTCGCGCCGCCGCCGCTGCTGGCCGAGCATGTCGCCGCATCGGTGAGCTTCGGCGGGGGGTACGGGGGGTCGTCCCCCCAGGCCGGCGCTGCCGGGTAGCGAGCCGTGAGCCCGCGCCGGGTCGA